>PNJQ01000072.1 GCA_013821985.1 Opitutus sp.
CGTCCGACGCGGCCTCGTGCACGAGCTGTCATGGCACGCACGACATGGTGCCGGTGAAGCAGCTGGATTCTCCCGTCTTCAAGCTCAACCTCACCAAGACGTGCGGCAAGTGCCACGACGACCCCAAGCTCGCGAAGGAATATCGCATGGGCCAGAAGGACGCCGGCGCGCACTACCTCGACAGCATCCACGGCCAGGCGCTGATGTTGAAGGGCCTGATCGTCGCGCCGTCCTGCAATGACTGTCACGGCGTCCACGACATCAAGCGCAGCATCGACAAGGATTCGCACACCAGCCACGCGAACATCGCGAAATCCTGCGGCACCTGTCACCTCGGCGTCGAAGACACTTACAACGCCAGTGTGCACGGCCAGTTGCTCCAGAAGGGCGACAAGCAGGGGCCGGTCTGCACCGACTGCCATAGTGCCCACGACATCGAGAAGCCCAAGACGGCGCACTTTAAGGAACTCTCCGACCAAAGCTGCGGCAAGTGTCACGAGGATCGTCTCGAGCACTACCGCGACACCTACCACGGCAAGGCGATGGCGCTCGGCCGGCCGAACGTCGCGTCCGATGTCGCCGCCTGCTACGACTGCCACGGTCATCACGACGTGTTCCCCGTCAGCGACCCGCGCTCGCGTCTTTCGAAAGAAAAAATCGTCAACACCTGCGCGCAGTGCCACCCGGGCGTGAACGAGAAGTTCACGCAGTTCCAGGCGCACGCGAACCCGCTGGATGGCGAGAATTATCCGCTTCTGAACAAGGTGTTCCTGTTCATGACGACGCTGCTGATCGGCACGTTCGCCTTCTTCGGGTTGCACACGGTGCTCTGGCTCGTCCGCTCGATCTATCTCTACCTGACCGATTCGAAGCAGTTCCGCGAAGCCGTGCTCAAGCAGCATACCGACGACGTGATCTACACGCGGTTCACGCCATTCGAGCGTTTCCTGCACATGCTCGTCGTCACGAGTTTCCTGCTGCTCGTCATCACGGGCATGCCGCTGAAGTTTTACTACGCCGATTGGGCGAAGGTGATGATGAACCTCATGGGCGGCGCCGATGTCGCGCGCAAACTGCACCATTTCGGGGCGATCATGACGTTCGGCTACTTCGTGCTCCACCTCGGCGAACTCGCGATCTCGTTCTGGGGAAATCGCAACGCGATCCGCAATCCGCAGACGAACCGCATCGAGTTCAAACGCATCTTCGGCGCATTGTTCGGTCCGGATTCCATGGCGCCGTCGTTCCAGGACTGGCGCGACTTCGTCGCCCACAACCGCTGGTTCTTCGGCAAGGGCCCACGTCCACAGTTCGATCGCTGGACGTATTGGGAGCGCTTCGACTACCTCGCGGTGTTCTGGGGCGTGGCGATGATCGGTGTCTCCGGCTTGATCCTCTGGTTCCCGAAGTTCTTCACGACCTTCCTGCCCGGTTGGATCATCAACATCGCGCACGTCATCCACTCGGATGAGGCGCTGCTCGCCGCCGGCTTCATCTTCACCTTCCATTTCTTCAACACGCATTTCCGCATCGAGAAGTTCCCGATGGACAAGGTGATCTTCTCCGGCCGGATTTCGCAGACGGAAATGCTGCACGAGCGGAAGCGCTGGTATGATCGCCTCGTTGCCGCCGGCAAACTCGAGGATTACAAGGTGAAGGACGAGTGGCAGGGCCGCCAGAAGGTCGCGACGGCCGCCGGCTTCATGTTCTTCGGCACCGGCCTCGTCCTCCTCGTGCTCATCGTTTACGCGATGGTCTCGCGGCTGTTCCACTAAGCGACTTCCTGCCGGCGCGCGACCGCGGCAGGATTCCTGGGGCAGAGCGACTGCTACCCGGCGTGGGCCCGCAAGGTCCGCGCCGCGGCGTCCGGCCGGTCGGTGGCCGAGTGTGCATTTCTTGCCGAAGCTCAAAGGCGGGCTACTGACCGCCGCGCGTCCTGCAGTGCGGCCTTACTGTGCCGAAGAGAGGGGGTGAGCATGCGGCCTCCCAGCGCGTGCCCGCTCCCATGACCCTGCAAACCAAGCTCCTCGTCAACCTGATCGTCGGCATTGCGGTCGTCTATACCGCCTCGCAACTCGTCCAGCAACGCCTCAGCCGTGCGACCGTTTCACGGCTGGCGGAGGAGAATCTCGGCAAGGAAGAGGTGGTGCAATGGCAATGGATCGAGACGATCGCGCGCGTCGCTTCCTCGGCGTTGCTCGATGCCATGGCCGAGGGCGAAATGGAGAAAGTGCATTCGCTCCTGGAGGAGCAGGGCAGGGTGCAAGGCGTGAAGGATGTATCGTTCTACAATCTCAAAGGGGTTGTCGGCTTGTCCTCCGATCCCGTCCTTAAACGCCAGCCGCTACCGGGCGAGTTGCGCGAACGGCTGCTCAGCGATCCAACGGTCGTGCGCCGCCAGACGGAGGATGCGTTTGAAATCTACCAACCGATGCCGGTCACGCAGGCCTGCCTCGAGTGCCACGCCCACTTCAAGGGTCGTGCGGTGGGCGGCGTGATGGCCTACCGCTACAGCACGGACGCGCTCAAGGCGGCGCGCGCGCAGTGGACCTCCGCGGCGACGACCATCCACACCCAGAACATCCGCAACGCCTTCGTCACGTCCATCGCGCTCGTTGTCGTGCTCGGCGGCCTCACCTTCGGGCTCGTGCGCACGCAAGTCGTGCGACCCTTGCGGCGCGTGGCGGGACAACTCCGCGGCAACGCTGCGGCAGTGCGCACGGAATCGGGCGGCATCACCAGTTCGAGCGCCGTATTGGCCGACGGCGCCGCCCAGCAGGCCGCCGCGCTTGAGCAGACGGCGGCGTCGCTGACGGAGCTGACCTCCGGCACGCAACACAATGCCGCCGCCGCCGCGGGTGTCGAACGGTGCATGCGCGACGAATTCCGACCGAACATTCAGCGCATCCGCGAACTGATCGATGGCGTGCAGAAGGCGTTGCAGGAGACCGTTACCGCCAGCGCGCGCACGTCCGAAGTGATCAAGGCGATCGACGAAATCGCGTTTCAAACCAATATCCTCGCGCTCAACGCCGCCGTCGAAGCGGCCCGTGCCGGCGAAGCCGGACTGGGTTTCGCGGTCGTCGCCCACGAAGTTCGCGAACTCGCGCAGCGCTGCGCCGCCGCCGCGCGCAACACGCAGGACTTGGTCGATAATTCACGCCACCACCTCTCGGCCACGGCGAAGGATTTCACGCACGTGATCGCCGCCATCCACGAGAGCACTGGATTGGAACAAAAGGTGTCGCAACTCGTCGCCGGCATCAGCGCCGCGTGCCGCGAGCAGGCGCAGGGCTGTGGGCACATCAATTCCGCCGTCGGGCAGATGGATGGAGTCACCCAGGCCAACGCCGGCGGTGCCGAACAGAATGCCGCTGCCGCGCACGAACTCGAAGCGGAGGCCGCCGCGATGGCCGCTGCGGTCGATGATCTCCTCGCGCTCGTGGGCGGTGGCCCTGCAACCCAGCCGGCCACACCGGCACCGGGCCGGCCACCCGCTGGAAAGCCCCCGGGAAAGAACGCCGCGCAACCGTTGGTCGCGGCGGCGAATTGAGCGCAGGCGCCTCGCTCACAAACGAGCGGGGCGATGGAGCAGTGCCGCGACGCGGGTGCGTTCCGGATTTTCTCCGGCGCTAAGGGAGTTGCTCAGGAGGGGGAGCTAGATTCAATGTCGCTCAACCAGCGATGTCATGGGCCGCATCGCGCAACACACGACTCCCATGAAAGCCATGCTGAAAAATTGGATGCTCGCGGGCGCGGTCAGCGCCTTGGCTACGGTCGGATTCAGCGCACCCACCACCGCCGTGGAGATCGTCGAGCGACTCGCACCGGACGAAACCCTGGGCCGCGAAATTTCGGCCGACTATCAGACGTTCCAGGATCGCCACGCGGCGCTGCGCGCGGTGCGGTCGATCCAAGCGGAAGCGGCCAAGCTGGGCATCGCCAAAATTGTTTTGAGAACTCCCGTGCTGCCGCGGGCGATGGGCCGCCCGCTGGGTTCTACGATGATCACGAACGCGAGCGGCACTTTCAGCCGGCCCCAAGGCATCGAATTGCGTTCCGGCCGAGTCGTCGGACACGAGGTCGTCAAGGTTGCGACGACGAAGCCCGATTCGTCCGAATGAATTTTTCTCGGGTGTGGGTCCGAAACGCGGCCCCGTAAATTCTGCGGGACCGGTTTTTCCGCAAAACAGCTCAGCGCCTTTTCAGTGAGCGCACGTGCTTCACCAAGGCGGCGATCTCGTCGTCGGTGAGCCGGTAGGACGTCGAGTGCATCACGTCGCCGCGGTCGTCCTTCAAGCCGTGCTTGATCACCTTGAATGCCTGCGCGTCGGTGAACGAGGCCTGCACGGTGGGATTCGTGAGGTCGGTGATCTTCAGTTTCTTGCCTTCCCCCGTGCGGCCGCGGCCGTCCTTGCCGTGGCATTCCGAGCAGTTGGTCAGCCAGTTGGCTTTGGCGGCGGCAGCGTGAGCCGACACTGCGGCGCCGAGCAGCGCCACGAGGAGGAAAAGTTTCGCGCTCATCAGAAGTGGGGTGTGCCGACATTGTCGCACAGGCGCAGACCGGATACTAGCGCGGCCTTGCGGGAGGCTGCGCATATCTTGAGCGCGAACGGGCGGCTTCTCGCGGCGGTCCCGGCAGTCTTCCTTTCTGAAGGAGCCGGCTCGCGGGCGATTTTGGGTGGTGGCGCGAGTGATCGTTTTTATCGCCGGCAAGCAGGCTCCTCCGGGCCGAAGCGAACGAACCGAACGAGGCCTTGCCTCGGAAAGACGTGAGGCCCGCGGAACACTGCCGCGGGCCTCTTATTTGGGTCTAACTAATACCGGCCTTGCGGCCGGCAGCAATGGGTCAGGCGGTCTTCAAGCGCATGCGAAAGCTCGCCCATTTATCCTGCGGAATGGCAGCCAGTGCCATGATCGCCAGCTGGGTCGCGACGAACGCGATCAGCCAATAGAACGCGGAATCCATGAAGCCGTAACTGTGCAGGCCGACGCCGAGCATGTTCGTGCCGAACCAGCTCCAGCTCGTGACGATGTTGCCGAACACCGCCATCGCCATCAGGCCGCGCTGCTTCACCATGCCGCCCCAGCGGGCGTGGAGAATGACGGCGTTCCAGATGACGATGAGGAGCGCGCCATTTTCCTTCGGGTCCCAGCCCCAGAAGCGGCCCCACGATTGGTCGGCCCAGATGCCGCCGAGGACGGTGCCGACGAGGCTGAACAACGTCGCGAAACACACGATGCCGTAAACCATGCGTGTGAGCGCGTCGGCCGTGCCCTGGTCGAGCGACTTCGTCAGCACACCGCGCAGGATATAGACGATGGCGAGGAAGCCGGCGAGGTAAGTGGCCGAATAGCCGACCGTGATGACGACGACGTGCGTCGCCAGCCAGAAGTTCGAGTCGAGCACGGCGCGCATCATTTCGAGCGTGTCGCCGCCGATGGACAAGTGGTGGGCAATGACGAGCGTCGCGAAGCCGATCATGCCGCCGGTGACGGCGCCGACCGAGTTCTTGTAGATTTTTTCGAGGATGATGCAGAGGAACACGGCGCCCCAGCCGACGCCGAGCGCGGACGAGTAGAGATTCGTGACCGGCGGGCGGCCCTCGAGCCACATGCGCGTCGCGATGCCGACGGTGGTCGCGATGAACGCGAGGACCATGAGGTAATACGCGCTCTTTTGCATCGTGTCCGGGTATTTCAGCCACGAGGCGAGACCGAGGAGCAGCGCCATGACGTAGAGGACCATGCTGCTGTAGAACGGACCGGCGGAATTGAAGCGGGACTCGACGTCGCTCTTCGTCATCGCGGACGGGTAGCGTTTCACGAGCTGTTGGTGGAAGAGATCGGTGATCTGGTTAAACTGCGCGGCATCGCCCTTGCGCCACGAGTGGCCGAGCGCGGCGTAGGCCATCACGTTCGGGTTTACCCTGCCGGTCGCAAACGACTCCATGAGGGCGGAACCGGCGCTGCGCCAGTGGGTCGGGTCGTCGTCACCGGGGTCGGGGGGCACGGTGCGGAGGTGTCCCATCTGTTCGAGGTAAGTGAAGCGGTCGGCCATCTCGCGCATGACCATGACAGCGTCCTGACTGAATTCCTTTTCGCCTTTCGCCTTGGCGCGAATCGCTTCGATGCCCGCGGGGAGCGCCTTGTCGAACTGGATGAGTTCGGAAAGGAAGTCGGTTGCGTCGGGGATCTGCACGCTGGTCTTGAGCTGCAGGTAAAGAATCACGCGCTCGCGCACGGTGCTGACCTGTTTCTGGAACGGCGTGCGGAGCGGGGCCTCGACGTTCTCGACGAGGCGCGCCTGGCGGTCGAGTTCGGGGAGCTGCGCGCGCATCTGTTCGTAGGAGAAGCGCTTTTTGCCGTCGCCGTCCTCCTCGTTGAGCTTGAGCAGGTCGAGCACCTCGCGGTTTTCGATCAGGAAAATTTTGTAGGTGTCGGCTTTGCCCGGCGCGAAGAGCACATCGGCGAGCCACTCGTCGGGCGTGATGTAGGAGCCGTCGGGCTTCTTGATCGATTGATTGCCGCGGATGGTGAGGATTGAAGTGCGCGCGACGGTGTCGAGCGGCTTGATGCGGCCGTTGACGAGGACCGGGACGCGGCCGAATTCGTTGAGGTTGAACTCGGTCTTCGATTTCGTCTCGCGGAGCGTCGAGGCGAGATAAAGCGCGCCGAGGGCGAGAACGATGAGCGGAATAAATTTTTTCATGGCGTGGGAGGTCTGCGGCTCAGCGGACGGAAGTGAGTTCGGGTGCGGCGGCGCTTTCGGTGGCTTTGACCGCCGCCGCGGTGGCGGCGGTGCGCTTGCGGATGAAGCCGGCGAGCGAGAGGCCGAATTGGATGCAGAGGCCGACGCCCATCATGATGCAGGCAATGTAGGGGAGCAGCCAGCCGGGGTTGCGCACGACCTGGAGGATCGTCGTCGTGTCGTTGTTGTCGAAGCCCGCCTGGTAGAACGTGAGGCCGCCGTAGCGCAGCGGATTGTTCATGAAGATGAGGACTTCGCGATCATCGGTGCCGTCATCGCTCTTCACGCGGACGCGGCTGGAGAAATTCTTCGGAATCTCGGTGCCCGGATATTTGTCGTGGCTGAACTTGAGCAGCGTGAGCGTGAAGGGCTTATAGACGCGCTTTTGGCGGAACGCGATTTCCCACGTCTGGCCGCCGGCTGTGAAGGTCTGCGGCTGGTTGAGCAGCGGCGAGGCGAGCCAGACGCCGAGATTGCCCTCGGTGGCGACGAGTTCGACGAAGGCGCCGGGGACGTTGCGTTCGTTCGGTTTGTAGGTGATGCGCAGCGGCGTCATCGCCAGTTGCGCGCCGAAGCCCGCGGTCGCGACGGGCGCGCCGGCGGCCGGCATGGCCTGGGCCCGCATCTGCAGCGTCGAGTTCGGGTAGAATTCCTTCACATTGACCTGAAACGGGAGTCGCGGGTGCTGGATGGACTTCTTGTCCGCCACGAGCGCCTCGGGAATCGCGACCACTTCCGTCGCGTCGGCGACGCTGTGGTTGATGAAGACGAGTTCGTTCTCGTGGAAACTCTCCGAGTAGCGCTTCGTCTCGCCCTGATCCATGCGCATGAAGCTCTCTTCCTGGAGCAGGCCGGTCAGCAGTTCACCGATGAGGAGAATAATGATGCCGGCGTGCGCGAGTTGGATGCCGGTTTTTTTCCACGTGAACGAAAAGCGGTAAACGTGCGCGGAGATGAGGTTGATCAGCAGGAGCCCGCCAATGAAGTAGCCGCCCGGGAAAACCGGAATGCCGATCTGCGTGTCCGGGATTTGCCAGAGCACGGCGAAGCTGCGGAAATATTTTTCCTGCACGGCCCAGATGCCGAGGTTCACCTGATCGAGCGTCGCGACGAAGACGAGGATCAGCGAGAGGATGAGCAGCCAGACCGTGAGCTGGAGCGAGACGAAGAAATCGCGGAATTGGCGAAGCGTGGAATTCATGACGGGGAGGGGCGCGAAAGAGGAGGGCGCGTCAGCGGACCTTGATGGTGTTGATGAACTCGCGGAACGCCGCGCGCTCCTTGGCGAGCAGCGCATCGGGACCGGTGAGCTTGAAGAACCACGTCTCGCGTTCGTGCGGCACGATCGCCCCGAGGAGGCGGATGCCATTTGGACCGGTGAGGTCCACAAAGTCGGCATGCAGACCGTTCATGTCGATGTGCTCGATGCCGGCTTCGACCTCGGCGTTGCCGACCGGGCCGAGGCCGATCTGGCCGCGCCAGCGATTGACGTTGGCATGGAGCCCGCCGGTGTCGCCGGGAAAAGCGGTGATGCTCAGGTCGCCCGTCGCGTTGCCTTCGCCCGTGATG
Organism: Opitutus sp.; assembly: GCA_013821985.1. GTDB lineage: Bacteria > Verrucomicrobiota > Verrucomicrobiia > Opitutales > Opitutaceae > Didemnitutus. The sequence goes on from PNJQ01000072.1 coordinate 8,321, forward strand.
GCGTAGCTGCCCTTGCGGACGGAGCCCGGAGCCTTTTGCTGCCAATGGGCGGGAGCGGTCCAGGTCAGCGCGTTGTTCTTGGAAACCGAACCCTCCGGGAGCGCGCCCATCGCGGAACCGTCCGGCGCGCGCGCGGGAGCCGCTGCCGCGTCGCCGCCGCCGATCGGCGGATGGCCGTCGGGCAGTTGTTGCGAAGTCGGCGCGGCCAGCTTGGGCGCGGAGGCCGCGGGAGCCGGCTCCTTCGGGATGCGGTAGGCGGTCACTTCACGGTCGCGGCACCCGGCACCGAGGAGCAGGAGGGAAATAACCAGCGTTTGCGTGGATAAACGGAGGAGCATGGGAGCTGCTTTTGAATCTCAGGCGCAGCAAAGGGCAACTCGAACCGGTCTGGAACGGAGGCGCCGCATAATAATTGGCAAAATATGCAAAGGCCGGAAATTTTGCTGCGGTGCGCGCCTCGCTTCCTCATCAAAGCTCCATGCTCATCAGGCCGTTGGGCGATAAAGCCCTGCGAGTGGAGGTTGGCGAGAGGATCGACGAAGCGACGCAGGCGCGCGTGCAAGCCGCGTGCGCCGCCATCGAGGCGGCGTCGCTGCCGGGCGTGCGGGAACTCGTGCCGGCTTACACCACGATCACTGTTCACTATGATCCCGCTGCGATCGCGCACGCCGGCGCGCCGAGCGACGACCTCGCGGGTTGGCTCGGGATGCGCCTCGAACAGGTGGTGAAAAGCGCGGCCAAAGTGAAGACGACGAAACCCCGCATCGTGGAAATTCCCGTGTGCTATGGCGGCGAGTTCGGGCTCGACCTCGCGCGCGTCGCGGCGCGGGCGAAACTCTCTCCGGAGGCGGTCGTCCAGCGCCACGTGAAAGGCGACTATCGCGTCGCGCTGGTCGGCTTCGCACCGGGCTTTCCGTATCTGATCGGTTTGCCGAAGGAACTCGCGACGCCGCGTCACGCGAAGCCGCGCATCGTCGTGCCGGCCGGCTCCGTCGGCATCGCCGGTGAGCAGACTGGCATCTACCCGTTTGCCACGCCCGGCGGCTGGAACCTGATCGGTCGCACCGCGGTGCCGCTCTTCGATCCGCTCGCGGAGCCGCCGGCGCACCTGCAGACCGGAGACCGGGTGAAGTTCCGCGCAATCACGGCGGATGAGTTCGCGAAGCGGGAGGCCGCGCGATGAATTTCCCGGCATCGCTTCCGGAGTTCGGCGGCAGATGGACGCGGTGGTCCCTCTGCGCATCGCGCATTCTCGCGGGCCCAGGGACGTGCCCGCGCGCCTCGAACGCCGTGCGCGCGTTTGCGATTTTTCCCCGGAGGCGGCTCGCATGATCACCGTCCTCAAACCCGGCCTGCTTACCAGCGTGATGGACCTCGGCCGTCCCGGCTACCAACGCCACGGCGTCGTGGTCGGCGGTGCGCTGGATCGTTTTGCGGCGCGCGTGGCGAACACGATCGTCGGGAACGACGAGAATGCCGCGTTGCTCGAAATGGCACAGCTCGGCCCGGAATTGCGGTTCGAGGTGCCGACCGTCGTCGCGTGGTGCGGCGGAGGCTTTGAGCCGCGCGTCGGCGGCGAAGCTCTGCCGCGCGACCGCGCCGTGCGCGTGGCCGCGGGCGAAGTGCTCTGGTTCGGACCGGCGCGCAGCGGCCTGCGCGCGTGGCTCGCCATCGCGGGCGGCATCGATGTGCCGCTCGTGCTCGGCAGCCGCAGCACGTATCGGCGCGCGGGCTTCGGAGGGTTTCACGGGCGGACGTTGCAGGCGGGTGACCAGTTGCGCCTCGGCGAGATGTCCGAGGTGGCGCAACAGCGCCTGACCATGGCGCACCGCGCTTCCACGTGGTCGGTGCGACCGGACACGCTCGGAAAACCGGCGGCAGCGGGCACGGTGCGCGCGATGGTCGGACCCGAGTGGGAGTGGTTCACGCTGGCGGCGCAGCAGGCATTTTTCTCCGCGGAATGGACCGTGACGAAGGATGCCGACCGGATGGGCGTGCGGCTCGCGGGGCCGGAGCTGCCGTTGGTGAAGGAGCGCGAGATGATTTCGGAAGGCGTGAACGAAGGCATCGTGCAGGTGCCGGCCGGCGGTGCGCCGATCGTGCTGCTCGCGAGCCGCCAAACGGTCGGCGGCTACCCGCGCCTGGCGGCCGTGGCGGCGGTCGATCTCGGGCGGCTGGCCCAGCTCGCGCCGCGGCAGACGGTGCGCTTCGAGACAATTTCGCTCGGCACGGCGCACGCGCTTTACTTGGCGCGCGAACGCGACCTGACTCGCGTGCGCCTCGGCCTTTCGCGCCTCGGCGTTTGAACCCCGCATGCCCCGCCTCGATTTGAACTGCGACCTCGGCGAAGGAGCCGGCCACGATGCCGAGCTGATGCCGCTGGTCACGTCGACGAACATCGCGTGCGGCGCGCACGCCGGTGACGTGGCCACGATGCGCGCGACGGTCGAACTTGCCTTGCAGCACGGCGTGGCGATTGGCGCACATCCTGGATTTGCGGACCGCGCGAACTTCGGCCGGCGCGAGCTTGCGCTTTCGGCCGCGGAAATCGGGCGCCTGGTGATCGAACAGACCCGCGCGTTGCAGGAGGTCGCGCGCGACTGCGGCGGGCGCGTGACGCACGTGAAACCCCACGGCGCGCTCTACAATCTGGCGGCGCGCGACGCAGCCGTGGCGCGCGCGATCGCAGCGGCGGTGCGCGCGTGCGATCCGCACCTGGTCCTGTTCGGTCTCGCCGGGAGCTGGTCGATCACGGCGGGACGCGAAGCGGGACTGCGGGTGGCCAGCGAAGTGTTTGCCGACCGCACCTATCAGTCGGACGGAACACTGACGCCCCGGACGCAGGCGAATGCGTTGATTACGGACGAGAATGCCGCTCTCGCCCAGGTGTTGTTGATGGTGCGCGAGCGGCGAGTGCGGGCGGCCAACGGCGCGGTCGTGTCAATCGAAGTGGACACGGTTTGCCTGCACGGCGATGGCGCGCACGCGGTGGAATTTGCGCGGCGATTGCGGGCGGAACTCGGGGCCGCAGGCGTGGAAGTTGCGAGCCTTGCCCGCGAATCACGCGAATGAACCCGAATGGAAAAAGATTCGCGCTGATTCGCGTGATTCGCGGGAGGTTGGTCTCGTGATCAAACTCCTCGGCATCGTCCTCATCGCGGTCGGATTCGCGCTGCGGTGGAACGCGCTGCTGGTGGTCACGGCAGCGGGGATCGCGACGGGATTGCTGGCGGGATTCTCGTGGCGCGAGATCGTGCAGATGACGGGCCAGTTCTTCGTCGATAACCGCGCGCTCACGCTGCCGGTGATCATTTTGGTGCCGGTCGTGGGTCTGCTGGAGCGCCACGGTTTGCAGCAGCACGTGGCCGCGCTGATGCGGCGCGCGAAGGCCGCGACCGCCGGACGCGTGCTCTGGCTTTATCAATTCGTGCGCGAGCTCACGAGCATGTTCGGCATGAGCATCGGGAACCACGCCTCGATGGTGCGACCGCTGATCGTGCCGATGTCCGAGAGCGCGGCGCAGCAGGCCGGACAGCTGGACGACGCGGCGGGTCAAAAAATCCGTGCGCATGCGGCGGCGGCGGAGAACGTGGGTAATTTTTTCGCGGACGACATCTTTGTGGCCATCGGTGCGCTGCTGTTGATCAAGGGATTCTTCGATGCCGTTGGCGTGAAAGTGTCGCTCGAGGACATCAAGCTCTGGAGCGCGCCGACTGCGGTTTGGGTATTGGCCGTCGGCTGGTGGCGCTACCGGACGCTCGATGCGCAATTGCGGCGTGACGCGCGGAAGAAGGAGGCGCCGCCGCCATGACGACGTGGCTGACGCTGGAGAATTTCTTCGTGCTCGCGGGCGCGTTCGTCGTCGCGTTGGGGGTGCGCATTGCGACCGATGTCGCGCATCCGAAGCGGTGGGGGTCGGCAGTCTTCTGGTTGCTGCTCGGGGCGTGCATCATCGCGGGCAAGCGGCTGCCCGCGGAAGCGATCGGCTATGCGGTCCTCGTGATGACCGCGCTCGCGGCGACGAAGCAAGTCGTGCCGCCTCATTTCGATCACGGCGATGAGGCTGAACTCACGCGGCGCGCCACGACGTTGGGCGGGCGCCTGCTTTGGCCGGTGCTGCTCGTGCCGCTGGTTGCGGTGACGGGCGGATTTTTGCTCGGAAAAATCGAACTCGGCGGCGCGCTCGTCGCGTTGCCCGCGCAAGCATCGCAGGTGTCACTCGGCATTGGCGGACTGCTCGCGCTGGCGCTGGCGTTCGGGTTGACGCGCGAGCGGCCGGTGGCGGCGGTGGATGAAGGTGGGCGGTTGCTCCAATTGATCAGCTGGACGCTGATTTTGCCGCAGATGCTGGCCGCGCTCGGAGGGATTTTCGCGAAGGCCGGAGTGGGCGACGAGGTGGCGAAGATCGTCGCAGCGCTGTTGCCGGTGCAACATCCGCTCGTGGCCGTGATCGCCTACTGCGCGGGGATGGCGCTGTTCACGATCATGATGGGGAATGCGTTCGCGGCGTTTCCCGTCATGACGCTCGGCGTGGGGCTGCCCTTCATCGTGCAGGCGCATGGCGGCAACCCGGCGGTGATGGGTGCGCTCGGGATGCTGTCGGGTTATTGCGGCACGCTCCTCACGCCGATGGCGGCGAACTTCAACCTCGTGCCCGTGCGCCTGCTCGAGTTGCGCGACGACCACGCGGTGATCCGCGCGCAGGCGCCGTTCGCGGCGGCGATCTGGATTTTCAATGTCGCCGTGATGTATTTCTGCGTTTACCGATTCTCTCCGTCCCCTCCATGAGAAACATCCTGCTGACTGGGTTTGAGCCGTTCGATGGCCAGGCGATCAATCCCTCGGAGGAAATCGCGCGCGAGATCAACGATGCGACGATCGCGCGGCACAAGGTGGTCGGCGCGCTTTTGCCGTGCGTCTTCGGCGCGGCGATCAAGGAGCTGAAGCACCAGATCAAGCTGCACGAGCCGGCGATTGTCATCTGTCTCGGCCAGGCCGGCGGACGCGCCGAGATCACGCCGGAACGCGTGGCAATCAACATCGACGACGCGCGCATCCCGGACAACGCCGGCCAGCAGCCGGTCGATAAGCCGATCGCGAAGGACGGTCCCGCGGCCTACTTCAGCACGCTGCCGATCAAGGCCATCGTGCAGGAATTGCGGAAGCACGACATCCCCGCGGCGGTCTCGCAGACGGCGGGAACGTTCGTCTGCAATCACGTTTTCTACGGTTTGATGCACGAACTCGCGCTGCACCGCAGCGAAGTGCGCGGCGGTTTCATCCACGTGCCGTTTGTGCCGGAACAAACCACGTCCGAGAAACCGAGTTTGCCCTTCGAGAAAATGACCGCGGCGATCCGCTGGGCGATCGCGGCGTCGATCGAATATCGCCGCGACATCAAATCCGGCGGCGGACAGGTCAGCTGAGCGGACGCGCTTTCAATCGCCGCGGAGCGTGATGATGGGATCGACTTGGGCGGCGCGGCGCGCCGGCAGCCACGCGGCGAGCACAGCGACGCCGCCGAGCGAGACCGCGATTACGCCATAAGTCGCCGGGTCGAAGAAGTTGATTTGGAAAAGCAGCGAACGGCCCAGCGGCGCCAGCAGATACGCGAGCACCAGCCCGATGCCGATGCCCAGCGCGACGAGGCGGAGGCCATCGCCGAGAACTTCGCGGACGACGCGCCGATTATCGGCACCGAGCGCCATGCGAATGCCGATCTCGCGCGTGCGGGCCGTCACCGCCTGAGCGGTGACCGCGTAGAGCCCGATCGTGACGAGAAGCAGCGAGAGCGCGCCGAAGAAGCCGAGGAGGCGGGCGTTGAAAATCCGCGGCGCCTTCGCCCAGGCGTTCGCCTCGTCGAGCGTGCGCAGCGATACGACGGCGGCAGGATCCAAGGCGCGCAAGGTGCGGCGCGCCGGCTCCTTCAACGACGCGGGGTCGCCGGCGGTCCGGACGACGAAGTTGATCCGGCTGGCAAAGAACGGCAGCAGCGAAGCCGGCATTTGCCGCACCGGGAAATAGAGCGCGGGCGTGGCCGCTTCCTCGAGGGAGAAATGCTTGGTGGATCCCGCGACGCCGACGATCTCGTATTCGGTTCGCGCGCGTCCATCGGGAACGATGATGGTCTGGCCGAGCGGATTTTCGCCCGGCCAATGGCGTTCGGCGAGGGCGCGATCGATGACCACGACGCGCCGCGAACGGGCGTCGTCGTTCGCGGTGAGCTCCCGCCCGGCGTGCAGCGGAATTCCGACGGTGCGAAAATAGTCCTCGAGCACGAAACGATTGGCGGCGCTCAGCGTGTCCGTCGGTTTGGCCGGCGGCCGGTCGGCGCGCGTGAATTCGGAGCGGGTGTTGACGCCGCTGAGCGGGAGAATGCTGGTCAGGCTCGCCGCGCTGACTCCGGGCATTTCCTTCAGTCGGCGGACGCATTCCTCGATCGAAGCGACCAGCGCCGGAAAATCACGTTGCGCGGACCCGAACGCCGCTTGGACGACGAGCACGCCGCGAGCATCGAAGCCGGGCTGGGCGGCAAAAAGTTTTTCCACGCTGCGGGCGAGCAAGCCGGTGCCGACCAGCAGGACGGTGCACAGCGCGAGTTGGCAGCCCACGAGCAAATTGCGCCGCCCGGAGCGTCCGGTCGCGGTGCGCACGCCGCGGAGCGCGTCGTGAGGGGAGGTGCGGGCCAGACGCCACGCCGGCAGCAGGCTGATGCCGAAGCCGAGCAACAGCGTGCAGCCGAGGCCGACCGCCGCCACGTTGGCGTCCACCGTGACGAGCGCCGCGCGGGGAAGATCGGCCGGCGCGAGTCCGAGGAGCGGTTTGATCGCGAGCGCGCATCCGGTCAGTCCGAGCAGTCCGCCGCAGCCGGCGAGCCAGAGTCCTTCGCCGAGCGTGGTGCGGAACAGAGTCGAGGCACGAGCTCCCAGCGCCAGCCGGACGGCTGCATCGCGCTGTTGCGCGAGGGCGCGCGCGGCGAACAGGCCCGCGAGATTGGTGCACGTGACGAGCAACAGCACGGCGGCGGCGCCGAGCAGCAAACGAAGCGAGTTGCCGTAGCCGGCAATCGCCTCGGTGCGCAGCGGGACGAAGCGGGGTGGCGTGATGGAGGCGTCCGTCTCTGGATGGCGGCTGACTGCGAGGCGCGTCAGGTTGGCGAATTCCGCTTCAGCCGCGGCGGGGGTGACGCCCGGTTTGAGTCGCGCAATCGCGCGCAAAAACTGAATGCCCCGCGCTTCGCGGCGCGAATCGCGATCGAACGCCAGCGACAGCAGAACGTCCGACTCCCACGTCGGAATGAAAAACGTCGGAGGCAGGATGCCGACCACCGTGTGCGCAGTGCCGTTGAACACGAGGGATTGGCCGACGATCGTCGGGTCGCCCCCGAACCGCCGCCGCCAGTAGCCATAGCCCAACGCGGCTACCGGTGTGGCGCCCGGAAGTTCGTCCGCGATTCCGGGCAGCCGACCGAGGTGCGCCTCGGTGCCGAGCAAGGGGAAAAGATTCGGCGTCACGAGCCAGCCCTGGACGCGCTCCGGCTCGCTGAATCCGGTGACGGTGATGCCGAGCGGCGTGATCGCGGCCAGATCGACAGTCGAAGTGTTCGTGGCCTTGAGTTCCTGGAAATGGGGAATGGAGAAAAACGCGCGATCCCGGTCGGGCCGCGTGGACCAGACCCAGGCGAGCGAATCTTCATCGGCGAAGGGCAGGGGACGAAACACCACGGCGCGTGCGACCGAGTAGATCGCCGTGACGGAGCCGATCCCGAGCGCGACGGTGAGGATGGAGACGAGCGCAAAGCCCGGCGCGCGGGCGAACAGACGGAGAAATGATTTCATCGGGAAGCCGGCGGGGCGGGGAAAGGGATAGGCCGGATGGTTGGTGTTTCAAGTTGAAACAGGTGTTACATACCGTTACAGCAGGCCGCATGAATCGTGGTCTCAATTGGCTGCTCCTCCTCTATGCACTGCCCGCCCGCCAAGGCTCGTCCCGTGTCAGCTTGTGGCGGCAGCTCAAGCGGTCGGGCGCCATCGCGCTCAAGACCTCCACCTATCTTCTGCCGGACGAGCCGGTGCACCAGGAGCGCTTCCAATGGCTGGCCCAGCAAGTGCGCGAGAGTGGCGGGGATGCGACGCTGATCCACGCCACCGACATCGAGGGCATCACGGACGAGGAGATTGTCCGGATGTTCAACCGCGCGCGCGCGGCGGACTATGAGGCCTTCGTCGCGGATCTCGGCGCGGTGATCGCAGCCAACCGCCGGAAGCCCGGCGAATCGTTTGCGACGGACTTGGAGCGGTTCGCCGCCCGGCTGGAAGAGATCCGGCAGATTGACTATTTCGACGCCCCGCCGGCCGAGGAGGCCCGAATGCAACTCGAGCGCGCCCGCCATCTGCACGCAAAGCGCGTCCGGGCTCCCGCCACGCTGTCAGCCAAACGGTATCGCGGCCGGACCTGGCTCACGCGACCGCGTCCCGAGATCGATCGCGTGGGTTCGGCGTGGCTCATCCGTCGCTTCATCGATCCGGAGGCGCGCTTCGTGTTTTCCAGCGATCCGTCCCGTCATCCCGAGGCGCTGCCCTTCGATTTGGCGGACGTCGAATTTTCGCATCACGGCGACGATTGCACATTCGAGACGCTGGTGAAGCGCTTCGCCGTGGACGACCGGGCGGTGCGGCAGATCGCCGAGATGGTGCATGCCGCGGACATCGACGATGGAAAATTCGCCCGCGCGGAAGCGATCGGCTTGGACCGCATGCTCAAAGGATGGGCGCGCATGGGCTTGCCGGACGAAGCGCTGTTGGAAAAGGGCGGCGAGTGCTTCGACGCGCTGCACGAGTTTCTGCGGAAGAAACGGTGAGCCGGCGGCGATTCGGAATGCGGAGTTGCTTGGTCGCGGCGGATGCCCCGCCGACCGTTGGTCGGGCGGGCAGGCGTGGACGGACGTGGTCAAGCCACGCCCCGCAGACAGTCCGCCGATCGATTTGAAATTTTGGACTCTGGGTTCCGCCCAACCCGAAGTCCGTCCTCAGTTCGCGAATCGGAACAGCGCGACGTCGCCGTCCTTGAAGACGTATTCCTTGCCTTCGAGCCGGTATTTGCCGGCTTCGCGGGCGGCGGCGACGCTGCCGAGGCGCGTGAGGTCTTCGTAGCTGACGATTTCAGCTTTGATGAAGCCCGCCTCGAAATCCGTGTGGATGACGCCGGCGGCCTGCGGGGCTTTCCAGCCTTTCTTGATCGTCCAGCAGCGGACTTCTTTTTCGCCGGCAGTGAAGTAAGTCATCAAGCCGAGCAAATCGTAGGTGCCTTTGATCAGCGCGGACACGCCGGAGTCATCGACGCCGAGGTCCTTGAGGAATGCCTTCGCGTCTTCGGGCGTGAGGTCGATCAATTCGGCTTCGATCTTGGCGCTGATCGGCACGTAGGCGGCGTCGTGGTGCGTGCGCACGTATTCGGCGACCTGCTTCACGAATTTGTTTTCCTGCGCGGTCGCGAGGTCGGACTCCGCGACGTTGCACGCGAAAAGGACGGGCTTGGCGGTGAGGAGCTGGAAGAGCTTCATCAGCGCGACCTCTTCCGGCGTCGCCGGGAGCGTGTTGGCGGTCTTGCCGGCGTTGAGGTGCGGCTCGAGTTTTTGCAGCAGCGCGAGTTCGATGATCGCCTCCTTGTCGCCTGACTTGGCGCTCTTTTGCGTCTTGGTCATGCGCTTGGCGACCGCGTCGAGGTCGGCGAGGACGAGTTCGGTCGTGATCACCTCGATGTCGCGGACCGGATCGACGCCACCCATCGTGTGAACGACATCGGAATCTTCGAAGCAGCGGACGACTTGGACGATGGCGTCCACTTCGCGGATGTTGGCGAGGAACTGGTTGCCCAGACCCTCGCCCTTCGATGCGCCCGCGACAAGACCGGCGATGTCCACGAATTCGATGGCGGCCGGCACGACGACGTTGGTTTTGGCGATGGCCTTGAGCACGTAGGCGCGTTCGTCGGGGACGATCACGACGCCGACGTTCGGATCGATGGTGCAAAACGGGTAGTTGGCGGCCTCGGCCTTGCGGGAGCGGGTGAGGGCGTTGAAGAGAGTGGACTTGCCCACGTTGGGCAGACCGACGATGCCGGCTTTGAGCATAAGTTGGCCAACGTCTCCGGCACGATGGCGGCGGTCAATGGGAAATCCTGCGCGTCACCGCACGGTGCTGCCCACGATGCGGATGTGGAGGGCGGGCTGGAGTTGCTTGAGAGTGGGCAAGTCGGTCTGCACCGACAAGGTTTGGACTTTGGTTGCAGGGTCGATGGATGTCGTGGAACTCGCGCTGGCGTCTCCGTGGACGCCTCCGGGCCGTATTTCGATGATCGTTCGACGAAGTCCGAATCCGCCGAATTCCGTCGAATCAGCCCCGTCGAAATCCGAAAGGCGGCGGAAGAACTCGCTTCGTTCCGCGCCCAACGTGGCAAAAATCTCGGCGCGAACGGTGTCCAGGATTACGCCGCCCTGGTCGGGAAACGGATCAATGGTAACGCGAATCGTGCCGTCGGACTGCGGGGAGATCCGGGCTTTTTCTACTTCAAGCTCGGCGACTTGGTTCCTCGCTCGTGAGAGGACGGATTCGAGGTGTTCCACCTCCGCCCGCGTTAATTCGTAGAGTGTCACGAAATCCGGATTGAGGTGCTCGAAAAGAATGGGTGGAACATTCAGTCCGCGCTCCAATCTTTTCGCGGCGAGCAGCGTAGCGGCGTGCAGAGCGGGGTAGGTGGGCGAACGGCCCGGAGGGCCGACACGCGTGGTGGCCTCAATCGGCGGGACTGAGGAGACGGCGCTTGGTGATCCCGTGCGGAGCGACGCCTCCGACGACAATCCCAACGGACGTGGGCTGGTTGCCGGGGCCAATTGCGCGACGACAAATCCGGCCGCAAAGGCGAGCAGCAACGCCGCACAGAATAGAACGATACGCAGGGTTGTCACGTGAAGAGTAGCCTTTAGCTTGCGGGCAAACGTTGGGGTCGATCCGGCCGACGGGCAAGCGCTTCGAGCCACCTGAGGTCAGCCGGGCCGACGTTTTTTTGGGGGCTTGACAAGGCCAAACCGTTTCCGACTCTTTTGTCCTTTTTCCAAATCAACCACCGCTGTCCGCACAGCATCTCAGCACTAACCTAATGGCACTCACGATCCGTCTTTCCCGCTTTGGCACCAAGAACGAGCCGCACTATCGCGTGGCCGTTGCCGAAGCCCGTTCCCGCCGCGATGGCGATGCGGTCGAATATCTCGGCAGCTACAATCCGAACGCGAAGGGCAACCCGCTGATCATCAAGCTCGACCGTTTCGATTACTGGGTCTCGAAGGGCGCGAAGCCGTCCGATACCGTCCGCTCGCTGGTGAAGCGTTCGAAGAAGGCCGCCACGGCCACGGCCGCCAAGGCCTAAGTCACTAAACGCGGAGCACGCGAAGGACGCAGAGTCCGACGCGACCGATGCGAAACCTCGGAGCGATCCGGGGTTTTTGTTTTGGCGAGCGCGCCGAGTCGGTTTTCTCCGTGCCCTCCGCGGTCTCCGCGTTTAATCGTTTCGTTCCGATGCGCATCGACGTCCTCACGCTTTTTCCCGCCATGCTCGACGGCTTTTTGTCCGAGAGCATGCTCGGCCGCGCGCGTGAGGCGAAGCTCCTCGAGATCAACGTCCGCAACACGCGCGATTGGGCGACCGACAAACACCGCACGACCGACGACCGGCCGTTCGGCGGCGGCGCCGGCATGGTGATGAAGTGCGAACCGATCTTCGCCGCGATCGAGGAGCTGCAGACGCCCGGCTGCCGCCGCATCTACCTCACGCCCGACGGCGTGCCGTTCACCTCCGCGAAAGCCGAGCTGTTGGCCAAGGAGCATCACCTGATTTTCCTCAGCGGACACTACGAAGGAGTGGACCAGCGCATCCGCGATTCCGTCATCGATGAGGAGCTGAGCATCGGCGATTATGTGCTCACGAATGGCACGCTCGCGGCGGCCGTTGTGATCGATGCGCTGGCCCGTTTTATCCCCGGCGTGCTCGGTGAAGAAAAGTCATTGACCACCGAAAGTTTCACCCGCAACTTGCTCGACTTTCCCAATTACACGCGTCCCGCCGTCTTCCGCGGCATGTCCGTGCC
>PNJQ01000073.1 GCA_013821985.1 Opitutus sp.
GCGGCGCTGCGCGCACGGGAGATGGGGCTGATATAGACGGCCCACAGAACACACGGAAAGATTATCCGTGTATTCCGCGGGCCACCCCATGACCGCAGTCATGCCGCGGGCATGACCTCGACCCTGACCTCTGGCTCATCCGCGGGGCGGGGGGAACTGCTACTCTCGGGGCATGAAATCGCTCCCCGCCGAACTCGCCGCCGCCTTCCGCTCGCTTCGCCGGGCGCCGGGGTTTTCCACGCTGGCGCTCGCTATGCTCGCGCTCGGGATCGGGGCCAACGTCGCGATCTTCTCCGTTTTTCAATCGATCGTGCTGTCGCCGCTCCCCTACCCGCAGCCGAAGAGGCTCGTCGGCTTCACCGCGCTTAACTCCGCCAAGGCACTCACGATGCCGGCACTTTCGGCGAGCGATTTTCGGGACTTCCACATGCGCGCACAGTCCTTCGCGCAACTCGCCGCGTTTCGGCCTGACTTTGTTTCCTATGCCCCCGCCAACGGCGGCGACCCGGCGCAACTCGTCGCGGCGCACGTGACCGAGGAGTTCTTCGCCACGTTCGGGATCGCTCCGATCCATGGCCGGACGTTCCGCGCCGAGGAATTCAGCATCGCGGCCCCGCGCGCGGCGGTGCTCAGCCGCGCAGCGTGGCGCCGGCTGTTCGGCGAGCGCGCCGATGCCGTGGGCACCACCATCACGCTCAACGACGTGCCGACGACGCTCGTCGGCGTGATGCCGGCGGAATTTCGCGAACCGGAATTCGTCGATGTCTGGCTGCCGTTTCCGGCCGAGTCGCCCGAGTATTTCGCCCGCGATTCGCGCTTTTGGTCCACGATCGGCCGGCTCAAGCCCGGCGCGACACTCGGCACCGCGCAAGCCGAGGTGGCGACGATCGCCCATACGCTCGCGCGGGAATTTCCCGCCACCAACCACGGCTGGTCCGCCACCGTGCAGCCGCTGCTCGAATTGCGCATCGCGGGTTTGCGGCGCACGCTGCTGCTCCTGGTCGGCGCCGTCGGTCTCGTGCTCCTCGTGGCCTGCGTGAATTTGGCAAACCTGATGCTCGCCCGCGGCGTCGGGCGACTGCAGGAACTGGCGGTGCGGCTGGCGCTCGGGGCCACACCGGCCGCGCTCGCCCGCGCCGTGTTTCTTGAGAGCCTGTTGCTCTCGCTTGCCGGCGGAACTGCCGGCGTCGCGCTGGCGAAAGCGACCCTGCCGGTGCTCGCGGCGCAATTGCCCGGCGGCCTGGTGCCCCGCTCGCATGAGATCGCCGTCGATGGCGGTGCGCTCCTTTTTGCGCTCGGTGCCTCGGCCCTCACCGGAATTATCTTCGGACTGCTGCCGGCCTGGCAGGTGTTGCGCACGAACGTCAGCGACACGCTGAAATCGGGTGGCACGCGCGGCGGCACGAACAGCTTCGCCGGTCGTGCGCAGGCCGGACTCATCGCCGGCCAGGTCGCGCTCACCCTTGTCGTCCTCTCGGGCGCGGCGCTGTTGATGAAGAGCCTGCTCAACCTCCAACAGACCGATCCCGGCTTCGACTCGCGCCATGTCCTCACGGTCCGTCTCGCTCCGCCGCCGAGCAAATGGGAGACGATGCTCGAGCTCGCCGCCTATTACGAGCGCGCGCTCGACGAGGTGCGCCGGGTGCCGGGCGTCGAAGCGGTCGCGGTCGACTCGAGTGCGCCGCTCAGCGGCATCTCGCTGCGCTACCCTTTCTGGGTGCAGGGCCGGCCGCGCACGGAAGGCAATTCCGACGATGCGATCTTCAACTCCATCACGCCCGACTTCCTCCGCACGCTCCGCCTGCCACTGCGTGATGGGCGCGGCTTCGACGATCGCGACCACGAAACCGCGCTGAAAGTTTGCCTCATCAATCAAACGCTGGCGACGCGGCTCTTCCCGGGCGAAAGCGCGCTCGGCAAACGCATCCAGACGCTGCCCTGGCTCGCGCGCGAATACCGTGAGGTCGTCGGCGTCGTGGCCGACGTAAAGCAGGAAAATCTCTCCGATCCCCCGCCGGCACAAATCTACGTGCCCCTGCGCCAGTCGCCGTGGTTTTTCACCACGATGCTCATTCGCACGGCGGGCAGCACGGTTTCGTCGTCCTCCATCCAAACGGCGCTGCGTCGCGCGGACCCGACGTCGTCGATGACGATTCGTTCGCTGGAGGAAAACATCGCGCTGACCGCCGCCGTCCCGCGCCTGCGCACGGCATTGTTCGGGATGTTCGCCCTCATCGCCCTCGGGCTGTCGGCGTTCGGCATTTACGCGAGTCTGGCGTTTACGGTGAACCAGCGTGTGCGCGAAATCGGCGTGCGCATGGCGCTCGGCGCGAGTCCTGCGCGCGTGTTGCGCGAAGTGCTGTGGCACGCGGGCAAGCTCACGCTCGTCGGCGTTGTGCTCGGTCTCGTCGGTGCGCTGGCGCTCGCACAGCTGTTGCGCGGCCTGCTTTACGGCGTCGAGCCGACCGATCCGCTCGTGCTCGCGAGCATTGCCTTGTTTATCCCGCTCATTGCCCTCGCCGCCAGCGCGCATCCGGCGATCCGCGCGGCGCGGCTCAATCCCGTGCGAGCGTTGCAAGCGGAGTGAACTGAAAATCCAACCCCGCATTTCAAGGATGACACGGACTCAAGCAACAATCCTTGGCGCTCGGACGGCGCCACCTCCGGGCCATCCGTGATTCACCCTTCTTCCCTTCCCAATGAAAACCAAATCCTCCCTCCTCGCCGCGCTTGCGGCTTTTGTTCTCTTCGCCCTCGGCGCGCACGCGCAGACCGGGCTTGAAAAGGCCGCGGCCGCGCTGAAGGCCGGCGACATTGCTGCCGCCGACTCCATTGTCACGCCGCTCGCCGCGACCACGCCGCCCGATGCGGTCGCGCTGCACTTGCTCAGCCAGGTGCGCGGGGCGCAAAAGCGCACGAAGGAAGCCGTCGAAGCCGCCGAGGCCGCGACGAAAGCCGATGCGACGAAGCCGGAATATTATTCGCAGCTCGGCGTCGCGTTGAGCATGCGCATGGGCGAAGTCGGTTTCATGCAGATGGCGATGATGAGCGGCCGGATGAAGGCGGCCTTCGAAAAATCCGTTGAGCTGGACGCCAACCACGTTGCGGGTCTGATCGGTCTCACGCGCTTCTACTCGAACGCTCCCGAGATCGCCGGCGGCAGCCCGGCGAAGGCCGCCGGGTTCGCCGAGCGCGTCCGCGCGCTCAATCCGTATCTCGGCGAACTGGAACTCGCCCGCCTCGCGGAGCGCTCGGAGGACTTTGCGACTGCGCTCGCCCGCTACGATGCCGCGCTCGCGCTCCGGCCGGAGAATGTCGGCGTGCACGTCGCCGCGGGCAAGGTGCTCGCAAAGCTTGGACGAAAGGACGAAGCGCGGGCACGTTTCGAGGCCGCGTTGAAACTCAATCCGGCTCATGAAGGCGCGAAGAAGTCTCTCGCCGAACTCGACGCGGTGGCGGTGAAGTAGGCCGGCGAGCAAGCTGAATCGGTGGGAAGGGCTTTATGCCCCGACGTTCGTGCGTCGTCCGGGCATAAAACCCTCCCACCATTCATCACACACAGGCTTGTCTCGCGCACGCGTCGCGGCGACGCTCGGCGCATCCCATTCCCCATGTCGATCGATTACGCTGCTCGTCGTTCCCGCATCGCCCCTGCTCTCGGCCTCTCGGACGAGATTTTTCTCGCCGGTGCCGGCTCACCGTTGCCGAAGCCGGAAATCAGCGACGCGATGCTCCCGTTCATTGCGCACCAGGAATATTATTACCTTGCCGGGCATGCCGAGGCGCACGGTGGCATCATCGCTTACGACGCCAAGACGCTCGAGTGGACCTCCTTTGTCCCTGAGGTCACCGAGATGGACCGCGTGTGGGACGGCGCGGAACAACTGCCGGGTGAACTGCTCGCCAATTTCCCCGCGTGGCTGGCCGCGCGCAAGGGCCGCAAAATCGCCAATCTCGGCGCGCCGATCGCGGGCGTGAGCGCCGACGAAGCGCTGACGAACCGCGTGCGCGACGCGCTGCGCCATGCGCGTCGTCCGAAGGAGCAGGGCGAAATCGAATTGATGAAACGTGCGGCGGTCGCCACCGCCGAAGGCTACGCCGCCGTGCAGCCATTTCTCGTGCCGGGGGTCAGCGAGCGCCGCATGCAAATCGAGATGGAAGCGGGATTCTTTCGCGGCGGCGGCGACAAGACCGGCTACGATACGATTATCGGCGTCGCCGCGCAGGCCGCGGTGTTCCACGGTTCGCCTTCGACCCAGCGCATCGCGAAGGCCGGCGACTTTATTCTGATCGACGCCGGCGCCCAGGTGGAGCGCTACGTCATCGATGTCACGCGCACCTACGTCGCGGGCGGGAACCCGAGCGGTTTTCAGCGCGATCTCTACGCGGCGGTGAAGAACGCCCACGCGCGCGCGTGCGCCAAGTGCGTCAACGGCGCCGAGTGGAAGGACATTCATTTCGGCGCCGCGACGGACATGCTCGGCAGCCTGATCGACATGGGCCTGATGAAGGGCAACGCCTCATCGCTCGTCGAACAGGACGCGCACATGCTTTTTTATCCGCACGGCGTCGGCCACATGGTCGGCCTCGGCGTGCGCGACGGCAGCGGGCTGGAGCCCGGCCGCACGAAGGACCCGCGCCCGTGCCTGAAGAGCCTGCGGATGGATTTGGTTCTGCGCCCTGGCTACACCGTGACGATCGAGCCGGGCCTTTATATGATCCCCGCGCTGATCAACGATCCTGCACGGCGCGAAAAATACCGCGACGCGGTGAACTGGACGATGGCCGAGCAGTATTTGCATGTCGGCGGCGTGCGCCTCGAGGACAACCTCATCGTCACCGACGGCGCGCCGATCAATTTGACCGCGTCGATCCCGCAGGCGTTCTGAGGCGCTCGAGCACCGTCGGATATTCGACCGCGCGGCGGGGCTGTTGCCATCAACGGCCCTGTGAGCGTCCGAGGCCGATTGACCGCCCCGACCAAGGCCGCGCTTATCGGAACTTCCGAAAGGGACGCGTCAGTTATGCCACGCGCAGCCAGCGCCGCATGCCGAGTCCGACGATGGCGAGGCTGAGGAGCGAGCTGACGGGCATGATCACCGCGGCGATCAGCGGACTCATGTGGCCGAGCGCGGCGATCGCCACCGTGGTGCAATTGTAGGCGACCGAGAAGAAAATGAGGACGGCCTGCGTGCGTCGCCGGGTGTCGTTCACCGCGAATAACCGCCGCAGGCCATCGAGGCCTCGTCCGAGATAGTAGAAATCCGCTTTCCCTTCGAGCACTCCGCGGTGAATCACCGGCGTGCCGCGAGCGAAGGCTGCATCGAATGCGAGGCTGTCGTTCGCGCCGTCGCCGAGCATCAGCGTGTCCTTCGCGTCGAGTTGCGTGAGCCAACGCGCCTTGTCCTCCGGCGTCGCGCCAGCAATCGCGTTCCGCCCGGGGATGCCGAGGGCGGACGCCATCGTCTCGACTTTTTCCCCGCGATCGCCGCTGAGAATGTAGCTCTCGAAACCCGCGTCGCGCAGAGCCGCGATTTCCTCGCGCGCACCGGGCCGCGCCGAATCCGTGAAGCGAAAACGCGCCAACACGACGCCGTCGCACGCGAATTCCGTATCGTGCGCCTCGCCAGGCACCTCATGGAGCCGGCAAGATCCCGCGACCGCTTTCCAGCCCGGACGGCCGAGCGACCAGAGACCGAGCACCGTGCGGAGAGTGACGCCATGACCGGTTTCCTCGTGGATCTCGCCGGTCGCCGGTTCGACGCCGAGAGTCAGGCCGTCGGCAAGCAGGGTTTCGTTCAGACTCTGGCTGATCGGGTGCGGATTGTCGCGCACGAGCGCCAGCAACGCCGCACGCGCCGCCGGGGCGAGACCGTGCAACACGGCGGGATTCGCGAGCACCGGCGTCTCGAGCGTCAGCGTGCCGGTTTTGTCGAAGATGATCTTGCGAATGCGGCCGAGCCGCGGGAACAGATCGTTCTCGCGCACGAACACGCCGAACCGCCGGAGCGCGACCGTCGCCATTTCGTCCGCCAGCGGATACGCGAGGCCGATCGCACACGGGCACGACACGACGAGCACGGCCGTGACGGCGGCCCACGTGCGCGCGACGTCGTGCGTGCCGAACCACCAGCCGAACGCTGTGGCCGTGGCGACCGCGAAGATACCGACGAGATAACCCGTCACGACGCGCTCGAGCAGGCGATGACGGTATTGGTCGCGGCCGGTCGGCCGCAGCAACTGGGCAAGCAACGAAGCCGTCCACGGCTGTGCGGCGCGCAAGCGGATGATGCCTCGCCCGAGGTTCACCGCGCCGGCCGGCACGCGGGCTCCGCTGCGTGCGTCGCGCGGGTCCGCTTCACCGGTGATCCACGCGGTGCCGAGCGTGGCGGAGGTCGATTCGAGCACGGCCTCGACCGGCACAACCTGTCCGGAACGAATGGAAAACACGTCGCCGGCGGCGAGTTCCTCGACGGGGCGATCAACGATGCCGCGCGGCGTATCGACCCCGACCTTATGCGGCCGGGACTGCGCGCTGAGCAGGCGGCGGCGGTTGCGTTCGACCGCGACAACTTGCGCCCAACGTCCCACGAGCATCAGCAGGATGAACGTCGCGACAAAATCGAAATAAACGACGGAGTGATTGCCCGAGAGCCAGCCATAGACGGAGCCGACGTAGGAGCCGACGATGCCGACCGCGATCGGCAGATCGATGTGCATCACGCGATCACGCAACGCGCGCACGGCGCGATTGAGAAAATACGTGCCGCCCGTCAGCACGCTCAGCGTCGCGAACGCCATGGAGAGTGTGTCGAACAGCCCCGCATAGGCGAAGTCGCGCCCCATGCCAAAATAGGCCGGCAGCGCGAACAACATGACGTTCATCATGAACGCCCCGCACAGGCCGATGCGGCGGACGAGAAATTTGCTCTCCGGCACGGCGGGCTCCTCGCCAGGCGGACCGACCAGATAGTTGAACGACTGCAGCGTGCGCGCAAAGGCCGGCCCGTCGAATTCGCCGCGCGTCCAGCGGAAACGCATGCGCCCGAGCTGCGCGTCCGTCTCGATGAAAAGCGCGCCCGGTTGCTGGTGAAACACCTTTTCGATCAGCCACACACAGCCCGCACACGAGATGCCCTGCACATCGAGGGTCAGTTCGGGCACGCCACCCGCGCTGCGCTGCTCCGCGAGTTGCTGCATCTCGGCGAGCCAGACGTAATCGCGCGGTTGAAACACGACTTGGTCAGCGGGCGCGATGACAGAGTCCCTGATCTTGTAGTAGCCCGCGAGACCGTGCTCGTGCACGAGCCGGAAAACATACGAGCAGCCCGAGCAGCAAAAGCCGGAGTCGCGCGCGGCGTCGTTGACCAGCGGCGCACCGCAGTGGCGGCAAAGGTGGACGGGGGAGGCGCTGCGCGCACGAGGTCCACGCACCTCTACGCCGTTTTGCACACCCCCGTCCACCAAGTCGCTGCCGTTCGACGCGGAGACCCGCGACGCGGAAAAGTCCTGGGAATTCTTGCGCGTGGAAAAATTCATCGTCGTCAGTGGCAGATGAAATTGTCCGGCATCGGTCCGTCGAAACCGAGGGTGGCGCGCAATCGCCACGCGATGAGTGCGGCGATGGCGAGCGCCATCACCGTCTGAATGCGCGAGAGCCAGAGCGGCCCGAGCTTGGCGCGGATCCAGTGGTAGTTCGTCTGGGCCAGCCACAACAACGGCACCGTGCCGAGTCCGAAGGCGAGCAGCGTCTCCGCGCCACGCAGAGCGGATCCGGAAAGCAACGCGAGCGAGACGAGGAAATACAGCGGCCCGCACGGCAGCAGCGGCGTGGCGGCCCCGAGCGCCGCGGCCGCGCCGAGCTTCGAACCGCCACGCACTTTCCCCGCGACCCAGCCGTAAGCCCGACCAAGCAACGGCAGGCGCGGCAGCCGTTGATCGAAGCGCACGGCCACCGCGAGGAAGAACAACACGAGCAGCCAAGGCAGGTAACGGAGCACGTCCTGACTCAGCCACGAGAGCGGCAAATAACCCACGCCACCGGCAAGTGCGCCGAGCAGCGTGTAGCCGGCCAGGCGTGAAAGATGATACACCGAGCTGACGGTCTGCGCATCCGCGCGGTCGCGCGCCGACGGCATGACCGCGCAGGCCAGGGGCCCGCACATCCCGACGCAGTGAAGGCTCGTGACGAGGCCGGCGATGAACGCCGTGCCCGGACCGCTGATGCCGCCGAGTTCCATAGTCAGGTGGACCCCTTGGTTTGCAGCGGCACGGTGCGGGTGTCGGCCAAGCGCGCCGCCATGAACATTGCGGTCCACAGCAGCGCAAGAAAGAGGAAGCCCGCGCCAACCCAGAGCCAGAGCGAGCGGCCGGAGCGCGGGTCAGCGTTTGATGCCACGGGCGGCGTCCTCCTGTTGCAACAGTTGCGCGTCGGGGCCGAGGAACTCGATCGGGCGGCTGAGCGTGAAGGCCTTTGTCTCGTCTTGAATGACCAGGGTGGCCTTGAACGGACCGGTGTAGAATTTGCGGTCAACCACCAGCACAAGCGGACCGACTTGCTCGGCCATCGGTCCGACCGCGACGGGCGCCGAAAATCCGTTTTGCTGCACATGCGCCGGCAGATCCTGCAGGGTGACGATGAAGTTCGTCGGGACGTTCCGCTTGTTGAGCAGGCGGACGAGGAACTGATTGCGCACGTCGTCGCGACCGACGAAGTAGGCCGCTCCGCTCATGCGCGTCACCATGAACGTGACGGGTTTCACCGTGGAGAACGCGAAGCTCGCCACCGCGATGCCGATCAGGAGCAACACGCCGTAGAGGATCGTGCGCGGGCGCATCCAGCGCGTCTTTCCGCCGTTCAGGCCGACAAGCGAATCGTAGCGGATGAGACCGGTGGGACGCTTCACCTTGGTCATGATCTCGTCGCATGCATCGATGCACGCGGCGCAGCCAATGCACTCGAGCTGCATGCCATGGCGGATGTCGATGCCGGTCGGGCAGACCTGCACGCAGCGGTTGCAGTCGATGCAGGCGCCGGCGTTGACCGTGCCAACCTTGCCGCGGGGTTCGCCACGCTGGCTGTCGTAGCCAATCGTCATCGTGTGGTCGTCCGACAGCGCCGACTGCATGCGACCATAGGGGCAGATGACGATGCAGAGCTGCTCGCGGAACCAGGCGAAGTTGAAGTAGAGCGCGCCCGCCGCGATGAACACGAAAAGGAACGCCGCCCAGTGTTCCGCCGGCGCGGCGGACATCATGTGCCACACTTCCGGAATGCTCACAAAATAGGCGAGGAAGAGATGCGTGATGACGAGGGACGTCACGATGTAGAGCGCGTGTTTGAGCACGCGCTTCGCGGTCTTGACGGCGTCGAGCGGCGCCGCGTCAAGCTGGCGGCGCGCCGGAGCGTCGCCGTCGATCATGCGCTCGATGCGGCGATAAATGTGATCGAGGAAAACCGTCTGCGGACAGGCGTAACCGCACCACACGCGTCCGAGCAGCGCGGTGAGGAAGAAAAGGCCGAAGCCCATCCCGGTGAGCCCGAAGAAGAGCAGCCAGGTGTCCTGGGCGGCCAGCGTGTAGCCGAAGAAATGAAAGCGCCGCTCCGCCAGATCCAGAAACACGGCGGGATAACCCCCGGCGGGGATCCACGGCAGGAGCAGATAGACGGCGACCAGGAAGAGGCCGGTGAAGCGCCGCCAGCGGGAGAACCAGCCGCGCACGTCCGCGGGATGAAGGAAATAGCGCGAGCCGTCGTCGTTGATCGTGGTGACGAAATCGCGCTGCGGGGCATGCCGCGCGGCGGACGCGGCGGGCTTGGGCGGCGTGGGACGGGAGAATTTTTCGCCCGAGGGAGGAGGGTTGAGTGACGGTGCGCTCATTGCGTGGGTTGAGCGGGGCGGATGACGGCGTCGAGGGCGGGCGCCGTCGGCCGCGGCGGAAAACGCCGCGGGTGGATGGTTACTTGGAGGCTTCGACCGTGATGGGTTCGCCGGCTTGATGGTGGCTGAGAATGTAGGCGACGAGTTCGACGGTTTTTTTCTGCCCGAGCACGGGCTCCCAGGCGGGCATGCCTTTCACGAGGACGCCTTGGGCAACGGTCTTATAGACTTCCTTCGGCGTGCCGCCGTGGACCCAGGCGGTGTCGATGAGGTTCGGGCCGATGGCGGCGGGATTTTCACTCTTGCCCTTCAGGCTGACGAGGTGGCAAGCGGCGCAGTTGGTGACGAAGGTGGACTTGCCCGCTTCGACGAACGTGGCGTTCTGCGCCATTTCCCAAAATTTCCCGTCGTCGGTGACGTCGATGGAGTTCGACATTTTCACGGCGGCGATGCGTGACATCTCGGCGTCCACGTTCGCGGTGTCGGACGGCATGATGCGCGCGATCTCGTAGGCGAACCAATAGACGATCCAGAACGCGATGGCGCCGTAGAGCGTGTAGAGCCACCAGTTCGGCAGCCGGCTGTCGTATTCCTGAATGCCGTCGTAAGTGTGCGGACGGATTTTTTCGTCGTGATCACCGCCGGGCGGCTGAGGCGAAGGAGGATTCATGGGAACGGACGGAGGAGTGGGAGGACCCGAGCACCGACGCGGGCGTCGGTGCGGCGCGGCGTCGGCGGGTTACTGATTTTCGAATGGCAGGTTCGCCATGCGCTCGGCCTGCGCGGGTTTCATGCGGCTGGCGCGCCAGGCGGCGGCGAGATAAACCAGCGACGCAACCGCGAGGGCGACGATGGGGAAAATGAGCTGCCAGTCTTCGTAGATGATGCGGCGGAGCATGGGTCGAGGAGTTGAAGTTTAAGTGAGCGGTTGCGGTTACTTCGCCGCCGCGGCTTGCGGCGCGGGCGTCCACTTCTTGCCGAGCGATTGGAGGTAGGCGGTGAGTGCGACGATTTCCTTGTCGGGCGCGATGTAGCGGCCCTGGGCCTGGAGATCCTGCGCGATTTCCTCGGCTTGCGACTTGGCGAGCGACTGGATCATCGAGTCAGAGTAGGACGGGAACGGGACGCCGAGCGTGCGCTGAACTTTGATCTTGGTCGGGAGAGAAGCGTAGTCGGTGTCGTTCTCGTGCAGATGCGGGTAATTCGGCATGTTCGACCCGGTGGAAATCGCCCGCGGGTCGCGCATGTGATCGAAGTGCCACGCGTGATTGTATTTTCCGCCGACGCGCGCGAGGTCCGGACCGGTGCGGCGAGAGCCCCATTGATACGGGTGATCCCAGATGGATTCGCCGAGGCGCGAATAATCGCCGTAGCGCATGACGTCCGGCACGAGCGTGCGGATCATCTGCGAGTGGCAGGTGTAGCAGCCTTCACGCACGTAGATGTCGCGGCCGGCAAGTTCGAGCGGCGTATAGACGTCGGCCTTGCGATCCTCGATCTGCATCTGACGATCGATCGTCAGCATCGGGATGATCTGGATCAGGCCGCCGACGGCGACGGCGAGGAACGTCAGCACGGTGAACGGCAGCGCATTGAGGAGGAGCTTGTCATACCACTCGCCCCACTTGCTGCCGCGGGTTTGGAAATGCCCGATGGCGAACAGCGTCGTGATGACGGTGGCGAAGAGCGCCACCAGATTGAGAATGCCGCTGGTGAACATCCAGACGCAGGCCGCGGCGGTTGCGAGCGTGACGTAGATCGTCACCGGGTTGAAGAAGCTGCCGGCCACCGAGAGGTTCTCCTCCGGGGTGTGGCGTTCGACGAAGACCTCCATCGTGCCGTTCACCGCCTGAGCGGGCCGGATGGATTTCCAGATGTTGTATGCCATCAGCATGAAGCCAATGAGATACATGCCACCGCCGACGACCCGCAGGAGCATGAGCGGACGGATCGCGTTCAGCGTCTCGATGAAGTTCGGATACTTCAGGATCGTGCCGCCCTCGGCGGTCGCATTGAGCATCAGGCCCTGCGTGATGCCGGACGCCCACATGGCGCCCATGTAGAAAAGGATGCCGATCGTCCCGAGCCAGAAATGGATGTTGGCGAGCGAGGTCGAGTGCAGCGGTTTATTCCAGAGGCGCGGCACAAGCCAGTAGAACATGCCCGCCGCCATGAAGCCGTTCCAGCCGAGCGCGCCGCCGTGCACGTGGCCGATGATCCAATCGGTGTAGTGACCGAGGGCGTTGACGGATTTGATTGAGAGCAGCGGTCCCTCGAAGGTCGCCATGCCGTAGAACGTCACGCCGGCGGCGAAGAACTTGATCACCGGATCCGTGCGCAGTTTGTCCCAGGCGCCGCGGAGCGTGAGCAGGCCGTTGAGCATGCCGCCCCACGACGGCGCCCAGAGCATGAGCGAGAAGGTCATGCCGAGAAGCTGCAGCCAGTTCGGCAGGGCGGTGTTCAGCAGGTGATGCGGGCCCGCCCAGATGTAGAGGAACACGAGCGACCAAAAATGGATCACCGACAGCCGGTAGGAATACACCGGCCGCTCCGCCGCCTTCGGCAGAAAATAATACATGATGCCGAGGATCGGCGTGGTGAGGAAGAACGCCACGGCGTTGTGCCCATACCACCATTGCACAAGACCGTCCTGCGCGCCGGCGAACACCGGGTAGCTGTGCGCCCACGACGTCG
This sequence comes from Opitutus sp., assembly GCA_013821985.1. Lineage (GTDB taxonomy): Bacteria > Verrucomicrobiota > Verrucomicrobiia > Opitutales > Opitutaceae > Didemnitutus. The sequence goes on from PNJQ01000073.1 coordinate 12,576, forward strand.
GGATCGAGAGGTGGTTGACGATGTAGAGCATCGCCACGGTGATGATCGTCGCGATGTAGAACCAGATCGCGACGTAGAGGGACTTCTCGTTGCGCTTCGCGAGCGTCCAGAAAAAGTTCACCGCGAAGACGACCCAGATGACGGCGACCGCAATGTTAATCGGCCAGATGAGTTCGGCGTATTCCTTGCCGCGCGTGAGGCCGAACGGCAGCGTGACCGCAGCGGCGACGATGATCAGCTGCCAGCCCCAGAAATGGAGGTTGGAAAGAAAATCGCTCGCGAGGCGCGCCTTCACCAGGCGCTGCGTCGAGTAATAGATGCCCGCGAACATCATGTTGCCGACAAAGGCAAAGATGACGGCGTTCGTGTGCAGCGGGCGCAGGCGGCCAAAGCTGGTGAAGGAGTAGCCGAAATTCGCCTGCCAGAAATTCAGCTGCGTCGCGATCAGCACGCCGACCAGCATGCCGACGATGCCCCACAGGATGGAGGCCAGCATGAATTGCCGGACGACTTTGTCGTTAAACTCGATGGTGAGCTTGTTGCCTTGCATGGGAAAAAAGGTGGCCGGGAGAATCAGTTCGGGGGAAATCCCTCGGACTCGTTCACGGCGACGCGAGGCGTCTCGTCGGCGAGCGGCAGGAGCGATTCGCGTTCGGCACTCGCGAAGCGACGTTGGCGTTGTTCGCGGGCGAAAAGCACCACGAAGAGGCCCGCCAGGAGCAGGCTGAAGAAGATCGTAACGGGAATGACGGACATGGCGTGGATATGTCGCTCCAGAGCATAGGGAATTCCACCGGGAGGGCTGTGCATCCGTTGCGAAACTCGCGCCGCAATTTGCAGAGCTTGCACGTCCTACCCACGCACTCCCCGTGGTTTGGGGAAAGATATGCGCAGCTAAGACCAACTCATGCAGCGCGGCTCAGCGAGGTCGCTGGCATAGTGATCGCGTGGACGAAGGTGTGATACAACGGCTCGAGGGGCTCCGCCCTTCCTGGAAGCGCGAATGGGAGGCACTCCTGCGCTCTGAGCCCACGCTGTCGCCGCTCGGCAACCCGGATACATTGGTTTACCTGATGGACGAAACCATCACCGAAGTGTTGAAGGCCCTGCGGGCGCGTTCGCTCAAACCGGTCGCGATAAACTCGCGAGCTTTGCTTGTCCCCCTCCAACGCCATTGCGCGTGCGGGCTCAACCCGCTGCTCAATTATTACGCCACCGGGGAGCTGGCTTTTCATGCCGTGGCCGGTCCCATGCTGGTCGAGCACCTTGATGAGGCGCTCGCCAGCTACCACCTGCTCGCGCAAAAGGAAATCGATACGCTGTGCGCCGTCTGCCAGCACCGCGCGTCGCCGGGTTGCGCCACGACGGAATTAGCCGACTCCGGCCGATAACAAAGCGTCGGGGAGAGGTTCGCGAAATTGTCCCTGCGCGGCAGGACGCAGCAGCCCACACCACGGCGCGCGCGCCATCGTCTTCGCGGCGCACCAGACGGGTTGCAGTTTCGCCGGCCGCGCCGCTTACGCCGCGGTGGAGCCGCCGCGCTGCAGCTTATCGCGCCACACCGTGGGCGACTCGCCGACGATCTTGCGAAACACGCGATTGAACTGCGACAGCGACTGGAAACCCGCCTCGTAAGCCGCCTCGCTGATGCGCTTGTGCGGGTTGATGAGGAGATTCTTCACCTTCTCGATGCGCACGCGCGCGAGGTAATCGGTGAACGTCAGGCCGGTCGCCTGCTTGAACATCTTGCAGAAATAAAATGCGCTCGTGTTCACCGCGCCGGCGACCTGACGCAGCGACAGCTCCTCGTCCTGATGCTCGGCGATGAACTGCTTCGCGCGCGTCACCATCGGCGACTCGGACTGCTGCGCGGAAACCATCAGCTGATTGCTGAGCGAGGCGAGATGCTGGGCGAAAATCGTCAGCAGGCGCAGCACGGCCTCGAATTGTTTCTTGTCGAGCACGCGCGTTTGAAAATATGCCTCCTCCATCCGCTTGAGGTCGGCCTGCACGCCCCAGTTGATCAATTCCTTCGCAAGCTTGTTGAAATCCTTCGCGGTCGGCTTCGCGACGAACACCTGGCCCGTTTGCAGAAACGCCACGAGATTTTCACCCACGCGCACCGGCACGGCGGCGTCGCACAATCCGGCGAAGCACTTGAGCGTCTTCGGCTCCATCTGCGCCTGCTCCTCGACCTTTTTCTGCAGTTGCAGGCACGCGGCACACGTCTGGTTGGTGCTCGCCATGATCGAGCAGAACGGCGCCTCCTTCGGGTCCTCGTGATGCGGAAGGTTGAACGCTTCGATCGGCCGGAGATTGATCGGCATTCCCGTCGTCTCGCGAAACGCCCGCTCATAGTCGCGGTAGATTTGCGATTTCTTCAATTGCTCGACCAGATCCCGGCTCTGGCGAGCTTTGTCCTGCGGTGATGCCACGTGCGCATAGAATCCAAGCGCCGGGGCCGCGCAATGTTCTTTCCGACGGGAGCTCCGCCTAATAGGAATCGTTGCAGCCGCTAGAAAGGTTTTGCGCGCTTCCGAACGCCCTGTTCACCCATGAAATATCCCGAACCGACCGCCACGCTTCCGCCGCGGCTCGTGCGCCTGCGGGACGGGCGCGATTACCGGCTGCGTCCGCTCGCACCGAGCGATGCCGCCGCCGTGGCGGAAATGTTCGCGACCTTGTCGGCCGAAACGATCCGCGCACGTTACGGGTATCTGATTCACGACATGAGCGCCGAGCGCGCCACGCGCCTGGTCGATCTCGACCGGTCGCGCGAGTTGCCGCTGGGCATTTTCGGCCTGCGCGCGGATGGGCGCGAAGACCGCCTCTGGGCAATGGGCCGGCTCGTGCACGCGCCCGACAACCAGTCCGCCGAATGCGCGTTTCTCGTGCACGATTCGCAGCGCCGGCTCGGCATGGCGTCGTGTCTGTTGAAGCACCTGCGCGTCCTTGGTCGCCGGCGCGGCCTGCCGCGGCTCTTCGCGCAAGTGCGCCGCGAAAACAAGGGGATGCTGCACACTTTTGCGCAGAACGGGGCCCGGCTGCACTTTGCGCCAGACAGCGATGTCGTGGAGATCGACATCCCCCTCCGCGCGCCGAAGATTCTATTCGACAAACCCCTGCCCGCCCCTTCGATTCCGGCCATGTCCAAGCCGGAAAAAAAAGGTCTTTCCGTGGTCGGGGTCGCCATCGATCTCATCATTGCCGCGGGCTTTTTCAGCTTCTTCTACTACGTGCTCCAATCCCACGTGCCGTCCAACGACCCGACGATGGTCCGGCTCTGGGCGACGCTCGCGTCCGCGTGCATGACCGGCGTGTTCTGGCTCGCGCTGCAGATGCTGAAGACGGTGTTCCGCTTCCAGCGCGCGAACCGCAAGTAACCGCCGCCCCTGCGCGGCGGCCGCCTCCGTGGCCACCTCCCCGATCCGCCCCCGCACCACCGTCGCTGCGGAGGACTATCTCGAAAAAATCGAGCAGCTGATCTCGCGCAAAGGCTATGCGCGCGTCGTCGATATCGCGGCCGAGCTGAAAATCTCCCAAGCCAGCGTCACGGCCATGGTGCAGAAGCTGGATGCCGAGGGCTTCGTCAAATACGAGAAATACCGCGGCATGGTTCTGACCAGTTCGGGCCTCGAGGTCGCCCGCCGCATCGCCCACCGGCACCAATTGCTGACCGAGTTTCTCCGCGTCATCGGCGTGGCCGACGAAAAAATCATCTACGACGACGTCGAGGGCATGGAGCACCACATCAGCCCGGAAACCTTCGCCGCGATCGAAGCGCTCACGCGCTACCTCGAGAAAAATCCGAGCGTGCTGACGAAGATCGGCGCCGCGAAAAAATAGCAGCTGCTTCAGCCAGCCGCGGAGCGAACGTTCGCCGGGCTGGTGAATCTCACCGATCCAGTCCGGCTGAAGCCGGACCTACTCGACCCGCGCCTTGCGCCGGCCCACGAACGCCGACACCCAGATCGCCAATTCGTAGAGCAGGATCAGCGGCACGGCGAAAATCGTCTGCGTGAAAGGATCCGGCGTCGGCGTGACGATCGCCGCGATGATGAAGAAGACGACGATCGCGTGCCGGCGGTATTTCTTCAGCGTCGCGATCTCCACGAGGCCCATGTAGGTCGCGAGCACGATGAGCAGCGGAAATTCAAACGACGCCCCGACGCCGAGCACCATCCACATCAACAGGCTGTAGTATTTATCCGCCGTCCACAGCACCTCATAACCGAGGAGCTGGTTCAACTCGAACGCCACGCGGATCGTGCTCGTGACGAGGAAAAAATAACTGAACGCCGCCCCGCCGAGAAACAACAGCAGCGCCGAAAATGCCGTGGGCAACAGCACCTTCATTTCGCGCTGCGTCAGCGCCGGCGCGACGAATTGCCCGAAGAAAAACAAGAAGAACGGCAGCGAGAGGATGAATCCGCCCGTCACGCATATGCTGATGATGACGCTGAACACCGCCATCGGGCTGTTCGTCACGAGATCCGTCTTGAGACCGGGATACTCCGCCCGCACGTGATCGAGCGGCCAGTTCAACAGGTAGGAAAAATCCTTCATGTAATACGCGATCACCGCGACGACGATCGCGAAGACCACCGCGCACTTGATCAGCGTGCCGCGCAATTCCTCGAGGTGATCGAGAAAGCCCATCGTCTTCTTCGGCGCCACACCGGCGGCGCCGAGTGTCTCGGCTTCGTAGAAATCCTCATCGGGTGGCGGCTGACTCACGCGCGCCACTGCATGCAGTTTTTCCGGCGGGCGCAATCCCGCGGTGGCGGCCGTGGAAAGTGCACACACCGGCGCCTCGCGTTCGGCGCGAAGGGAGTTAAGGTGCGCGCGTGACAATCCTCGATACCGCCCTGCGCTGGCTCGAAAGCTCGGTGCTGATCCGGCTCTTCGTCATCATCGCGCTCGGCTACCTGCTGGGCGACGTCAAGCTGCCGGGCAAATTCCGCTTCGGCGTCGCAGCCGTGCTTTTCGTCGGACTGGCATTCGGCGCCTGGTCGCCGGCGCTGAAATTGCCGGAGGAAATCCAGAGCATGGGTCTTGTCCTCTTCGTCTATTGCATCGGCCTGCAGGCGGCTGCGGGATTTTTCGGGGCGCTGCGGCGCGATGGCCTGGCGCTGAACGCCGCCACGATGCTCGCGCTGCTCAGCGTGTTCGCCGCGTGCTGGGCGCTGGGGCGGTTCGGGGTCGTGCCGCGCGACCTGGCGACCGGATTGTTCTGCGGCACCCTGACCAACACGGTCGCGCTGGGCGCCGCGACGGAGGCTGCGGCTCACAGCGGTTGGAGCACCGCACAGATCGACCATGTCGTGCTCGGCTACGGCGTCGCCTACCCGCTCGCCATCATCGTCATCCTGCTGCTCATCCAATGGCGCGCCGCCGCCGCCGCGCGCAGCGGCGAACGCACCGCCCCCGTCGAGGGCCCAATGTCCACCACGATCGAGGTCGAGCGTCCGGCCCGCGCGGGCGAAGTGATGGCGGCCCACGGCGTCGTCTTTACGCGGGTGCGTCTGGTGGATAATTCCGTGCATCTCATCACCCCCAGCACCGAATTGCCCGCCGGCTCGCTCATCGTCGCCGTCGGCGAACGCGCGCGCCTCCAAGCCGCGACCGCCGCGCTCGGTCACGAAAGTTCGACGCTGCTGCACGAGGATCGCTCCGGCTATGAGATCAAGCGCTTCCTCGTTTCCAATCACGCCGTCGTCGGCCGGCCGCTGAACGAACTCGGCGTCGAAGCCGCGGGCGGCGTCGTCAGCCGTGTGCGGCGCGGCGACATCGAGCTGCCCGTCACGGGTGAAACCGTGCTCCAACTCGGCGATCGCGTGCGCGTCGTTTCCACCCGCGCGCGCCAGGCGGAGCTCGCGAAGTTTTTCGGCGACTCGCTCACCGTCGCGAGTGAGAACGGCTACCTGAGTTTCGCCCTCGGCATCGTGGCCGGGCTCGCCATCGGCCAGATTCCGATTCCGCTCCCCGGCCTCGAAAGTCCGCTGCGCCTCGGCGCCGCCGGCGGCGCGTTGATCGCCGCGCTCATTCTCGGGCGGCTCGGTCGCACGGGGCCGTTCATCTGGCAACTCACCTACGGCGCGAACCTCACGCTGCGGCAATTCGGCATCCTCATGTTTCTGGCCTGCGTCGGCGTGAAAGCCGGCGGCGGACTCGTCGCGCTGCTCCAAGCCGACGGCTTGAAACTCCTCGCGGTGTCCGTGGGCGTCGTCACCGGCGGCCATTTATTGCTGATCGGGTTACTTTGGCTCTTTCGGCGCCGCGCCACTCCGGCGGTGCTCGGCGTCATGTGCGGTTTTCAAACCCAGCCCGCCGCGTTGAGCATGGCCGCAACGCGCACCGATGTCAGCGCGCTCAACACCGCTTACGCCACGGTTTACCCGCTCGCGCTCGTGACGAAGATCGTCCTCGCGCAACTTTTGCTGTTCCTCTGAGCGGTAGTAGGCGCGATTTTCGCCGTTCGGGTATAAGCCCGCGCCGGGTTTCGGGAAAATCTCCGTATCGCACAGGTGTCGCGGGCGTTGTGTGCGCCAACGCAAGAAATGACACGCAAATGGCAAGGTTGCGCCGTTGACACTCTGCGCGCTTCGGACTGCGATAGCTCCCTCTGTCAGCGGTTCGTTACCAACTGAAATTTCAACCACCCATGGCCAAGAAATCATCCGCCAAAAAGCCCGCCAAGAAAGCGGCTCCCGCCAAGAAATCCGTCGCGAAACCCGCGGCCAAGAAACCCGCCAAGGCGGGCAAGCCCGCCGCGCGCGGCCCGAAGTATGTCTATACTTGGGGCGCCGGCAAAGCCGACGGCGACGGCTCGATGAAGCCGCTCCTCGGCGGCAAGGGCGCCAATCTCGCCGAGATGACGCGCATCGGCCTGCCGGTTCCTCCGGGATTCACCGTCACGACCGAAGTCTGCACCTATTACTACGCGAACAAGCGCACCTACCCGGCGTCGCTCCGCGCGCAGATGGAGGCGGGCGTCGCCAATATGGAAAAGATCATGGGCACGAAGTTCGGCGCGACCGATGCGATGCCGCTGCTCGTCGCCGTCCGCTCGGGCGCGCGCGATTCCATGCCGGGCATGATGGACACGATTCTCAACCTCGGCCTGAACGACCAGACGGTCCTCGCGCTCGAGAAGGCGACCGGCAACCCGCGCTTCGCGTGGGATTGTTACCGCCGCTTCATCCAGATGTATGGCGACGTCGTCATGGGCGTGCAGAAGCTCCCCAACGAAGACCACGAGCCGTTCGAAACGGTCATCGGCCACCTCAAGGACGAGCGTTACGGCAACCACGAGATCGAAGACACGAAGCTGACCGTCGAGGACCTCAAGGAACTCGTCACGCGCTTCAAGGCCCTCGTGCACGATCGCACCGGCAAGAACTTCCCGAACGATCCGTGGCAACAGCTCACTGGCGCCGCGGGCGCCGTGTTCGGTTCGTGGATGAACGACCGCGCGATCGTT
>PNJQ01000074.1 GCA_013821985.1 Opitutus sp.
CGCCTTCCGCCTTCCGCCTTCCGCCTTCCGCCTTCCGCCTTCCGCCTTCCGCCATGCTCGCCTCGCTCACCAAATACCGCGCCGCCTTTCTGGTCGGGTTGCAAAGCAACCTGATCTACCGGGTGAACTTCGCGGTGCGCGGCTTCTTTTCGTTTTTCCATCTGGTCGTGGTGTTCATCCTCTGGAGCGCCGCCTACGCGGGCAATTCGGAGATCGGCGGCTTCAGTCTCGGGCAGACCATCACCTACTTCGTGGCACTGATCGTCGTGCAATTCATGATCGGGGCGTTCAACGAGGATTACCAAATCAGTGAGGAAATCCGGAGCGGTTTGATCAACCAGTTCCTGCTGAAGCCGGTGAACTACTTTGCCTATCGGTTCAGCATCTACCTGTCGTCGCGGCTTGTGACCGGCGGACTGATCCTGCTGCCGCTGCTCCTCTGTTACCCGCTGCTGAAAGACTACCTCGCCCTGCCGCACGCGTGGTGGCCCTACGCCTACGCGGTGCCGGCCCTCGTCATGTCGGCGCTCATCCAATTCGGCATCGCCTACTGCTTCGGCATGCTGACGTTTTGGTTTCTCGAGATTCAAGGCTTCGTCATCCTCTCGATGGCGCTCGAGTCGGTGTTGGGCGGACAGATTTTCCCGCTCGATCTGCTGCCGAACTGGTTGTTCGGCCTCTCGGCCGGACTGCCGTATTTCTACCAGATGTATTTCCCCGTTGCACTGTTGACGGGCCGCATCGACAGCCCTGCGGTGGCCGCATCGATGATGCAGATCCAGCTCTTCTGGACCGTGATCATCCTGCTGTTCGGACAAATCCTCTGGCGGCGCGGCTTGCGCCTGCACACGGCCGTCGGAGGCTGAGCGAATTTTCGATTTTCGAATGAAGCCAAAGACGTCGCTTTCTGAAAGCCTGAGCCGCGCAACCGATGACCTCGGCGCGCTGGCCGACACCTCGCTCGGGTAATCCGAAAATCGAGCCTCCAAAATCAAAAGCCCTGATGTTCTCCCTCGCCCACTACGCCCGCATCTGGCTGGCCTCGGCCCGCTACGCCATCACGCGCACCCTGATGTTTCGCGGGGATTTTTTTGTCTGGGCGCTGGTCGAGCTGTTCTGGATGTCGGTCAACATCCTGATGGTTTCCGTCATTTACGAGCACACTGATACCGTCGCCGGATGGACAAAATACCAGATGATGCTGCTCGTCGGCACCTCCATGCTCATCCAGCGGTTCCTCATGGGATTCTTCTGGAGCAGCATATTTGAAATGGGCCGCAACATTAAGTCCGGTAGCTTCGACTTCTTCCTCGCCCAGCCAGGCAATGTCATGTTCACGGCCACGACGCGGAAGCTCGACCCGGACAGCCTGATCAATTCGCTCGTTGCCGTGTCAGTCGTGGCCTACTCGGCGCACCAGCTCGGCCTGCATCCGTCCCTGCTCGATTTCGCATTGTATGCGTTGCTGGTGGTTTGTGGCGTGGTGATCCATTACAGCGTGCTCGTGCTGTCGATCTCAGCCGCGTTTTGGATCACGAGCGCCCAGGGCATCGAGGGCAGTTACTTCACGCTGAGCGAATTTTCCCGGCTGCCGCGACAGGCGTTTCACGGACTGGCCAACGTCGTGTTTGTCTGGGCGCTGCCGATGGTCGTGGTGAGCAATGTCCCCGCGCACACGCTGCTGCACGGCTTCGATCTCGGGCTGACGGCATGGGTCGTGGGCATGACGATCGCGTGGTTCGGCGTCGCGGTGTTCGTGTTTCATCGCGGGCTGCGCCGTTACTCGAGCGCGAGTTCATGATGACGCGGAGCAAAATCGCGCCGCGCGGGTCAGAGCAGCAGCGCGTGCGGGCGTTGAATGATGGACAACCACACGCAATTGGGATTTGCAGTCGGGCGCTGACGCCCCGTCCCGCCATGCCGCACTCCGCCAAGTTCGCCGCCCTTCAAAAACGGCTCAGCTATAACTTCAAGAACATCGCCCTGCTCTCGGAAGCGCTGACGCACGCTTCGTATTTGCAGGATCACCCGCAGGCCGGCGCGCATAATCAGCGCCTGGAATTCCTCGGCGACTCGGTGCTCCACCTTGTGCTTTCCGAGGCGCTGTTCCACGAATTCCCCCTCGAACGCGAAGGCGTGCTCAGCCGCCGCCGCGCCGGTCTGACCAAGGGCGAATTTCTCTGCCAGCTCGCGCACGACCTGCGTGTGGACGCGGCGTTGCATCTCGGTCAAAGCGAGGAGGACGCTGGCGGTCGCCTGCGCGCGTCGATCCTGGAGGACGCCTTCGAGGCGATCGTCGGCGCGATCTACCTCGACAGCGATTATCAGACCGCGCGCCAGGTCATCCTCGCGTGGTATGGCTCGCTCGGCGCGCGCCTCGCGCTCTCGGAGAGCGGCGAGAATCCCAAGGGGCAGTTGCAGGAACTCGTCCAGCCCGAGCACGGCAACAACGCGCTGCGCTACGACGTCGTGAACGCCACCGGTCCGAAGCACGCACGCGAATACGAAGTCTCCGTTTCGCTCAACGAACAGTTGCTCGGCGTGGGACGCGGTCCGTCCAAGAAATCCGCCGAGGAAGAGGCTGCGCGCGTGGCGCTGTTGGCGCTCAAGCCCTCAAAATAGGCGGCGCGCCCGCGCGCTTGCGCCTCGGCGCGGCTGCGGCACCTTGGTCTGCTCCGATGTCCGAGCCTGTCACCGCTCCGCGCACCAAGATCACTGGCGTCTGTCCGCCCGCGCGGGCGTATGCGCTGGCGCGGCTCGCGGCGGAACACCCCGCGCCGGTCTGGCTCGCCGTGGTTGAGGAGCCGCGCGAGCTCGATTCGCTCGCCGAAGACATCGCGTTGTTCGCCTCGGCGCGGGGGGGATCGCCGCCCCTCGAGGTGCTGATCTTTCCCGAATCGCACACGGACAGCCGCGAGATGCGCGAAGCCTTTCATGCGGCGAGCGACCGCCTCGCCGTTCTCAGCAAACTCCGCGGACGCCAACACGTCACCGCCGCTCCGGATCCCGTGCTGATCCTCACCACGCCCGGCGCGCTCGTGCAGCCGGTGCCGCCGCCGGCCGATTTCTCGGAACGCGAAATCACCCTGCGCCAAGGCGACGAGCGACCGTTTCAAGCGCTGCTCGCACTGCTCAAGCAATTCGACTACGACAGTGAAGCCGTGTGCGAAGCGCCGGGCCAATACGCGGTGCGCGGCGGCATCGTCGATATTTACCCGATCACCGCGCACCAGCCTTACCGGCTCGATTTCTTCGGCGACACAATCGAAGACATTCGCGCGCTCGACCCCGTGTCGCAACGTTCGGGGGATTCGGTCGATCACATCACGCTGACCGCCGCGCCGCAGATCCACGCGGCGGGCACGCAGGGTTCTTTGCTCGATTATCTCGGTCCCGCGACGCACGCGGTGTTGCTGGAGCCGAAAGCGCTCGAAGAAGCGTTCGATTTGCTCGACAACGGCACTGACGACGCGCGCGTGCTGCCGCGTCTGGCGCGCCGCCCGGCACGGTTGTTCGGGGTGGCAGATCTGGATTTGGCGAGCGAGCTGTTCGACCACGCGTCCGATGAGGAAACCTGGGACACCGAGTCGTTGCAACATCACCGGTCTTTCCCCGAGGAAAACCTCCTTGCTCACGCGCGTCTCGAGGCAGAGGACAGCGCCCGCCGCCGCTTTCTCGAGCAGGTGCTCACCTGGCAGCGCGAGGGTTATCAGGTGGATTTCTTCGCATCCAAGGAAGGCGAGGAGCAGCGCACACGCGAGTTGCTCGAAGAAGACTCCGCACTGAAAAAACTAAAACCGCGCTTCGTGCGCGGCTCGGTGAACGAAGGGTTTCGGATCACTTCGAGGGACCGCCGGGCCGCGCGCGGCTACATCGCCGTGACCGAGACGGAAATCTTCGGGCGCAAGCGCCAGCGGCGCATCACGAACAAACGCGCCGTCGTCACGCCATCGGCGGTCGATCAGCTGCTTGATTTTTCGGAACTGGTGGAAGGTGACTTCGTCGTGCATCTCCAGCACGGCGTCGCCGTCTATCGCGGGCTGACCAAGCTCGAGACGCGCGACGGCGTGCGCGAGGTGATTTCGCTGGAATTCGACGACAAGGTGACGCTGCACGTGCCGTTGCAGGAGTCGCACCTCATCAGTCGCTACGTTGGCTTGTCGAAGGTAAAGCCACAACTCGGCCGCGTCGGCTCCGGTCGCTGGGAAAAAGTCCGGGCCGCGGCCGAGCGCGCCACGCTCGATCTCGCAGCGGAGTTGTTGCAAATCCAAGCGAAGCGCGAGGCGCAGCCGGGGCACGCGTTCGCGGAAGACAACACCTGGCAGAAGGAATTCGAAGCGGCGTTCCCGTTCACCGAAACGCCCGATCAGATGAAGGCGATCGTCGATGCCAAGGCGGACATGGAGAAAACGCGTCCGATGGATCGCCTCGTGTGTGGCGACGTGGGCTTCGGCAAAACCGAAGTAGCGATCCGCGCGGCGTTCAAGGCCGTGATGGGCGGCAAGCAGGTCGCAGTGCTCGTGCCGACGACCGTGCTTGCGCAGCAACACCTGAACACGTTTCGCGAGCGCATGGCGGGCTACCCCATCGCGGTCGAGATGGTCTCGCGCTTCCGCTCGCGCAAGGAACAACAGCAAATTCTCACAGCCGTCGCCGAAGGAAAAATCGATGTCCTGATCGGCACGCATCGCCTCGTGCAGGCGGACGTGAACTTCCAGGATCTCGGGCTCGTCGTGATTGACGAGGAACAGCGCTTCGGGGTGAAGCACAAGGAAGTCTTCAAACGCTGGCGCGCGCACGTGGACATGCTTTCGATGAGCGCCACGCCGATTCCGCGCACGCTCTATCTCGCGCTCACCGGCGCGCGCGACCTCAGCACGATCGAGACCGCGCCGGTCAACCGACTGCCAATCCAGACGATCGTGAAAAGCTACGACGAGAAACTCGTCGTCGAAGCCATCCAACACGAGGTGCGGCGCGGCGGGCAGGTTTTCTACCTCCACAATCGCGTCATGAGCATCGATCTCGTGGCGGCGCGACTCAGCGCGCTGTTGCCGAAGCTCACTATCGGCGTCGGCCACGGCAAGATGGACGAGGACGATCTCGAGCGGATGATGACGGACTTTGTCGCCGGGAAGTATCACGTGCTCGTTTGCACCACGATCATCGAGAGCGGCCTCGATATTCCGAACTGCAACACGATCATCATCGAGGGCGCTGACCGCTTCGGCCTCTCGCAACTTTATCAGCTCCGCGGCCGCGTGGGCCGGTTCAAACATCAGGCTTACGCCTATCTGCTGCTGCATCGCCACGCGCGCGTCCTGGACGTCGCACGCCAGCGCCTCAGCGCGATTCGTCAGCACAACCAGCTCGGCGCCGGATTTCGCATTGCGATGCGCGACCTCGAACTGCGCGGCGCGGGCAATCTGCTCGGCGCCGAGCAGAGCGGCCACATCGTGGGCGTCGGTTTCGAACTCTATTGCCAGTTGCTGAAGCAGAGCGTGGCGCGGCTGAAGGGCGAGAAACACGCCTCCGCCGTGCGCGCGAGCGTGAAACTCGATTTCGTCTTCGTCGGCGAGGGCGCGGACAGCACCACGACGACCCGGGCGGAAGCGACCGACAGCTTCACCGCGCTCAAGCAGGCCGAGCGTGAAGGCCGCGAGATCGACAAGATCCAAGCCCGCATTCCCACCAGCTACATCGGCGAGACGCGCCTGCGGATCGACTTCTACCGGCGACTCGCGCTGGCCGAGAATCCCGCCGCGATCAAAGAGCTCGAGACCGAGCTGCGCGACCGCTTTGGCAAGCTCGGCCAGGAGGTGCGCGCTCTGCTGCTCGTGACCGAAATCCGCGTGCGGGCGGAACAAAAAGGCATCCTGTCCGTCGAAACCGACTCGGGACGGCTGAAGTGCTTGCGCAACAGTGGCCAGCGCGACGACTTCATCCAGTTCCACAGTCGCTTTCCCCGCTTGACCGCCCCCACCCCCCTCGCAAGGTTGAAAGAACTCCTCGTCTTTCTGCAAAACCTACCGAATCCATGACGTTCCGCAGCCCCCGTTTTCTGAGCGCAATTGTTGCCCTGCTGGCTGCCGCTCCTGTCCTCGCCCTCGCCCAAGCAGCGCCCGTTCCCGAGGACCTCGAGAAGGCCGTCACGGACAAGCTTAACCTCCAATTCGCCAACGGCATCGCCGCCGTCGTGGAGGAAAAGGTCATCACGGTGGACGACATCCGCCGCGAGATCGCCCCGCTCCTCCCGCAGGTCCAGCGCGAGAGCCGCAACGAGCGCGAATTCAACGAAAAGATCAACGCCCTCCAGGAAAACATCGTGCAGGAGCTGATCGACCGCGTGTTGATCGTGAAGGAATTCTACAAGGACGAAAAGCGCCGTGTCCCGGCGAGTTTCGTCGATAACCAAGTGGCCGAAATCGTCGCGACGCAGTTCGACGGCGATCGTTCCAAGTTCCTGGCCTACCTGCGCGGCCGCGGCATCTCGCAGAAGGATTACCGCAAGGAGGTCGAGGAAGACATGATCTACGGCTACATGCGCCAACAGCAGCGCAAGTCGGCCAGCCAGATCAGCCCGGTCAAGATCCAGACTTTCTACGACGAAAACAAAGAGCGGTTCTATCAAGAAGACGCGGTGAAGCTCCGCCTCATTCAGCTCACGCGTGCCGACGGTGAAACCGACGAGGCGCTCAACACGCGGGTCGGCGCCGTCACCAATCAGTTGAAGGCGGGCGCCGACTTCATCGACCTCGCGCGACTCTACTCGCAGGACTCCCGCCGCACGAAGGGCGGCGACTGGGGCTGGCAGCGCAAATCGGATCTGCGCAAGGAATTCGCCGATGTGCTCTTCACACTCGAAAAGGGCCAGACGGCCGATCCGATCATCATGCCCGAAGGCGCGTTTCTCCTCCACGTCGAGGATCGAAAGATGGCCGGCATCCTCCCGATCGATGAAGTGCGCGACCAGATTGAAAAGATGCTCGTCCAGCAATACGCCCGTCAGGCGCAGGAGCGCTGGCTCGAGAAACTCCGACGTAACGGTTACGTGAAGCACTATTAAGTGCGAGCAGCTCGCGGGCCAGCGGGCGAATCGCCCAAGGCCCGCCATGAGCAGCGACCCCTACCCGCCCCTTCGCGTCAAGGACCTCGCCGTCCATGACCGCCCGCAGGAACGCCTACAAAAACTCGGCGCGTCCGCGCTGAGCGACACCGAGCTCCTCGCCATGCTGCTCCGCAGCGGCAGCCGCGGCCACAACGTCATCGCGGTGGCGCAGCAACTCATCGCGGAGGCGGGCACGCTCGCGCAGCTCGTGCAGTGGAACGACGCGGATTTTCGCCGCCTCAAAGGCATCGGCCGCGTGAAGGCCCTCCAACTCGTCGCGGTGATGGAGCTCGCGCGCCGCGTTCTCGCCGGCAACGGCGAGGTTGAGCCGATCCTCAATCGCCCCGAACTCGTGCGCGACCACCTCGAGCCAGTCGCCTCCGGCCTCGCGATCGAAAAATTCTGGGTGCTCTGTCTCAACCGCAAGAATCGCCTCCTGAAGTGCGTCGAAGTCACCAGCGGCACCGCCACGAGCTCGCTCGCCCATCCGCGCGAAGTCTTCCGCGAAGCAATCCGGCAAGGCGCGACCGCCGTCATCTGCGCGCACAATCATCCGAGCGGTGACCCGGCGCCGAGCGCCGCCGATGTGCAACTAACCCGGCAGCTCCGCGACGCCGCGAAGGCGGTCGATATCGAATTGATCGATCACGTGGTGCTGGGCCGCGCCGCCGCGGACCCGCGCGGCGTCGGCTTCTACAGTTTCCGGCAGGCGGGCGTGCTCTAAATTCCAGCCCGGCGGCGCTTTGGGCGGCCTTGTTCGTGTCCGCGCCGGCACCCCTCCGGAACAATTCCCGCCCGCTGGGGTTTACGACCCATGGCGGGGAATTTCTGCGACGTGAATTTGAATAACTGCGACGCGGATTCCGTCCCATTCACCAAATCATGAACACGCGAACCCTTACTTTTCTCTCGCTCGGCCTCGCCGGCTTGGCAGTCGGTGCTTCGGCTCTTGCCCAGGACGCCTCGATCGCCGCCGAGCAGCAAGTGCAGCCCTCGCCCGCGGCCGAAATCGCGGCGCCCGCCCGCGCGGACCGCGTGGTGTATTCCGTGCAGCTTCCGTCGGTGCAGCAACTGACCGACATGGCCCGCGCCCAAGGCACGACCGTCGTGAACGTCAACCAGACGTCGAGCGACATCACGGTGACTTACCGTCTGAACGACAATTCCACCCGAGTCGTTTCCTACCAACTCTTGCCGACCCAAAATTCCAGCGCGCCGGTTCCGGGCCAGGCGGAGCCGTTCGTTTCCGCGCCGCTCCCGCCACCGCCGGCCCCGGTTCAGATCGTCGAAGTTGCCCCACCACCTCCGACCGTCGTCTATCGTTACTACGATCGCTACGATCCGTTCTACGATGATCCGTTCTGGCGCCCGCGCGCTCCGATTTCGGTGAATCTCGGATTCGGGTGGGGCTACCGCGGCGGTCATTATTATGGCGGTCACTACCGTCATCACCACCGCTCCGGTCACCACCGTCGCTGGTAACGCCCCTTCCCTTCCAATCACCATGAAGAACTCTGTGCGGATTTCTCTCGCGACCCTCACGCTGGGCTCGTCGTTGCTGCTGACCGGTTGTGTCGGCACCGGCCCGAACACGCAACAAGGCGCCGTCATGGGCGGAGCGCTCGGCGCGCTGACCGGCGCGATCATCGGCAACAACTCCGGCAGCGGCAACGCCGGCTCCGGCGCCCTCATCGGCGCGGCCGTTGGCGCGCTCGCCGGAGGCACGATGGGCAACGCCGCCGATCACGAGCGCGGCACGGTTTACGGCAATTACGACCAAGCCTATGCGCAGCGCGTCGAGACGGTCGCTGCGCCGCCGATGCCTCCGCCACCCGCGCGCGTGAACGAGGTCGTTTACGCCGCGCCGTCTTCCGACGCGATCTGGGTGCCGGGTCACTGGCGCTACCGCGGGCGCTACGGCTACGCGTGGGTGCCGGGTCACTGGGAAATCCCGCCACCGCAGGCCCGCAGCTACATCGCCGGACACTGGGAACGCCACGGCAATCGCTCCGTCTGGATCGAAAGCTACTGGCGCTGATCGCGATTTGCGGCGTGCTGCGCCCGCGCCAAGAAAAAACCTCTTGGCAAACGCGGGCCAGACCACCTACTTTGGCCCTTCGTTCATTTGATGGTGGAGTATCCAAGTGGCCAAAGGGCGTTGACTGTAAATCAATTCGGCTCCTGCCGTTCGCTGGTTCGACTCCAGCCTCCACCACCACTTTCAGAAGCGCCGTCTCCCGCGAGGGAAACGGCGCTTTTGCGTTTTGGGCGTCAGACCCGTCCGCCGCCCACCGGTGCACCTCCTCCGTCAGGAGGTGCCTGCGTCTCGTGGAAACATTCCCGCGTCCCTCTTGCGACGAGGAACTGATGGCGTCCGCCGCCGGCGCGCGATAATGTTGCGCCATGCAACCGCTCACCAAGGCTGGCGTGGTAATTGGACTCGGGCTCGGCGGATTTTTTGACGGCATCGTGTTCCATCAGATCCTCGGGTGGCATCACCTCGTGTGCACGACCGAGACGTGCCAGCCCGCCACAATTGAGGCCCTGAAACTGCAAAACACGCAGGATGGCTATTTTCATCTCGGGGTGTGGCTCATGACATTGGTGGGTGTCGCACTGCTGTTTCGCGCCATGCGGGGGGCTCCGCTCCGTCGCGGCGCGGCGCTGGCCGGTCCCATGCTGGCCGGCTGGGGATTGTTCAACTTGGTCGAAGGGCTGATCGACCATCAGCTCCTCGGCCTTCACCACGTCCGTCCCGGCCACCCGCACGAATTTTGGTGGGACCTCGGTTTTCTCGCGTCCGGCGCGGCCCTCGTGATGATAGGCGGAGCGGTGACGCGCGTGGGCCGACCTGATCCGCAGGCGACTGCCGTGCTGCCGGGTCGAACCCGCTGAGCAGCGCTTCAGGCCACCGGCGCCTTCGCGCTTTTCTCGACCGCGGGCCTCTTCCATCGCCGATAACCGAGGAGCAACATTCCCACGCCCATGAGGATCGCGCCGTAAGTGGAAGGCTCCGGCACCGGCGAAACTTGAGAGTCCCACGGCAGCCACGACGTGCTGTCGCCCGAAAAACCGTCAAACACGATCTGATTGGTCGGCGCGACCCCCGCCGCTCCCGGCGACACCGTGGAATAGAAATAATCCTGCGCGTCCGTCCAACCGGTGACCGCCAGGGTGTAGGCACCGATCGCGAGGCTGTTGAACGCCAGCACGGAATTTTGTGCGGCCGAAAAATCGATGATCGAGTTACCGGTCAGGCTGAGGGTGCCGAATGTGCTCGTGGTGCCATTCACCTCGAGCGTGCCGCCGGCGAGCGTGATGTTGAGTCCCGTGGCGTTGAAGTCGGCGCCGAGTCGCAGCGTGGCTCCGGCAGCGACGATGAGATTGCCGGTGCCGGAAAACGCGCCCCCGAACACTGACGTGCCGCTGGCGAGGGTCAGCGTGCCTCCACTGCCAAAATCCACCGCGCCCACGCCGCCGAGCGTCGCGAGCGATTGGGCGTAACCGACGAGCGACATCGTCGCGCCGACATCCACTGTCAGCGCCGTGGCGGCCGCGAGCACGTTGTCACCGCCGAGCGCCAGCGTGCCGGCGCTGATTTGCGTCGGCCCGGTGAAAGTGTTCGTGCCGGTCAGCGTCAGCGTGCCCGCGCCGAGCTTCGTCAGCCCGCCGCTGCCGGACATCGCGCCGGCGTAGGTGCCGTTGGAGGCCTGGTCGAACGTGACCGTGGCGTTGTTCACGATGTTGCCCTGCAAACTCGTGGTCGTGCCGGTCAAAGTGCCGGCACTCACGGTAGTGCCGCCGCTGTAAGTGTTCGCCCCGGACAAGGTCAACGTGCCTGCCCCAGTCTTCGTCAGCGAGCCGCTGCCGGACATGACGCCAGCATAGGTGCCGTTGGACGCCTGATCGAAGGTCACCGCGGCGTTGTTCACGATGTTGCCCTGCAAGCTCACGCTCGAACCGCGCAAGGTGCCGGCGCTTACCGTCGTGCCACCGGTGTAAGTGTTCGCGCCGGTCAACGTCAGCGTGCCCGCACCGGTCTTGGCCAACGCGCCCGTGCCGCCGATGACGCCGGAGAGCGTGGAGTCGAACGCGCCCGCATCGAACGTGCCGCCGCCGGCGTTGAGCGTGACGCCGCGCGCCGACGTGATGCCCGCCGTGGTGCGCAGCGTGCCGCCATTGAAGGTGAGGTTGCCCGCCGCATCACCGAGATTCGAGTCGGACGCGATGGAGACGACGCCGGCGTTCAGCGTCGTGCCGCCCGTGTAGGTGTTCGTGCCGGACAGCGTCAGCGTGCCCCCACCGTTCTTGATCACTCCGCCGGAGCCGCCACCGATCACCGCCGAGATCGTCGTGTCGAAATCGCCCGCGATGGTGAGCGCATAACTGCTGTTGAGCAGCGTCGCGCCGGCATGCACGAGATTGCCCGCGCCGGCGGTCCACGTTTGGTCGGCGGTCAACGCCACGTTGACGTTCAGCGTCTGCGTGCTCGCGGACTGGTTGTTAATGCCGCCGCCGCCGACCGAGAGGGTGTCGCCGGTGCTACTGTTGATCGTGAAGGCGCCCGCATCGGAGCGGAATAACAGACTGTTGACCTGAAACGCACTGTTCATGTCCGTCGTGGTCTTCGCGACGCCGGCCATGACGATCGCCTTCTTCGAACCAGTGGCGGGCGCGATGTCACCGGACCAATTTCTGGATTGCGACCAATCGTCCTGGCTGGAGACGGAACCGCTGCTCTGTCCGCCGTCCCAGATAAAGGTCGGGATCGGAGTGAGGATGTAGTAATTGCCGTAGCTGCCAACGGCGACGGCGGTATCGGACAACACCGCTCCGATGCCGACGTTGAGGTTCGAGAAGAACACGCTGTCGAGAAATGCCTGGCTCACCGTGTTGACCGCGACGCCGAAAAGATCCACGCCCTCGGACCAGTTGGCGATCGTGAGCGTGCCGCTGATGGTGCCGACGGAGCTGAAGACAAAATGATTGGCCGAGCCCGTCGTGCCGAAATCAATCGTCGAGGAATTGAAACTGAGCGCGCCGATGCGCTCCGACGAAGTGCCGGCGAGCGACAGCGCTGCGCCGGAGCCGAGCGAAACCGCGGCCGAATCCCCGATGATATTGCTGGTGCCGAGCACGAGCGTGCCGGCGCTGACCGTCGTGTTCCCCGTATAGGTGTTCGCGCCGGTCACCGTGAACGTGCCGGTGCCCGCCTTCGTCAATCCGCCGGTGCCGCTGATCACGCCCGCGAAAGTCGTCGAGGAGTTGTTGCCGCCGGTCGTGAGCGTGCCTGAGCCGAGTTGCACGGCGGCGGCGGCGTTGCTCGCGGCGAGCGAACCGATCGTCTCGGAGTTGTTGTTGAGATTGAGCACCGGCGTGCCGCCCGAGCCGAGCGAGACCGCCGCGGTGTCGGAGATCTGATTCGCGTTGACCAGCCGCGTGGTCGCCGAGCCGGATGCGCCGCCGATCACCAGATTCCCGGACACGGCGTTGAGGCCCGCGGTCTTCGCGAGGTCCAGCTGGCCGGACGTCACCGTGGTCGCGCCGGTGAACGTGTTCGCCGCCGTGCCGTTGAGCGTGAGCGTGCCGGCGTCGAGGACGACGCCGCCGCTGCCGGAGATCGCGCCGCCGAAGGCGTTCGTGCCCGACGCGCTGCGCAGCGTGCCGTTGAGCGTGAGCGCCTCCGCGCCAACGGTGACGTTGTTCTCGAGTTGCAGCGTCGCACCGCTCGCGACGGTCGTGCCGCTGCCCGTCGTCCCGAGCCCGGCGGAGTTGCGCACGATCAACGTGCCGGCGTTCACCGCGGTCGCGCCGGTATAGGTGTTGGCGCCTGAGACGGTGAAGGTGCCGGCGCCCTCCTTCGTCACCGCGCCGGAGCCGGAGATGACGCCGGCGAAAGTGGTCGAGGAATTGTTGCCGCCGGTGATGAGACTGCCGCCGTTGCCGAGCACGACCGATGCGAGCGAGTTGCTGGAGGCCAGCGAACCAATCGTTTCCGTGCGACCGTTCAGGTTGAAAACCGTCGTGCCGTTCGCGAGGACGATGTTCGCCGCATCGCCGATCTGGTTGCTGTTCACGAGGCGCAGCGTCGCGGCATTCGTGCCGTCACCGACCGTGATGTCTCCCGCCACGGCGGTGATGCCGGCCGTCTTTCCGAGGTCGAGTTGGCCGGCGTTCACCAGCGTTGTGCCGCTGTAGGTGTTGGCCGCGGTGCCCGTGAGCGACAGGGTGCCACCATCGACAAAAATGCTGCCGCTGCCGGAGATCGCGCCGCCAAATGCATTCGCGCCGGAGGCGTTGCGCAGCGCTCCGTCGAGCGCGAGCGCTTCGGCGCCGACGGTGATGTTGTTTTCCAGGCGCAGCGTCGCGGCGGCGTTGACCGAGGTGCCGCTCGACGTCGCACCGAGCGCGGTCGAGTGGCGCAGGACGACGGTGCCGGCGTTGATCGTCGTGGCGCCGGCGTAGGAATTCCCGCCGGAGAGAATGAGCGTGTTGTCGCCGACCTTGGTGATGCCGCCGGTGCCCGAAAGTTCGCCGGCCAGCGTCAGCGCTCCCGCGCCGGTCGTCTCGATGATGGTGGTGCTGTTGAGCGCGATCGGCACGTCGATCGTCTGCGCCTGCGCGGAAAGTTGGATGATGCTCGGCACCGAGCCGCCGAACGTCAGCGTGCTGCCGCCGCCGGAAGCCGTGATCGAATACGCGCCCGCGTCGGCCTCGAAGCGCACGGTGTTGACGCTGTAGCTGCCGTTCATCACCGGCGCGAGGCGCGTGTTACCGGCGAACGCGAGCTTCAGCGAAAAGCCGCTGACCGGTGCGGTATCGCCCGACCAGTTCGCGCCGACACTCCAGTTGTTGCTCGAGCCGCTGCCGCCATCCCACGTCTTGAAGGGCGACGTGTCCGCCACGATGAAGTCCCACGTGCCGGAATAACCGGAGAGCGTCTGTCCACTGGCGCCGAGCACGCCGCCGCCGATGCCGTAGAAATAGACGCCGCTAATGAACTCCGGTGCGACACTGGCGCCGGTTTGAAAC
Source organism: Opitutus sp. (assembly GCA_013821985.1). Taxonomy (GTDB): domain Bacteria; phylum Verrucomicrobiota; class Verrucomicrobiia; order Opitutales; family Opitutaceae; genus Didemnitutus. Next base: position 14,141 of record PNJQ01000074.1, read on the forward strand.
GCGAACACATCGCCCTCGCCGGCATTGAAATTATTAATCGTGAGCGTGCCGGTGCTCGCACCCGCACCGCTGAAGAGAAAATAGTTCGCCGCCGCCGCCGTGCCGAAATCGATGATCGCGGTGTGATACGCGAGCGAGCCGACCTGCACCGAGTGGCCGGCGAGTCCGAGACTCGTCGCGGCATTCAGCGTGAGTCCGCTCGCGGACGAAAGGACGTTATCTGCACCGAGTGCGAGCGAGCCGCCGCTGACGGTGGTCGCGCCGGTGTTGGTGTTTGCGCCACTGAGCGTGAGCGTGCCCGCGCCTTCCTTGATCAGTGCGCCGCTGCCCGAGACGACTCCGGCAAACGTGCCATTGGTCGATTGATCGAAGACGAGGGAGCCGCTGTTCGCGATATTGCCCTGCAAACTGGTCGAAGAACCGCGCAGCGTGCCCGCGCTCACCGTCGTGCCGCCCGAATAGGTGTTCGCGCCCGTCAGCGCGAGCGTGCCGCTGCCGGCCTTCACGATGCCGCCGGTGCCCCCGATCACCCCGGAGAAGGCGGTCGAGGCATTCGTGCCGCCGCTCGTCAGCGTGTGCGCGCCGAGATCGATGCTGCCGCCGCCCGCGATCGAACCGACGGTCTCGTTCCCGCTCGCGAGTTGCAGGCCGGCGCCCGTGCCGATCGAGACGGCGGTGGTGTCGCTGAGAGCGTTGGCAGCGCCGAGCGCGAGCGTGCCGGCCGTGATGTTGGTCGCACCGGTGTAAGTGTTCGCGGCGCCGAGGGTGAGCGTGCCGCTTCCCAGTTTCGTGAACGCCCCCGTGCCCGAAATGACGCCGCCATAGGTGCCGTTCGCGCCTTGATCAAAGATGAGCGCGCTCTGGTTGGCGATGTTGCCCTGCAGACTCGTCGCTGATCCGCGCAGGGTGCCCGCGTTCACCGTCGTGCCGCCGCTGTAGGTGTTGGCGCCCGTGAGCGTCAATTCTCCCGTGCCGCTTTTGACGAGTCCGCCAGTGCCGCTGATCGTGCCCTCGAAAAGCGTGGACGCATTCGTGCCTCCGCTCGTGAGTGTGGCCGTGCCGAGCGCGATGGTGCCGCTGCCGGCGATCGAGCCGACGGTCTCGTTGCCGGCCGCGAGTTGCAAAGCGGCGCCGCCGGCGACCGTCACGGCGGTGGTGTCGTTGAGCGCGTTGGCCGCGCCGAGCGTGAGCTGGCCGGCGTTGATCGTCGTGGCTCCCGTGTAGGTCTGAGCGGCACCAAGCGTGAGTGTGCCCGCGCCGTCCTTCGTCAGCGAACCGCTGCCGGAAACGACGCCGCTGAAGGAACCGTTGAGTGTCTGGTCGAAGGCGACCGCGGAATTATTGGTGATGTTGCCCTGCAGACTGGTGGATGATCCGCGCAGTGTGCCGGCACTAACCGTTGTGCCGCCGGAATACGTGTTGGCGCCGGTGAGTGTGAGCGTGCCGCCGCCGGTTTTGATCAGCGCGCCGGCGCCGCTGAGCACGCCAGCGGCGGTGGTGTTGGCGTCACCAGTGAGCGTGAGATTGAAACTCGCGAGATTGATTGCGCCGTTGAAAAGCAAATCACCGGTGTTCGCGCGCCATGACTGTGCTGCGGCGAGCACAAAATCGTTGCCGATCGTTTGGAGCTGCGTCGAGTTGTTGGCGATCGCGTAGGTCGTGCCTGTGCTGTCGATCGTCAGCACGCCGCCACTCAGCACGAATGCGCCGGCTGTGCTGTCGAACAGAAGGGAGTTCACGCTCCAGGCGCCATCCGCTTCGGAGGTGAGCTTGATGCTGCCAGTAAAAACGAAGTCTCCCGTCCCGTTGTTCAGCGGCGTGGTGTTGGGATTCCAATTTTGCTGCGTTGACCACTTGTCCTGAGCCGGATGGCCTCCGTCCCAAACATAAGTGGCGGCAAACGCCGGAACGGCGGCAACCAACGCGGCGCAACTGACCAGGCTTCGCCCGACACGCGGCAGCCAAACAAAACGAATCGTGGCCCGGCGTGGATTTCGGCGACAAGGTGACGGTGGCCCGTGTCCCATTCGCTCCGACGTAATAGCACTAGCCGGTCCCGCACAACGGCGAAGCCCACTCGGGCCGAGAATGGGGGAAAACCCGATACAGGGACATTCGGCCTTAATTCGACCTGGGTTTACGAGCGCGAGAGCGACACCGAGCTGCGCCGCCACCTTCCCGCCGGAGGACTGACCGCCCGTTCCGGAGTAACAGCTTGCCCGCTTCCCGGGGCTCTGCTCTTTGTGTGCGCAACGGTGCGGCGCGCCTCTACCCCATTCAGGCCGCCGCACGTTTGGTTACCCACACACTGTGAATCCCACTGCACCCCTTGTTCCCCGAGGCGCGGGCGGCGCGTTGCCGGTCGCATTCGAGCCCGGGCAAATTGTCTTCGAACGCTTTGTCGTGCTCTCTGCCGTGCGTCGGCCCGGAGCCGCCGAGTCTTGGAGCATCACCGATGTTCCGACACAACAGCGCGGCGAGATGGAACTTTATCCCGCCGTCTCGCTCACCGTGCCGGCGTGGACGGAAAGCCTGAAACGCGCCGCCACGACCGCCAGCCAGCTGCAACATCCGCATCTCACGCGTCTGCTCGATCTGCGCGTGACGCCGCAATTCACCGCGGCGATCTGGCAGGGCGTGGGACACGACCGCAATCTCGCGGACGAACTCGCGCAGCAACCGCAACGCCGGTTCCCGTTCGCCGTCGCGGCGCGCTGGCTCGAGCAACTCGCCGCCGGACTCGATTTCCTGCACTCACTCCAAACCGCTCACGCGGCGCTGAGCCTGCGGCGACTCTGGCTGAATGCCGAGGGCCAACTCGTGTTGTCGCACGCCTGCGTCTTCAATGCCGTGCGCGAAATCGCGCTGCAATCCGGCGCGACGTGGGACGCGCAGGACGAGTTGCCGTTGCTGAGTCCGCAGCGCTGGGACGGCGCGATGGTCACTCCCGCCGATGACGTCTATGCCTTCGGTTGTATCGCCTACTGGCTGCTCACCGGCCTGCCGCCGTTCCATCAAGGCGACATCGCGCAACAAACCCGCCAAAGTCCCGTCACGCCGATTTTTCTTCAGACCACGCCGACTGGCGCGGCAATCGAGGACGTCCCGCCGGGCTGGCAGGCATTCATCAACGCGTGCCTCGCGAAGCACCCTGCGCAACGTCCCACGGGATTGGCGAACGCGCTCCGCGCGGCGCAACCCGCGCCGGTCGTCGCGCCGCCTCCGTCGCCATTCGCGGGCCTGACCCCACCGCTGCCGCCGGTGCCGGCGGCCGGTTTCTCGATGCCCGCCGTCACTGCGACGCCAACCCCGCCGGTGCCGGTTGTGCCGCCGCTCCCCATCACACCTGTCCCGGCGGCCTACATTCCCCCATCGCCGCCCGCGCCGCTCCCCGCACCGGTTCCCGCGCACGTCTTACCTGCCCCGATCTCGCCCGCGCCACTTGCACCGGCGCCAGCGACAGCTGCGCCAGCGACACCTGCGCCGGTCGCACCTGCGCCGGTCGCGCCTGAGCCACTGCCGCCCGCACCTGAGCCACTGCCGCCCGCACCGGTCCCGATATTTTCTGCACCGAGTATTCCGCCGGCACCAGTTTTACCGCCCAGCCTTCCGCCCGAGCCGGCAGCGCCGCCGGCACCCGCATCCGTTTATTCGGCGCCGAGCTCGCCGCCCGCTCCGGCCGCAGTTCCCGTCGCACCTCCGCCACCGCCCGCTCCCGTCGTGGCGGATGAACCAATTTACGTCGCCGACGAAGCCCCCGCGGCTGATCCCGCACCTGTTCCGGCGCCTGTTCCCGCACCCGCCGCTAAACCGGCACCCGCGGTCGAGCCGGTCGCGCAACCGGTCGCTCCGGCCCAAAAGGCGCCGGAAAAAGTGGAGCGATACGATCCGTATTCGCACACGAACAAAAAATCCGCGGCCAACAAATCCATGTTGCCCGTGATCGGAGCCGCCGTCGCGCTCGCCGTGCTGATCGGCGCGTATTTTTGGTGGGATTCCTCCAAGAAGGAAGCCGTGCGCGTTGAGGTGGCACGCAAGATCGCCCAAGCCGACGAACTTGCCGCCGCCAACAACGAAGCCGCCGCCGTGCAGGTGCTCAAGGACGCCCAAGCGCTCGCGCCGACAGACCTCACAATCCCCGAGCAGATCCGCCGCATTGAGGATCGCGTGCTCAACCGGCAATTCGCCGCCTACCTCGCCGAACTCAAGGCCAAGGGCAGCATCGAACGCGCCGCCGAAGCCGAGTTGCTCATCGCGCAAACGCTGGCCCAGGACGCGAGCAACGAATCCGCCCGCGCCCTGCGCCTCGCGATGGAAACCGCGCGACTCAAGGCCGAAGCCGCGGCGAAGGCAGCGCAACAGGCCGAAGTGGCCCGCCTCGCCGAACAGGCCCGGCTCGCTCGCCTGAAGGAACAGGAAAACGCCGCCGCCAAGGCCGAGGCCGAGGCCGCGCGTCGCGCGATGCGCATCGCGCAGCTCAAACTGCAGGTCATGCAGGCGGATCACGCCGATGAGGCGCCTGCCGCCCGCCAGGCTCTCGACGAACTCACCCTGCTCGCTCCCACCGACGCCGAGATACCCGACCTCAACGCCCGACTCGTCGCCCTCACCACGCCGAAACCCGCACCGGTGGAGGAGAAAAAAGCCGCGTCCAACGCCACGCCCACGGCCAACACCACGCCCAAGACACCCGACGTGCGCGTCGCCGCGAAATTGCTGCGCAGCAGCCCCGCCACGTATCCGCCGGCCATGCTGCGCGCCGGACGGTCCGGCACCGTTGAAGTCGCTTTCACGGTCGAAGCAAACGGCAGCGTCGGCGCCGTCGAAGTGATCCGTGCGACGAACCAGGCGTTCGCGGATGCCGCCGTTCGCGCGGTGAAGGAATACAAATTCCAGCCCGCCACGCTCAACGGCAAACCCATCGCCCAACGCGTGCAGGCGCCGATCGAATTCAACCCCTGACCTGAGCCGCCCCATGACTACCCCTCGTCGCCTCTACGTCGTCGTCAATCAACAGCCAACCGGGCCATTCACCGAACAACAGCTCGCCGCCAAACTCG
>PNJQ01000075.1 GCA_013821985.1 Opitutus sp.
TCCTCGCCGGCGACCCCGGCCGCTATGCGGTGATGGCGCGCCAAGGCGACGGCCGCTGGTTCGTCGCCGGCATCAACGGCGAAGCCACGCCCCGCGACCTCGCGCTCGACCTCGCGCGCGTCGCGCCGGCCGGCTCGGGCAAGTTGATCTGCGACGACGGCGCCGGCGGCTTCGCGCAGCGCGCCGTGCATTGGAGTGCCGGAGAGAAATTGCGCCTCACGCTGCCCGCGCACGGCGGCTTTGTGCTGACGCTCGAATGACGGGCAACTCGGCGCACCGACTCAGCGCCGCGTGGCGCGCAGCATCTCGCGCGTCACGGCCATGACCGAGCCTTCCTCGCCCTTGATCCAGATCAGGAGGAAGTTCGCCGCCTCGTCGACCCACACCTGTTCCTTCGGCCCGCAGGTGAAGGCCTCGCCGTCGAACTGGTAGCGCTCGCCGGCCTTCACGATCCGCACCTTCGACGGATCGCCGAGGGCGGACAGTTGGTTGTCGATGAAATCGCGGGCGGTCTGCTCCAGGATGCGGGCGAAGCGGTAGGGCTTCAGGCCCTCGGCGATCGAAGCCCCCTTCTCGTCGAACGTCACCGTGTAGACCAACGCGCCCGCCGGCGCCTCGATCAACCAGGCGGACGTGTGCTTGTTGGGCTGGGTCTCGGGAGCGCCGAAGCGCTCGCGCAACACCGCCGCCGTGTCGCCCAAACGGGCCGACGCCGGGGCGGCCAAACAAAGGGAAGCGACCAGCCCGGCGGTGAGAAATCGAGACGTCATGGCGGAAAGGACGGCGGCTCAGCCGATCAGGTTCCGCAACGCCGCGAGGTATTTCTCCTGCGTGCGCGCGATGATGTCGGCCGGGATGTGCGGCGCGGGCGGTTTCTGGTCCCACTTGATCGCCAGCAGGTGGTCGCGCACGAATTGTTTGTCGTAGCTCGGCGGCGACATCCCCGGCGCGTAGCTGTCGGCCGGCCAGTAGCGCGACGAGTCGGGCGTCAGCACCTCGTCGATCAGGATGAGGTTGCCGGCCGGATCGGTGCCGAACTCGAATTTCGTGTCGGCGAGGATCATGCCCGCCGCGCGCGCCTTCTCGTGGCCGAGTCGGTAGAGCGCGAGGCTGGTTGCCTTCACCTGGGCGTAGAGCTCGGCGCCGATGGCCGCGGCTCCTTGCGCGTCGTCGATCGGCTCGTCGTGCTGACCCTTCGGCGCCTTGGTCGTGGGCGTGAAGATCGGTTCGGGCAATTTGTCCGCCTGCCGCAGGCCGGGAGGGAGCTTGATGCCGCAGACCTCGCCGGATTTCTGATAGGAGGCCCAACCGCTACCGATCAAGTAGCCGCGCGCGACGCACTCGATGGTGAGCGGCTTGAGTTTCCGCACGATCATGCTGCGCAGGCGCAGGTCGGGGCTCGCGAGGCCGCGTTTGGCGAACTCGCGCTCTTGATCGGGGAGGAGGTGATTGGGCAGGATCTCGGCGGTCTGGCGGAACCACCAATTGCTCATCTGCGTGAGGATGATGCCCTTGCCCGGGATGCCTTCGGGCATGATGACGTCGAACGCGGACAACCGGTCCGTCGCGACCAGCAGGAGCGCATCGCCCAGGTCGAAAATTTCGCGGACTTTGCCGGAGGCGATTTGGGGAAACGGCAGTCCCTCGATGGAGGTGACGGCGTTGCGCGGCAGGGCGGCGGCGATCTGGGCGGCGGACGTCATGGCGGGCCGATTTTCTCGACAAAGACGCCGCGAGCACAAAGGGAATTTGCGCGTTAGTCGTTACTTTTTCGCGATTTCGAGGGCCCGGACCGAGGGAATGAAAAATTCCTTGCACGAGGGGGGGCGGGCCGTAGGGTCGCCCTTCCGTTTTTTGCTTTGCTGAAGAAATCCGAGCTACGTCCCCATCGTCTAGCCCGGTTAGGACACCACCCTTTCACGGTGAGAACCGGGGTTCGAATCCCCGTGGGGACGCCATCTTCCTGGCAGTGAACGCTTTATGAAGCGCTTCACTCGAGGATAAAATCAACCAGAAGACCCAGCACCGCAACGTGCTGGGTCTTCTTCGTTTACCAAGCAAATTCCGCAAAAAATATCCGACCGCATCAGCTTGGGAAATCACCACTCTCCATGCGAAACGGGAAAATTTCCGAACGGCATCAGCTTGTTTTGCCTGCATTCAAAAGCTTGCTCGCGCACATCCTGGATGGCGCTAAGCGAGATCGCTTCGATGCAGCGAACAGGCTGGCGAACGCGCTCCCCGAGCTTTTGACGGCATTGATTGTTAACTACGCTCGTAGTTGACTACCCACGTAGTTACGCTTTCTGTGAAATCATGAAGGCATACCCGATTTCAACGCGCTACACGGCGGACGAGCTAAAGCAGCTCGATGCCACAGCAAAGCAATGCAAGATGTCGCGAGCGGAACTGATTCACGCTCGTTCGCTTGGCAAAATTGTGACCACTCACGAGCTGGCTGATTGGGCGGAGGCGGAACTGGCGAAGAACGCCGCGAAAAAAGGCAGCCGTGGCACCCGTGCTGCTTGATTCCTCGTTCCTGATTGACCTCGAACGCGAGGTCGAAGCGGGAGTTGCTGGGCCGGCGATGAGCTGGCTTCGGAAGAATCGGGCCGGACCGCAGCGCCCCTTGCTCGTAAGCTGCGTTTCGGCAGCCGAGTTTCTGGAGGGCTGCGATGACCCGCAGAAAGGCATGGAGTTTGTCTGCCGTTACATCCCTCAGAGCATCGGATTCCAACACGCGTCGAAGTGCGCGGAGCTTCAGCGACGCGCTCGCCGTTCCGGAAAGCGGTTCGGGGAGAACGATGCGTGGCAGCTTGCGTTCGCGGAACGAGCCGGAGCTTCCATCGTTGGTCGTGACCGAAAAGCGTTCCGACAACTTCGCCACCGTTACGAGGAAATCGCCGCACCCCGCTGAGAACGAACCTGGTGATCCGGCGAAGTTTGCCGGGGCAGTCTCGCCGGCCAACGTGCGTGTTGAGCTTGATGGTCTGATCGCAGCGCAGCCCGGTGTCTTCCGGGACGGGCCGGCTTTCCGCCACATAGTAGGAGGTGTTGGATTTGAGCACAGATATTCCGCCGCGAGAGGCGCGAATTATATCTCCTCCATCATCACCGCACCGGGCCTCAACTTCGGCTTCGCGACCGGCACCGGCACTTCGCCGGACTTCACCACCTCGCCCGCGCTCTCCGCCGCCGCGGCCTCGCTGACCGGCCCCACTTCACTCGCGGAAACGGCCGCCTCCACCGGCGCCACGCGCTCCGCCTTCTTCCGGAAATATTCCTCGCGCTCCGCATCGGCCACCATCTGGTTCAATACATGGCGCTTTCTATGGAGAAAGCTGTGACTGATCTGCTTCAAATGTCCCCACCCCGGCTCGCGCATCGCGAGGCTGCGGATGTCGGATCTTAATTGGCGCGAGGTCGGCCGCCGGGGTTTGCCGCGGATGAACGCCGCAATCATCACCAAGTCATCGCGACTAATGCGCCTCCCACGCGCGGGATAGCCCAACTCCTCGCCCATCCTGGCCGGTTCGCGCTTCGCCTGCATCTTCGCCGCCCAACTCCCCAGGTCGCGGTTCAACCAGTTCCAAAGAGTCTGCGGGCTGATCTCCAGCCGCTCAGCCAACCCCCGCGCCGCCTCGCGCCCTTCGCGGCGGTGACATCGCACGCACATCGCCCGCGCCACGTCCATGTAAGAGAACGCATCCCGCCGCTCCACGATGTGATCGCACAGCGCCCCCAACCCTTCTTCGGAGATTTCGCCCACAGCGCTCCCCTATGAACCAATTCTCCTCAAATTATCAAACAGTAAAACAAGAACAAAACGGCTCCATGCCTTAAGGTCCCTGACCACTCTAAATCCCAGCACCCCGTTTGATCGCTCGCATCCGCCTCCCCACTCGCCCCCGGCGGCCCGGACGGCCCGCCCATCTTGCCCCATGTGTAAAAATCATACACTTGGGCTCACCCTCGTTAAGCCTTCGATTTTCGCCAAGGCGACAATCGACCTCTCGCCGATTCCTGGCTTAACGCCAGCCGGCCAGGAGCTTATAAAGCGCCTCGCCTGTTCCGGCCTATCGAGGCCTCCGCTGCGCCGCAATCTTGTGCGCGCCTTCCCATGGAGTCAGAAGATGCAGCGCACATTCGGCTGGGACGACGTGCGCTCCGATTACCGCCACGCCCTCGACCTTGAGGCGAACGCCGCCGTGCTCGCCTATTGGAAGTTGATGCCCCAGCGGCACCACCCGTATGGCGACTCGACGCTGCCGGCCGGCACGACAATAGTCGTGCTGACGGCCCAAGGCGGCGAGCTGCACGAAGTGCTTCCGGACAACAAGCTTGGACAGCGCTGTAAAGACTGGCCGGCGCGCTACATTGTGGACGGCACCACGATACGCGACCGCGTGGCGGAGCAGTTCGCGACGACGCTCGGACTCCGCCACCGCATCATCCGCACGTCGTCCCTGAGCGCAAGGCGGGCCAAAAACCGCGAAGCGCTTTCGGGGGCGATGGCGGTGCACCTGCCTCGCGCCATCGAGGCGAGCATTCTTCACCGGGTGGATCGTCGGCCCGGTGCTACGGTCGCGGAGATTGCGGACGAGGTCCCGGAGTTCACGATTCACGTGCTGATGCAACTGGTGTCGTTGGGCCACCTGTTCATCGACCTGGAAGCCGCGCGCCTCACCACGGACGACTACGAGCGGATTCGCGTCTACCGCAACGCAGAGCAGCTCGAACTCGCCTACGCGGTCAGACTGGCCCAAGCGGAAATTCCGGTGTGCTCCGCGCAAGCCATGCTGGAGCTCGGCACCCGGGTCGAACTCAAAGGTGAACTCTTCACCGTCACCCAGCATGAGAGGGACGACGTGCTGCTCGTTTCCGACCGCGGGCGCAGCATCGCCCACAACCGCTTCGCCCTCGCCACCCTCCTGGCAGAAGGCAAGGCGCGTGCCTTCGTTCCCTCCGACGCCATCGCCCAGCAGGGCAGTGACAGGCTCCGGAAAGCGTCAACCGCCGAGCGCAATTACGCGTCGGCGCGCTTCCTCGAAGTCGCCTACCTGATGAAATACGTCGGAAATCTCGGGAACGCGCGGCGCGACGGGGTGCTCATCACCGCGCGACAAGCGCGCCTCTTGCGCCAAATTCAGAACACGCCGCCCGGGACCAACCCCCTGGTCGCCTTACTGCCCGACTTCAGCGGGCGAGGCTCCCCTCGCTTGGCGCCGGAAGTTCAGGTGCAGATGGACCGGCTCCTGACGCATGCCTTCGCCACGCCGCTCAAGCGCCGGAAGGCTCGCGCTCACTACTTCGGCCTGCTGATTGCCGAATGCGAGAAGCTGAACCTGAAGTGTCCCTCGGAGGAGACGTTTCGGGTGAACTGGAACAAAAAGAGCAAGAATTACGATGTGAGCGCTATCTTCGCGGAGCCGGACGCAGACGCGCACACGCGTTCCATTCGTAACCTGCTCGAAGAAGGTCTTCAGGACGCGGGCTTCTACGGACAACTCGCGTGCATCGACAGCACGCAGCTGCCCCTCGTGGTCTGCGATTCCGTCACCGGCGAAGCCCTCGGCCCGGTTTACCTCTCGGTGATGGTTGACGTGTATTCGCGCTGCACGCTGGCCTTCCACCTAAATTTCGCTCCGCCGTCAGCCGCGACTGCGCTGGCCTTGTTGCAGACCTGTGTCGAGAGGCACGGCTTCCTCCCGCAGAGCATCTTCTGCGACAACGGACCCGACCTGCGGGCGGAGGCCTTTATCGAGGTCCTGAAAAGCAACCACAACACCGAGTTCTATCGGCCGCCGCTGCAGCCGAAGTTCTGCGGATTGGTGGAGTCACTGTTGGGCGTCGCGCAACACGTCCTTTTCAAGCAGATGCAGGGCGCCATCAAGGCGCACCAAGCTTTCGGGCGCAAAGCGACGTTGCCCGACGGGTGCTGGGACATCTGGTCGTTGCACGACGTGACGGCGGACCTCTTCTACCAGGACCTCCCCAGCGCCCTCCATTCGGAGATCGGCATGCGACCGGCCGACCGGCGCGACAAAGGGCTCCACTGCAAGATGGTCAGCGTGGTGCACTCGCGTGACGAGTTCTACAAGCTCACGGCGGAGAAACTCGGGCGGAAAACCGCCCGGGTGATTCCCGGCCGCGGCATCACCGTCCGCGGCTTGTCCTACTACACGTCGGATTTCGACCACCTCGGGACAACCAGACCCAAGGTCGAGGTCCTGGAAAGCCCCACCGACCTTTCCCGTGTCTGGGTCCAAAGCCCGGAAACAGGGCGCTGGGTGGAGGCCGTGTGCGGGTTTCATTCCCGAATGAGCCAGATGGACGGCAGCGAGCGCCGCCTGTTCACGTCCGAGCTGCTCGCGCGCAAGCAGGCCATAGGTAAAGCCTCGCGGCGCCGACTCTGGTGCAATACAGCAGTCAAGATTGCCGAGGCCGAGCAGCGGCTCGCGGAAACGCTGCGGCGTAGGCCTTCGGCCCAGCCCGTCGCGCAAGTCGAAGACCGCGTCTCAAGCGGGGCCATCACGGGGTTTCCCACCGAAACGAAGGAGATGTCCGCCTGATGAAAACGCCCTTCGTCAAGTTCACTGCGCTCGACGCCTTCACCGCCCACGTCGCGGAGCAGGCGGCTCGACCTTTCACGAGCATCGTTCTGCTCGCTGGCCCCCGCGGATCGGGTCGCTCGAGCACACTTGAACTCGCGCGGCGCAAGCTCGCGGAGAAATTCACCGCCATCCCCACCGGAGAGGCGACCGAGGCCCTAGTGCCATTGCTCGCCGGGCCCGTCGCCGCGACTTCGCCGTCCATTCAGGGGAAAACGTCGGTTTTATTGTGCGACGACTTTGAAAGCCGCCTCACGGTCGCCGCTCGCAAGCGCGACCTCCGCAACTGCTTCGTCGCGCTGGAGCAGAACCTCCGGCGCGAACGCCGCGCACTCGTGGCGACGACCACCTCGGATTTCGCACTGCATTTGTTGCAGACTAAATCGGTGGTTCTCGACACTGTTCTTCTTCCGTTGCCCTATCTCGAACCGGGCATGACGAAGGACTTCAGAAGCCTGCTCTACACCGTGCAGCGCGAGAACCCTGCCCTCTTCGAAAGTGACCTCTCGGACGAAAGCGAGGCGTTGCGGCTGCAGGTCGAATGCATCGGCCTGCCGGGGTTGCTTTTCAGGCAGCTCGAATACGCCGAGCAAATCGCCGTTGCAAAGGGCCGGAGCACGGTGAAGCCATCGGACCTCCGCCAAGCCGCGCTTGAGGCGTTCAAGCTGCGCGCCATTCGCACGGAGTTCGAAGAGTTACGCCTCGCGCTCGATAACTCGAAGACTGCGTTCTTCTCCCTGTCGCGCGAATTCGGGCTGAAGGACAAGCAACTCGAGCTCGCCTTGGCGCACTGACCTCGCGCGGCCCCGTCATCGGAGCCGTGGCGGATCACCGCCACGGCTCCTCCCTCACACCCTCTACGCCTCCACCACCGGCATGCGGGCGATTGCGGCCGCCTTGGTCTGGTCATCGACGTGAGTGTAGAGCCGCGACACATCGGTGCTTTCGTGGCCGACGATGTCACGCACCACCGCCTCTCCGGCTCCGGCCTGCTTGAGCCAGGTGTTCCCGGTGTGCCTCAGACAGTGATAGGACAGCTCACTCGTCGTGCGGCGCATGCCGTGCCCGCGCCCGGTGTTGCGCTTCGAACGTTTCGCCGCGAGGCCCGCGAGGACGAGCAGCGAGTAAAACTGGTTCGAAAGCTGGGACGTCCGGCCGCGATGCGCTTCCACGAGCGTCCCCGCCTTCGGGAAGAGCTTCGTCGAAGCCGCCGCCGGCGGCAACCCGTCCACAATCGCCCTGAGACAGGGATGCAGCGGCACGACGGCCGGGGCCCCGGTCTTGCCACGAACCAAGCGGAGCACGCCGCCCTCCACCTGTCCGCGGGTGAGCAACGCGACGTCCTTCAGTCGCTGCACAGTATAGAGGCCGAACAGGATCAGTCCTCGCCACTCCTTGTCGGCAACGCGCAGCAGCGCTTCAATTTCCTGTTTCGTGAAGGCCCGCCGCTCGGTTGCGCCCGCCAAGGCCTCCCGTCGCACCACCACGTCCTTGAGCTCGCCCGTCGGATCGATCGGCAGGATCCCCTGCCGATGCGCCCGCGAAAACACGAAGCGCAGCACATTCAAATCGGCGTTCACGGTCGCCGGCGAAACTTGTGCCAAGCGGGCGGCACGGAAGCGCAGGACCATCTCCTCGGTGCAGGCGATAGCCGGCAACTGCGCTTCGGCGCCCAAAAACCGGATAAATCGCCCCAGCGAATCCTCATAGCGAACGAAACTAGCCGCCGTGACCTCGCCCTGACGGGAGAGCAGCCACTTCTGGATGAGCCGCTCGATCGTGACGACGCCCTGCGCGTCCGAACCGCGGCGCTCCGTGAAGACCCGCGCAATCGCGGCATGGCATTCGGCTTGGGAAGCCTTGTCCGAACGAGCCGTCTGGAGGATCGCGAGCACGGCCTCGGCATCGACCGGCTGGAGGAGCGCATCCACGCGCCCCGGTTGCGTTGAATCTTGCGGGCAGCTGAGCCAACGATTGGTGCGGCGCTGCCGGCGGGACTTGGTCTGAGTATTGGTAGCCATGCTGCAAGATGGCGATGCTTGGACTCCTCCGGCCTCCGGCCCTTGCCTCGCTGCTCGGACCCGCCTATCGCCTCGCCCTTGGTTCTTCACGATGGACAGCCGAAAAACGGGAACAGCACCTGCCCATCCTCGAGCTGGACGAGCGTCGGCTCCTCTATCGGCTCGACCGCACCGGCCTCGCGCGGCCGCCAGCCCCGCAGCATCAGTTCGGTGACGACCGACTGCATCGCGCGGTAACCTTGGCGGGGCAGCAGTCGCCGCAGCGCCTGCACATCGTCGAAATTGATGTCACGAGCATAGTCACGCGCCCCGGCCCGCTCGAGGATCGCCAGTGCCTCGGCGATCGTTGGCGGCCGGATCAGCTGCACCTCGCCGTCGAACCGGGCGAGCAACTCCGCCATCGGGCCCTTCGTCGCGGTGATTCGCTCCACGGCGCGCGCCTCATGCAGCGGCTCCGACGGATTTCCCCTCCCGAAGCCCATCACGTTGCCAGGCCGCTGCTGCTCGAAGAGCTCCTGCCAGGTGCCGGAGCCGACGATGAACAACCGCTCCTGGGCTTTGCCGTCCCTCAGCCTCTGGAGCGCTTCGGGGCTGAAGCGTGCCCGGACGTCGGGGTCGGCGCAGAACCGATCGATCGGCAGTTCGCCGTCGAGCACCGACCAGATTTCGTTGGCGACCGCGCGGGTCCAATCCTGGCTGGATTCCGCCGGCAGCTTGTCGAGCTCGTCCAGGTGCAACACGGTGCGGGGCCGACGCACGCAATGCTCCAGCACCTGGAAGAGGCTCGAAGGGCTACGCGCTCCCTGCACCACCCAGTCGCCGTAGGTGAGCCGGAGGTATCCCGCATTGTTCAGCCGGGCGAGCTGCCGGCAGAGGTGGCTTTTGCCGGCTCCCGTCGGACCGACGATCAACGGCCACAGCCGGGGCTGGATGGGGCAGTGCTTCGCCGCGCCGTAGAAATACAGCTCGGCCAAGCCGTGGATGCGGTGCAGCACATGGAATTGGTCTTCCGTCAGCTGCAGTTGCTGTGCGGTTTCGTCGCTGAAGATCGCTGAAATCATGTTTCAAGATGGGGAGGGACAGACGGGCGCCGGCCTGGCCGGCGCCCGTCTGCTTGCACTTGGGACGAGCGTCAAAAATCAGCGGAGCTTGATCCGCTCGTAGTGCCCGCAACCGCTCCGCCACTCGGCCGTGGCCCGATCCGGCCCCAGCTCGAGCACGATGTGGTTCGGCAGATTGAAGTTCACGCCCCGGCCGATCGCCGGGTTAAAGCTCCAGGTCCCGGCCCGGTGCGCTTTCCAGCTCAGGGGCTCATGCACATGCCCGGACAGGACGATCCAAGGCGCCAAGGCCGGCTGGCGGAGCTGGCGCTCCAAGGCCCGGTCTCCCAGATCGACCACCCGTTCCTGACAGAACGCCGTGGGCGCTCCGGCCGGCGGCACGTGTGTGACGACGAGGTGGTTTTGTCCGCCGCGCAGCGGCAGCCGGCCGTAGGGCACCGCTTCGATGGTCAGAAGCCCGGTCCGCAGCGGGTGCCGGTCGGGGTAGATGTGGGCTGCGGACACCTGCGCGAGCCACGAGCAGCGGTCCGTTTCATCGAAATCGTGGTTGCCGGAGCAGACCACGGTTGGCGTGGGCAGCGCGTGCAGCCACCCGCGGATCCATTCGATCTGCGTGGCTTGCGGCGCGACGCTCAGGGTGTCGAGCAGGTCGCCGGCGATGACGATGAGGTCGAACCGGCTGGCCTCGCTGGCCACCCAGTCAAGCCACCGCTGCTGGAAGTGAAGGTCGGAAACGTGAAGGATTTTCATGCGATGTGAAGATGGGGAAAGGAAGGCGCGGCGGAGGGGCCCCCTACTATGAGGGGGCAGGACCAACCGGCCGCGCCCTGGGTTTTCGTGGGGCGGCGGCGGGACTATTCGGGACGGCAGAGCGCGAGCCCGGGAGCAGCGTGGGCCGTGATCGACACCAGCGTGAGATCCCCTTCCGGCGTCGCGGCGATGTAGGGCATCATGCTCACGCTGTAGCGGGTTACCTGCCGGTCGCTCGCGAAGGCGGTGTAGAGCGACGAGCCGCGCTTCGCCGGCACTTTCAGCTTCGGCGGCGGAATCGCCAGGGCGTTCTGCAGCGGCCTCCACAGGTTGTCCAAGTCCGGCTGCTGACTGCGCCCGCGCACTCCGAGGACGAACTTCACCGCCACCTCGATCTTCCAGTCTTCCGAGAAGATCGCGTGGTAGTTGATCTTGTTCACCCTGCGCTTGGCGCCCGATTCCAGCCCACGGGCCGCGAGCTGCTTCGCCGCGTAGGCAAGGCTCTCCTGATAACACCGATCGACGAAGATCGGTCCGGTCGAACTCGAGCGCGACCGGTCCTGGTCACTGCGCAGGCGTCCTTGGATCACCGCCTCGATCGTGATGACCGAAGGGTGCATCGTGAAAAGGCAGGTCGGCATGGTGCCGACCGCCGCGTTGAACGTCGCCTTGGGAGCGGAGGAATTGATGGATTTTTTCATCCCCCCAAGATGGCGGAATCAGTCCGCTAGAATTGTGCGCGCCGGGCGGCTGGCCAAAACGTCCTGCTGACACCAATCTTGTGCAACGGAGCTCCCGTTCCCGGCAAACGGGGGCGTCAGCCGGGGGCAAGCGGGGAGCGGGCATTCGCCATCACCCTCCAGAAAATACTGCACCTTCGAGCAGTCAGGACACTGCCCTTGGATATCTTCATCGTGCCGACTCTACACGGTGGCGTTGCACAAGCACTGAGACCTGCTGTCGATGCGCTACGCCCCGATCGACGGCAATCCGCACCCGGCATGGCCCTCGTAGCAAAGCGCAATCGCAAGGAATCCACCTTTCCCAAAAGGCGTCGTGAGCGATCGCCGGTCTTCGTCTGAGCCGCCCGCTATTGACGGACTTTGTGATCTCCCCCATCGATTAATCGGGCCCGCCAGCACTCCGGTTGGCGATAGATGAACCGGTGCCGAATCGCCGTGCACGCTCCTAAAGTCAGGCCAATTTTGAAGCTAGACAACCCAGCCGACTGCGGACGCGCCGCCCTCCGCCGCGTGCTGTTCATTCACGAGCGGCTGAGCAACGATCAGCCCGTCACCGCCGCCTCGTTGGCCGAGGAACTCGAAACCTCCGGACGGACGGTGAAACGCGACATCGAGTTCATGCGCGACCAACTCGGCGCCCCTATCGAATGGGACGCCACCGCGCACACCTATACCTACTCGCGCCCCTGCGATATCCTGCCGCTGCTCCGCCTCGACGCCGGCGAGGCACTCGCCCTCACGCTCGCCGGCCAGACCTTCGCCGCTTGGCACGGCACGCCGCTCGGACGCGCCCTCGGCGTCGCCCTCGGCAAAATCGCCGGGGTGATCGGTGGCGCGATTTCGGTGCCGGTTTCCGAGATCCGCCACCTCGTCTTTCACCCTGATGCCGCCGCCGCGGCCGACGACGAGCTTCGCCATTTCGCCACAGCGCTCGAAGCCATCCGCCGCCGCCGCGTCCTGCGTCTGGTCTATCAGAAACCGCGCAGCGACAGCGCACCGGAAACGCGCCTCGTGCACCCGCTGCATCTCGCCTTCCTCGATCATCGCTGGGTGCTGGTCGCCCACGATCCGAACCGCGGCGCTCCGCGCAATTTCCTCCTCGCGCGCATCCGCGAAACGCACGCCACCGCCGGGACGTTCACGCCGCCGCCCGATTTCGATCTCTCCAGCTACCTACGCGGCAGCCTCGGGCGCTTCACCGGTCGCGAAGACCATCTCGTGCAACTGCGCTTCGCCCCGCGGCTCGCGCCCTATGTGCGCGAAAAGCCATGGCACGCCTCTCAAGTCGAAACCCTCCGCGCGGACGGCTCGCTCGAAGTCGCGTTGCGCCTGAACAATCTCGTGGACGTCCGCCGCCACATCCTCGCCTGCGGCCACCAGGTTGAAGTGCTCGCGCCTCCGGAATTGCGCACCGAGATCGCACGCGAAATCCGCGCCGCCTCCGCCCTCTACGCCGGCGATCCGCCATGAAGCCAGCCGCGCGGCTCGATTCATCCCAAATCCCGCAGACTGATTGGCCACAAGAAGCACCAAAACCGCAAAAAACGAAAGCTTGGTCAGTCGGTCCTTCCCGTTCGCTGCACTCGCCAGATGACGCATGAAGGCCGGGGTTTTTTGAAAATTCTCTCCTCTGTGATCTCTGCGAACTCCGGGTCTCAACTGAGCTTCTTAGGTTCATCCGCCGCGCGAGCGCGCGCCGGTCTGCGCCGCACCGGTGCGCGCCGCCGTCTTTTTCTACCCCAATCCACTCCCTGGGACAGCCGATGTCCCACCCCGGCGGTTATACTCGGCGCGCTTCAGTCACGAATTTCTGCCCGCGCCGCTATGCACCGCCGAAACTTTCTCCACCACGTCCTGCTCATCCCACTCACCGCTCCGGCAATGGCGTCGGCCCGAAATCAAACCCCAGATCGCACCGCCGCCCCCCTGATCGCGCCGCCCGACGATTTCGTCGGCCTCGCCCGCTGGCGCCGCGCGGCCCGCCGCCCTCTCGTCGATGTTACCGCGAACGATTCGGCGACCGTCCGGTTCCTCGCCCGAGCCATCGCCGAAAATCAATCCGTCTGTTTCCGCTACGCCGGCGGCGAACTGCACCGCCTGAAGCGCGAGGTCACGCCCGGTGCGCTGTTCCGCGTGGACGACTTTCCCGGGACCTACGTGAGCGGCTACTGCCACCTTCAACAGGCCGAGCGCACGTTCTCGGTCGAGCGGATCAGCGATCTCCGGCCCGCCGCGCTCGACCCGATCATCTACAGCGCGCCCACCGACGACCTTCAATCCGACGACACTCCGTCCGCCTTTGCCAATGAGGCAACGACCAGCGCCACACCTCACGAAATCGTCGCCCCGTGAAGACCACATTTCCAGAACTCTGCTTAGCCATCGGCATCGGCGGCGTCGCGCTGTGGCTCTGCTGGCACCCGCAAGCGTTCACATGGCTCGTGATGCTCCTCGTCGGCGCACTTCTCTTCGCCCCGTATCTCGTCTTCCTCCTCGCACTCTTCGGCAGGCCACCGCCGTCGCCGGTGATTTCCCCAGACCACATCCACACGCCGCCGGACGCCACCGCTCCCGTCCCGCCGAAAGCCGCGCCCCCGCCCGACACCGTCACGCCCTTCCTGCTGGGCCTGATCATCGGCCATTGGTTCGGCCGCGGCCCGCACGACGGAGACGACTGCGCCCGACGTTAGCGCTCTTCCCTTCTGATCGAGCGCCTTCTAATAATTTCACCGATGCCCACCTCATTCGACGCTTTCTTCCGCATCGCGACCAGCAACGCCCCCTATGACTACCAACGTCGCCTCGCAGGCGGAGATGCGGGCGCCGCTTGCTCTTCGCAGCTCATTGCCATTCCCACCGGTCTCGGAAAGACCGCCGCCGTCATTCTCGCGTGGCTCTGGAACCGTGTCGCCCACCCCGACTCCACTCACCGGGACACTTGGCCCCGCCGCCTCGTGATTTGCCTGCCCATGCGCACCCTGGTCGAGCAGACCCACGGCGAAGCCGCCAAATGGCTCGATGCGCACAATCTTCGCTGGGACGGAAAATCTGCCCCTTCGCACGCCGGCAAAGTCGGCCTCCACCTCCTGATGGGCGGCGCCGACTCCGGCGAATGGGACATCTACCCCGAAGCCGACGCCATTCTCATCGGCACGCAGGACATGCTTCTCTCCCGCGCCCTCAACCGCGGCTACGGCATGGCCCGCGCCCGCTGGCCCATGCACTTCGGCCTCCTCAACAACGACGCCCTCTGGGTCCTCGACGAAACTCAGCTCATGGGTGTCGGTGTCCGCACCTCCGCCCAGCTCGAAGGCCTGCGCCACAAACTTGGCACCGCCCTCGGCTGCGCCACTTGGTGGGCCAGCGCCACCCTCGACTCGCGCCTCCTCGTCACACCCGACCATCTTACGCTTCCGTCCACACTCGCGCTCGATGCCGACGACCGCGCCAGCCCAGAGGTCTCCGCCCGCATCCAGTCCGTCAAACGTCTCGCCGCACTGCCGCTCTCGCTCTCCGGCGACTCCGGCAAACTGGTCGCCCCTTATATCGACGCACTCGCGACCGCCGTGCTCGAAAAACACCAGGCTGGCACGATCACGCTCGTCATTCTCAACCGCGTTGACCGCGCGAAAGATCTCTGCGCCGCTCTCGACAAACTTGCCAAGAAACAAGCTCTCCCCGCGCGCGTGCTGGTTCACTCCCGCTTCCGCCCGATGGAGCGCGAGGCGCTCTCCGCCCGCATCAAGGAACCCGGCGAGAAAATCATCATCGCTACCCAGGCCATCGAAGCTGGCGTGGATATCTCCGCCCGCACTCTGATCACCGAACTCGCCCCATGGTCCTCGCTCGTCCAGCGCTTCGGTCGCTGCAACCGCAAAGGCGAATTCAATAAAACCGGTGGCGCCGACATTTTCTGGGTCAACCTCGAAGCCGGCGATCCCAGCAACGCCACCGGCCTTGCCCTCCCTTACACGGCCGGACAACTCGCCACCGCCCGGGATCTGCTCCGCCAGGCCGAACCCACCGGTGCCTCTCCGTCCTCCCTCGCCGCGATCCACGCCGAGGAGCCGTTGCCCGAAACGCACCTGCTCCGCCGCAAGGATCTCGTCGACCTCTTCGACACCACGCCCGATCTCTCCGGCCTCGATCTCGACATCGCCCGCTACATCCGCGACGACGAAGAACGCGACGTGCAGGTCTTCTGGCGAGAACTGCCCGAGGACGAAAAAGCCCCCGCCGACACCATCGTCCCCGACCGCCGCGAACTCGTCCGGGTAGCTGCGCACGTATTCAAGAAATTCGCCGAGAAAAACAAAGGCTCCATCTGGCACCGCGATCCACTCGACGGCTCATGGGAAGAGTTTCGCAACACCTACCACGTCGCCCCCGGCCAGATCTTCCTCATCGACCCCGCCTGCGGCGGCTACTCGACCACACTCGGCTGGACCGGCGAAAAATCCAAAGACCCTTTCCCTGTTCTCACCCAGGAAACTCCCTCTCCCGCCGAGCACCCGCGCGACGGCCAGGGCAAGGACGACGAAAGCCAAACCGGCCGCTTCGAAACCCTCACCGACCACACCGCGCATGTCATCCACGCTTGCACCGAAAAACTCGACGCGCTGTCACCCGCCGCCACGGTTCCTTGGCGCTCGCCGCTTCTGACCGCTGCCCGCTGGCACGATGTCGGCAAAGCCCACCCGGTCTTCCAGAAGTTCCTAACCGAAGGTCGTGAAGCCCACCCCGACTACGCCACTGCGCGCACACAATTGCTCGCCAAGGCACCGTGGCGCGCCGGAATCCGCTTCGACCGCGCCCATTTTCGCCACGAACTCGCCTCCGCCCTCGCTTGGCTCCAAGCGGGCGACGCGAGCGACGAACGCCTCCGCAACCTCGTCGCCTACCTCATCGCGACGCATCACGGCAAAGTCCGGCTCTCCCTCCGCGCCATGCCTGGCGAAACCGTGCCGCCTGTCACCGACAGTCAGCCCGAGATCGATCGCCTCCACGCTCGCGGCGTCTGGCAGGGCGACATCATCCCCGGCGAAGGCGCTCCGTCACTCGCCTTGGACGGTGTGCCGGCTCAACTCCCACCGCTCGATTTGTCCCTCATGCGCCTCGGCGAGACCAACGGTGCGCCCTCCTGGACCGCCCGCATGCTCGCCCTCCGCGACGCCGCCGATCTCGGCCTCTTCCGCCTCGCCTGGCTCGAAACCCTCCTCCGCGCCGCCGACGCCGTCGGCTCCACCCGGCCCACCTCCGCCGCCCAACCATGAGCACCATCGTCTTGTTTGAGGAAAAACGCGTCCGCCGTGCCTGGGATCAAGCCACCCAGAAATGGCTCTTTGCCATCGTCGATGTCATCGCCGTGCTCACCGACAGCGCGAATCCAGCCGTCTATTGGCGTGTGCTCAAGAAGCGCCTCACCGACGAAGGCAGCGAAACCGTTACAAAATGTAACGCTTTGAAAATGACCGCCGCCGACGGCAAACAGCGCCTCACCGACGTCGCCGACACCGAACAACTCCTTCGCCTCATCCAGTCCATCCCCTCGCCCAAGGCCGAGCCCTTCAAACTCTGGCTCGCCCGCGTCGGCTACGAACGGCTCGAGGAAATTGAAAATCCCGAACTCGCCGCGCAACGGATGCGCGAAATCTACCGGCAAAAAGGCTACTCCGCCGACTGGATCGAGAAGCGCATGCGCGGCATCGCCATCCGCGACGAGTTGACCGACGAATGGAAGAAACGCGGCGTCAAAGAACAGCGCGACTTCGCTATTCTCACGGCCGAGATCAGCCAGGCCACCTTTGGCATGACGCCCTCGGAATACAAAGACTTCAAAGCGCTGGCTTCGCCCAAGGACAACCTGCGCGACCACATGACCGACCTGGAGCTGATCTTCACCATGCTCGGCGAAGCCTCGACCACCGAGATCGCGCGCAAAAGAGACGCCCAGGGCTTTCCTGAGAACAGACAAGCCGCCAAGGCCGGCGGCACCATCGCCGGCAACGCCCGGCGCGAACTCGAAGCCAAGAGCGGAACGCGGGTTTCCACGCGCGAAAACTTCAAAGCCCTCGCCCAATCCACACCCAAGGCTCTTCGCCCGGGAAAGCCGAAAAACACCTGAGCCATGCATACGATCCTTCTCCCCGGCTGCACTCCCACGCCATTGGCCGCCTACCTGAAGGCGCTCGGCCTGTTCCGCATCCTCTCCCAGCAGCTTCCCGATTCCGCCCCGCGCGCCCATTGGCAAGGCAATGCCTTTGTGCTGACTTCGACGCTGGATCGCGACTGCCTGCGCGACTTTCTGCTCAACCGTTACGGCCCGTCCCCGCTCGTCGCGCCCTGGAACGGCGGTAGCGGTTTTTACCCTAAGGACAACACCTCGGCCGTCGAAGCCATCTCTACCTCCTCCGCTCCGCGCTTCACCACCTATCGTAATACGCTCACCGCCGCCCGCGAAGCGATCGATCACCTCGCCCTGACCGAGAAACCGGACGCTGAACGCAAAGAACGCCTGCTCCTTCGCTGCCGCAATACCTTCTCCGAAACCGCGCTCGAATGGCTCGACAGCGCCTTCGTCCTCACCGAAGGCGGCGCCAAATACCCGCCGCTCCTCGGCACCGGCGGCAACGACGGACGGCTCGAGTTCACCAACAACTTCATGCAACGCCTCGGCGAACTCTTCGACCTCGCCGATCCCGCAGCCCCAGCCACTCCCGAAGCCACGGCGTTGCTCGACAACGCCCTTTTCGCCACTCCCGCACGCGGCCTGTCCGACAAACCCATCGGCCAGTTCAGTCCGGCCGCTGGCGGCGGCGCCAACGCCTCCACCGGCTTCGACGCCAAGAGCACGCTCAACCCTTGGGACTTCGTCCTCGCGCTCGAAGGTGCGCTCCTCTTCGCCGCCGCTACCATCAAGCGCCTCGAAGGCACTGAGCCCGGTCAGCTCGTTTATCCCTTCTGCGTCCAACCCTCCGGCTCCGGCTACGGCAGTGCTGCTTCCGCCGACGAAAACGATGCCCGTTGCGAAATCTGGATGCCGCTCTGGAAATCGCCCATCGGTCTCTCAGAACTCCAAACCCTCCTCGCGGAAGGCCGCGCTTGGGTCGGTCGCCGTCCCGCCAAGAACGGCGTCGACTTCGCGCGCGCCGTCGCCTCGCTCGGCGTGGATCGCGGCATCGGCGAGTTTCAGCGCTATGGCTTTCACGTGCGCAACGGCCTCGCCTACTTCGCCACGCCCCTCCAGCGCCTCCGCGTCCATCGCGACCACGTGACCGCCGATCTGCTCGCCGCCTGCGATGGCTGGATTGAGCGCTTCCTCCCCAAGGCGAGTTCGGCCAACGCCCCCGGCTCCGTCGCCCGCGCCGCGCGCCGGCTCGAAGCGGCCATCCTCGCCCAATGCGCCACCGCGCAGAGCGACCACCGCCCCACCGCACAGGAACTGCTCGCCTCCCTCGGCGATTGCGAGCGCGCCCTCGCCGCCAGTTCCAAGTGGACCACGGAAAACTACCTCAAGCCCGTTCCGCCGCTTTCCTCCGAATGGATCGAAGCCGCGGCGACTGATGATCCCGAATACCGTCTCGCCGCTTCGCTCGCGTCCCTCAGTCTCTGGGTAAACAAGCAGTTCTTCCCCATCCGCCGCCACCTTGAGCCAGTCAAAATCGGCCTCGGCGAATTTCCGTGGGCCGACTGGGACGACGAAGCCTCCGATGTCGTCGCCTCCGACGGCTCCGCCACCTCGCTCCTGACCGGCATCATGCGCCGCCGACTCCTGCTCGCGCCCAAGGCTTCGACCGACGGCTCCTGGCCCGAATACGCAGATCGGAAGAGCACA
>PNJQ01000076.1 GCA_013821985.1 Opitutus sp.
TGAGACCGGGAATCTGCCAGCCGAGTCCAGCGCGCGAGACTTGCACATCCTCGAAGAGGTGATGGTCGCGCCGGGCGAGTTGCGGTGACTCATCCGGCACGAGCACCGGCGCGAGGCGACGGCGCGGCGCGGCGCCGAAATGTTCGGCGATCGCCGCGCGCGTGGTGACGGGGTCGAAATCGCCGACGATGACAAGCGCGAGGTTGTTGGGCGTGTAGCGTTCGCGGTAATACCCGACGAGGTCTTCGCGCGAGTTGGCGGCAAAGACATCGCGATGACCGATAATCGGCTGGCGATACGGGTGGTTGCGGTAAGCGGTTTCGAACAACGCCTGACCAAGCCGCTGATCGGGATCGTCGAGACACATGTCGATTTCGCGCAGGATGACTTCCTTTTCCTTGGCGACTTCGTCGGCCGGGAGCGTCGAGCGCAGCGTGGCGTCGGCGAGCAGGTCGATCGCAACGCCGGTGTGCTCGGCGGGGATGTCGATGTAGTAAACGGTGCGGTCGAACGTCGTGTAGGCGTTGATGTAGCCACCGTGCGCCTGGACAGTGGCCGAGATGTCACGGCCGGCGCAGCGCTCGGTGCCTTTGAAGAGCATGTGCTCGAGAAAATGCGAGAGGCCTGCGCCGAGATGCGCGCCCTCGTGAATACTGCCGGTTTTCACCCAAACCTGCACGGAGGCGACCGGGGCGGCGGTGTCGCGCTTGAGGAGGACGGTCAGTCCGTTGGGCAGCGTGAAGCGCTCGATGGATTCGCGCCAAAGGCTTTCGAGCAATTGCAGGTCGCGGGAGCGGGACGGCGAAGATTTAGCCATGAAAACGGAAGCGAGAACCGCGAGGTGGACGGACGCGAGTGCGAACTCGGCCAACGTCGAATCGTCGGCGGCTCAGTTGCTGGAGCTGCCGGAATTGCCCGGAACTTCGAGCGAGTTGCGGCGATTGCGCCCGCGTTTGGGCGCGAAGGGTTTTACGAACGCCTCCTCGAAATCGTAGATCTCTCCAAAATCCTCGCGGCGGTCGCTGTCGGTCTTCGAAAAGACGTTGTAGTCGATGAGATTGAAAACGAGATCGCCGAAATCGGTGCAGCGTGTGATCCCCCAGGAATTAAGGACGGTTTTCGCCAGTGGGCCGTATTGCTCAAGGGCGAAGTCGCGGACCCCGGTCAGGAGTTCCGGGCCGCTGACGTGCTGGGACTTGGCGGTGCGTTCGGGGGCGCGCTTCTTGAGATCCTTCACCGTGTGGTCGAGCGCCTGCCGGATGAACGTGTAGGCTTTGCGGTCAAAGCGGGGGTCCTCCTTGCAGATGAGCTCGATGATTTCGCTGAATTCCAAGTCTTGCATTCCGAATGGGTCAACACGTAGCACAGCCCCGAAATCCGTGCAACTCGCGACGCGGCGACGCGACTCCCGTCCGGCTTTCGCCGACGCTGAAGGGCGTTCATCGTGGATTCGGCGCTAAACCGTCCCGATTTGTCGCATTTCCGGAAACTCCCCTCGCCAACCGCACCGGAGTTTGCCCTACTGTGCGACGTTCGTTTCCAGGATGATCGCCGCCACCCACTCGAATCACCCGCTCGCCGGAGTCAGTCCGGGAGCGAATTTGTCGCCGGCTGCAATCGGCTCAGCCCGGCTGCGCGAACACGGCCTGCGCATTACGAAGCCGCGCATCGCGCTCATCGAGGCGCTCGCGCGCCAGCCGGGACCGGTGCCGATCGAGCAATTACATCATGCGGTGCGACCTGAAGCGTGCGATCTCGTGACGGTTTACCGCTGCCTCAGTGCCTTCGAGGAAATCGGGCTCGTGCGGCGCAGCTTTCTCTACAACGGCACGAGCCTCTACGAACTCGTGCTCGGCGCTGCGCCCAAGCACTACCATCTCATTTGTAAAGTTTGCAGTCGGACGGACCGCGTCGATTATTTTCCGATCGAGGGCGTCGAACGCGTCCTGCGCGAGCGTGGCTACACGCAGCTTTCGCATCTCGTGGAATTTTTCGGCGTGTGCCCCGCCTGCCAGAAAATGGGGCCGCCCGTCCGCGAAATCGCTCCGCCGTCGCTCGATCGCTAGGCGCGCACTGCCGTCCGCGACCGACCCGGCTCGTTCTTTCCGGTTCATCTCCAAGCAAAAGGCCGTCCCGCGAAGGACGGCCTTTTGTTTGAAACTGGAGCCAACAACTGGACTCGAACCAGCGACCCGCGCTTTACGAAAGCGCTGCTCTACCAACTGAGCTATGTTGGCGAAAAAAGAACAGGGGGGCGATTTCGCGCCCCTGCTCGAACGCTGGCAAGCACGTTTTTGTTTTCGCGACGGCGGCGCGACCGAAAATCCCTTACAGACAGGCCCCGGCCCGCTGCAGGATCTCGTCCCGGCGGCGGCGGGCGACGTCGAGCGACTTCGTCTCCAACGACGCACGAATGCGCGACTTGGTCAGCGGCGTCGGATGCACCGTGTAGTGCACATACCACGTGCCGTTGTTGTTCCACAGGTGGTGGTTCGGGTTGGAAGCGCGAACGCGCAGCGAGGTGCGCGGAAACGCCGGCGCAGCAGCCGGTGTTTCCCGGGAGAGCCGGCCCACCTCAAGGCGGACCGGCATGGTTTCGCAGTCTTCGGAGGCGGCTTCGCCTCCAGTGGTCTGTCTGGATGTAGCTATCATGGTAACAAAGCGGGGTTGAGCACTTCTTGTGCCGGGTGGCGGGATGTGACGTGGATGACGACGCGGGGTGGAAAAATAAAAAGGCCGCCCGGGAAGGGCGGCCTTTTCGAATTACTTGGGAGAGTGGTTGGTTGGTCTCTTAAGTGTGCGAAAGCCGCCCTGCGATGGGTGCAAACAGAATGACGACCACGTGTTTCGACGTGGTGTCATTAATCGGCAGCCAGGTAAGGCGGGACATCATGGTGAGAGAGACGGCGGCGACCTTGGTCGCCGCCGAGCCGTCGGTCAATGCCGCATCCGGGTTATGACAAACGCGCGTTTACCATGCACGCTGCACGGCCCAGAGCGAAACCACGCTGACCACGACCCACAGCGCGATGCCCATGGCGAACGGGCGCCAACCCACCGAACGCAGGTTTTCCTTCGAGAGACTCGCGCCGATCAGGAACAAAGTCACCGCCAAGCCCGCCTTCGCCGCCTGCGCCAGCCACGGATAAACCTCTGCGCCCGCCGGCACGAACGACGCGACCGCCGACGCGACGATGAACAGAAAGACGAACCACGGGACCACCGCCTTCGCGCCGCGCTGTTTTTCCAGCCACGCCGCGATCGCCACCATCGGCAGAATCCACAGCGCCCGCGCGAGCTTCACCGGCACCGCGATCGCCAGCGATTCCGTGGAGTAGCGCGCCGCCGCGCCCACGACCGAACTCGTGTCGTGGATCGCGATCGCGGACCAATAGCCGAATTGCTCCGGCGTCAGCCCGACCGCGTGTCCGATCGCCGGAAAAGCGAACAGCGCCACCGCATTCAGCACAAACACGCAACCGAGCGCGACCGACATCACCCGCGCCTCTGCGCCGAGCACCGGTCCCATCGCGGCGATCGCGCTCCCGCCGCAAATCGCCGTCCCGGTGGAAATCAATTGTCCGGTCGTCCGTTCGACCGAGAACAACCGCGCGAAACCGAGTCCAAGCGCCATCGTCGCGAGCAGCGTCAACGCCGTCGTGAACACACCCGTGGAACCGGCCTTGATCACCGCGCTGAACTGGATCCCGAAACCCAAGCCGACGACCGAGGCCTGCAACAGGTATTTCTGCACCTTGGCCGCGCGCTTCGCGTCCGTGTTGCCGACGAGCAACGCGAATACCAGTCCGGCGAACAACGCCACCGGCGGCGACACCCACGGCAGAGCGCACGCGGCGGCGAGCGCCCAGAGCAGCGGAGTTTTCCAAGTTGGCGCGGAGTCAGGCATCACTCACGTTTGCCGGGATGGGCCGCCCGACTCCAGCCGGGAAACATCGGCCGAACGAACTACGTGAAAACCGACCTTTTCGACTACCCGCTCCCGCCGCGGCTCATCGCCCAGACGCCCGCGCAACAGCGCGACGCCTCGCGGCTGCTCGTCGTGCATCGCGCGGAGCGGCGCATCGAGCACCGACAGTTCCGCGAGATCGGTGATTTTCTCCGCGCGGGCGACACGCTGTTTCGCAACAACGCCGCGGTCATCCCTGCGCGCCTCCACGCGCAACGCCCCACCGGCGGCGCGGTCGAGTGCCTATTGCTGCGTCCGGCCGCGAACGCGACCGACGAATGGTGGTGTCTGCTGCGCCCCGGCCGGAAACTCCCGCCTGGCGAGACGTTCCGCGCGCCCGGCCTGTTCACCGGCGCCGTGCAGGAAAAAACCGCGGAGGGACTCTTCCGCGTTCGCTTCGCGTGCGACGGAGGCGCCGACATTCTTTCCGTGGCCAACCGCATCGGCGAAATGCCGCTGCCGCCCTACATCGTGGAACGCAGCGACGATTCGGCCAAGCAGCTCGATCGCGACCGTTACCAGACTGTCTATGCCGATCGCGGCCACCAAGTCGCCGCCGCCGCGCCGACCGCCGGCCTGCATTTCACGCCCGAGTTGCTCGCCGCGCTCGCGCACGCCGGCGTCAAATTCGCCGACGTAACGCTCCACGTCGGACTCGGCACGTTTCGTCCGATCGCCACGGAAAACATCGAGGACCATGTGATCCATCGCGAGGTTTACGAGATCCCCGCCGCCACGCAGCGCGCGCTGTTCGCTCCGGCGAGCCGCCGCATTGCCGTCGGCACGACCTCGCTGCGCACGCTCGAGGATTTCCGGCGCCGCCACGCCGCGCCCCTCGGCCACGATCATCTTGGCGAAGCCGACATATTCATTTTTCCACCCGGCAATTTCGCCGGGGCTGACGCGCTGATCACGAATTTTCACCAGCCCCGCTCCACCCTGCTCTGCCTCGTCGCGGCGTTTCTGCAGCCTGGCTCGACCGACGGCGTCGCCTGGCTGAAGGAAATCTATGCCGAAGCCGTCGCGCGCGATTACCGATTTTTCAGCTACGGCGACGCGATGCTGATCGTGTGAGGGGCGAGCGGCGGAGAGAAATTAGTTGCAACTGCAACAAATCCACCCTCCTGTCTGCGCCTCATCCTTTGAACCCTATGAAACGACTGCTTACCCTCCTCGCCTCCCTCGCTCTCGTCGCCGCCGTCCACGCCGCGCCTGAGACGTTCAAGATCGATTCGACGCACTCGTCGGTCGGCTTCAGCATCCGCCACATCTTTTCCAAGGTGCCCGGCGCCTTTGCGAAATTCGACGGCGCGATCACCTACGACGCCGCCAACCCCGAGGCTAGCTCGGTCGAAGCGACGGTCGATGTGGCGACCGTGGATACCCAGAGCCAAAAGCGCGACGACCACCTTCGCTCCAAGGACTTTTTCACTGTCGAGCAGTTTCCGACCGCGTCGTTCAAAAGCACGTCCTGGAAAAAGACCGGCGAGAACACCTTCGACGTCACGGGCGACCTGACGATTAAGGGCACCACCAATCCGACCGTGCTGCACGTCACGCTCCTCGGCATGGGACCCGGCATGAAGCCCGGTTCGACGATTTCCGGCTGGGAAGCGAAAACCACGATCAAGCGCGCCGACTTCGGCATCACCGGATTCGACAAGGTGCTCGGCAGCGACGTCGATCTCACGATCAACATCGAAGCCGGCAAGTAACGCGAACCGCCGCGACGATCGACTTTCAGGACGGCCGCGAGGCCGTCCTTTCTTTTTGTCCGCACCGTGCTACCGTCCGCGCGTGAACGCCGACGAGCTCCAGCACCTGATCGAGGAAGCCACCTTCGACTACACGATGGGCGACAACGACGCCGCGCTCGCGAAACTCGCCCGCGCCACCACCGCCGCGCCCGATTCGTTCGCCGCGTGGCACGCCGCCGCCGAGATCAACTTCGGCCTGCGCCGCTTCGACGACGCCCTCGCGGCCGCCGAGCAGGCTCATCGCGTCCGTCCCGACGACTTGTTCATCAACACGACGCTTTCCCGCGTCTGGATGGAAAAGGGCGACAAGGCCAAGGCCGAGCACTTCGGCGCGCAGGCGAAGATTCAAAGTTGGAAGGAGCAATTAAAGAACCCAAATCCCTCGAGCGAAGGGGTTTCCGGTTAACTGGACCGTCCGATTGACAGCGGGAGCCGGCCCCACCTACCCTCCGGCCCTTATGGAGAGACCCGTCTATCTGCTGGAATTCGAGAAGCCGCTCCGCGAACTCGAGAAGCAGCTCGATGCCCTGCACCAGCAATCGCTCGAGAACAACATCGACATGTCCGCCGAGCTCGGCGCCATCGAGGGCAAGCTCGAGCAAACGCGCCGCGACATCTACTCCAGCCTCACGCCGTGGCAGCGCGTGCAAGTCGCCCGCCACCCAAAGCGGCCCTACGCCCTCGATTACATCGCGGCGCTTTGCACGGATTTCCAGGAGCTTCACGGCGACCGCCAGTTCAAGGACGACCAGGCTCTGATCGGCGGCACCGCGTTCTTCGACGGCCGCGCCGTCATGATCATCGCGCAACAAAAAGGCCGCGACACCAAGGAGAACATTCTTCGCAACTTCGGCATGCCGCAGCCCGAAGGTTATCGAAAGGCACTTCGCTTGATGAAGCTCGCCGAACGCTTCGGTCTGCCCGTGCTCTCGTTCATCGATACGCCCGGAGCGTTTCCGGGCGTCGAATCCGAGGCGCGCCACGTCTCCGAAGCCATTGCCGTCAACCTCCGCGAAATGGCGATGCTCACCGTTCCGTCCATTGCCGTGATCGTCGGCGAAGGCGGCTCCGGTGGCGCGCTCGGCATTGGCGTGACGGACCGCGTGCTCGTGTTCGAGAACGCCTACTATTCCGTCATCTCACCCGAGGGCTGCGCCGCGATCCTCTGGAAGGACCGGGCCAGCGCACCGCAGGCCGCCGAAGCGCTGAAACTCAACGCCGCCAATCTCAAACAGCTCGGCGTCGTCGATGAGGTCATTGCGGAGCCGCTCGGCGGCGCACACAACGATCCCGCGGCCGCCGCCGCCGCGCTGAAGGACGCCTTCAAGCGCCACCTCGACGAACTGCTCGAAAAATCCACCGAGCAACTGCTCGAAGATCGCTACGCCCGCTACCGCGACCTCGGCGAATACCGCGAAGTCGTGGCCAAAGCCGCGAAGTGAGGCTGGCGGTCGCCGGCCTCACGACCGAGCGGAGCCACGCAAAAAATAAAAACAGCCGTCTCGCGACGGCTGTGAAATTTCACCAAGGCCAGAGCGATTGCCGCTCAACGCGCGCGTGCCGCCATTGCGCGAGTGCGATTGCCCGCACGCGTTCCGGTCCGGGTCCGCCCTTGCGGGCTGGAGCCCCTTCTGCCGGCGGTCTGGCCATCGCGCCAGCGCGCGCGACCGCCCCGCGAAGCGACGGCCCGAACCTCCGCCGGACTCCAGCGAGCGAAGCCGCCACTGGCCCGGCCGCCGCGCGAAGCGACGCGACGCAGTTCGTCCGGATCCCAACGCGCAAAACCGCCGCTCGCCTTGCCGCCGCGCGAGGCGACTTCACGGACATCCTTCGGATCCCACCGGGCAAAGCCGCCGCTGGCTTTGCCACCGCGCGAGGCGACTTGGCGAAGTTCGTCGCGGCCCCAGCGCGCGAAACCGCCGCTGGCTTTGCCGCCGCGCGAGGCGATCTCGCGCTGGCGCGCCGGATCCATCGCGGCGAAGCCACGCGGACGCCCGCTGCTCTTTTTCCGCGAAGTCTTGCTGCCAGAGGAACGCGATTGCGATTTGGTGGAGGAGCGAGCGCGCGAGCCGGAGCTCATGGACCCTCCGCGCTTGTTCTGCGAGCTGCGGCCGGAGCCGCGCCCAGCAGAGGATTTTGTCGTTGAGGAGCGGCTCTGCGATCGGCCGCGGGAAGAGGTGGAGCGAGTGGATTTGGCCATGATAAGGTTGGGTTAATTCAATTGCGTGGATTGCTCCGCGGTGTGTCGGTTTCGGATGAGGTTAACGGATAACACGGCCCGGCCGGGCTCGCTATCCGGTGCGCCGAGGCCCGGTCCACCCGACGATGCCCCATGGCCCGGAGGAACCGCGGCGGCTTCCTGTCAGCGCCCGCCCCATGCCGAACCGCACCGATTCTCCCAGCGCGGTGGAGCGGTCCACGCATGCCGATTCGACCCGAGTGAAGTTCGGCGCGGCGGTGAGCCGTGCCGGACGGCTCGACGGCTTGGAATATCGAGCGCTCTCCACGTGCCAATGAAGAGCCGCGCTGCCCAGCCGGTAACCGCAAAGGGCCGGCCCGCCACCCGTCCGATTTGCCCCGAGAAAATCAGAGTTTACATCGGCGAGCCGTGGGCTTTCCTTCGCAGCCTTGGTTCGCCCGGATGGCGGAATTGGCAGACGCAACGGACTCAAAATCCGTCGCCCTCTAAAGGCGTGTGGGTTCGACCCCCTCTCCGGGCACCAAATTTCTTTCGCGACGCGAAAGAAATTTGCCCGCCGAAGCCTTGGCGAAGGCGGACATCAATCCGCGAACCGCACGACGCTCCGGAAGTTACGCGGTCGCGCGCCAATCGCAGATGCAAACACGGCAGCCGGATTTGACGCCTGAGCCTCGTGCGCCGACACTCGCGTCATGCCCGACTTCCGCGCCTACGCCCCGCACGCGACCGCCGATGCCCGCGAAATCCGGCTCGGGCCCGAGGAGAGTCACCATCTCATCGCGGTGAATCGTTGCAGCCGCGGGGATCCCGTCGTCGCGTTCGACGGTCGCGGACGCGAATGGCACTGCACGTGTGCCGACGCCGCGAAAAGCGGCGCGACGCTGGCCGTGCAAGCGACACATCAGGCCGCCGCGCTGCCCCATGCCGTCACGCTCGGCCAAGCCCTGCCCAAGGGCGCGACGATGGACGAAATTGTGCGTCAGGCGACCGAGCTCGGGGCGGTGCGCGTCGCGCCGCTCCAGAGCGAACGCACCCAAGTTCACCTCGACGCCGGGCGGGCGGAGAAAAAGGTCGAGAAGTGGCGCACGGCCGCGGTCGAGGCGGCGAAGCAATGCGGGAATCCCTGGGTGCCCGAGGTCGCGCCGCTGCAAACCCTCGAAACCCTGCTCGCGACGACCGCACACGACTTTGACCTGAAACTTGTCGCGAGTCTGCACGCCGGCGCGAAACCGCTGCGCGAGGTCGTGCAACAGTTCCGCGCGACGAAGGGAATGGCGCCGAAGCGCATCCTCTGGCTCGTGGGACCCGAAGGAGATTTTTCACCCGCAGAAATGACCGCGTGCGTGATGGCGGGGGCCGTGCCGGTGACGCTCGGGCCGCTCGTGCTGCGCTGCGACACCGCCGCTGTCGCGGCGCTCAGCGTGCTGGGCTACGAACTGGGTTCGCTGTGACGGGTGAAAAAGGCGGTGCACTCGCGCGCCCCGTTGCCTGCAACGCGGGCAACCGGCCCGACCTTCGGCCGATCGCGCGATGAAGGGTAACGCACAGCAGCGTCGCAATGGCACGGAGTTCGCGCGACCATCGCCGATCAAAAACAGGTCCGGGTTCGGACGGACCTGATACGCTGTCGCGACCGTTCGGACCGGTTGAATCCAGCGCTCCTTCTATTTCCGGCTCGCGAGGTATTTGGTCACGTCGTCGCCGGAAACGCGGCCGCCGGGGCCGGTGGCCTCGATGTCGGTGATCGTCGCGTGATCGAGACCGGCTTCCTGCGCCATCTTGATCGCCCGCGGCGTCCAAACGAGCGCCTTGCCGGCGGCGGGCGCCGCGCTGGCGGCGGCCTGAGGCGCCTGCGAGGCGGCCGCAGCGGCATCGTGCTGCGCGGTGGCGATCGCGAGGTGCTGCAGGCTCTGGTCAGCCGTCTCCATGCGGAACAGCGTCTGACCGGAGGATTTCACGTCACCTTTGTTGCCGTGCACCTCGAGAATCTTGCCGTCGGCGGGCGATTCGAAGTCGAACGCCGATTTGTCACTCTCAAGTTCCGCGAGTTTCTGGCCCTTCGTCACCGTCGCGCCAGCGGCGACGACAATGTTGATGATGGTGAGCTCGCTGACGGTGGCGCCCATCGAGGGCATGGGAACATCGATGATGAACGTGGACATGGAGAGAATGGTTGCCGGGAAGTTGCGCGGTTGAGCCGCAGCGGTCAATGCCGCGGCGGACGGAGAATTTCCGCGCGCGCCGAGTATGAATTTCTCCGGGCGGCGGGGATGATCGCCTAATGCGCACCACCCCGCTGAACACCAGCGATCCCAAAAACGATCCGGGACGAGGAGGCGGAATGATCCCAGTGAACCACGGACGATCACGGGAAGGCCCGATCTCCGGAGCGTGATCCTTCATCCGTTTTTATCCGTCTAATCCGTGGTGAATAAAGACGCACGAGCGCGGCGCGGGCCGGATCGTCAGCCAGAGCCTGCGCGAAAGAAACGGGGACGCGGCGCCCTCGCCACGTTTTCGGTTTTTCGTGCGAAGCGGACTCCGCGGCGAGAGTGCCTGGTTCCAGGCCAGACCGAATGCCTCCTGGTGCCGGCTTGAAATCAGCCCTGCCGCGCGGCGTGCCAGATCGCGAGGCACGAACGGATCAGCGCGGGCAGCTCGGCGAGCGGAATCATGTTGGGGCCGTCGGAAATCGCGTTGGCCGGATCCGGATGCGTCTCAATGAAAAGTCCGTCGGCGCCCGCGGCGAGTGCGGCTTTCGCGAGCGGCGGGACAAACTCACGGCGTCCGCCCGACTTGCCGCCCGCAGCGCCGGGGAGTTGCACGCTGTGCGTCGCGTCGAAAACCGTCGGGTAACCGAGCGCCTTCATCATCGCAAACGAGCGCATATCGACGACCAGATTCTGATAGCCGAAAGTCGTGCCGCGTTCGGTCTGCCAGATTTCCTTCGCCTGGCCGTCGCGGAGCTTGCCGACGACGAATTCCATTTCCTGCGGCGAGAGAAACTGACCCTTCTTCACGTTGACCGCCTTGCCCGTCGCCGCGGCGGCGAGCAGCAGATCAGTCTGGCGACAGAGGAACGCAGGAATTTGCAGCACGTCGCACACCTGCGCGACGGCATCGGCCTGCTGGCGTTCGTGGATGTCGGTCAGCACGCGAAATCCAAACTCGCGTTTGATGAGCGCAAGGAGCTTCAGCCCTTCCTCCATCCCGGTGCCGCGATCGCCACCGAGCGAAGTGCGGTTGGCTTTGTCGAACGAGCCTTTGAAAAGGATGTTCAGCTCCGGGTGCGCGGCGGCCAGTTGCTTAAGCGTCGCCGCCACGGCACGGCAGACGCTCTCGTTCTCGAGCGAACACGGCCCGGCGATGAGGAGGAGTTTCTGCGGGTCGAAGATCATGGCTCGAGAAAAAGCTGAAAGACTGAAGGACTGAAAGGCTGAAACAGGCTGAGAAGCCGGAAGGAAGTGCCGAAAGGAGTGAAGGACGGAACGGCCACTGTCGCCTCCGCCCGCATGGCTGATCGGATTCAGCCCTTCAGTTATTCAGCTTTTCAGCCCTGCTTCCGTCCCTGCCGCTTGAGCGCGGCGGCGATGAAGGCGGCGAAGAGCGGGTGGGCGCGGTTTGGCTTCGACTGGAATTCCGGGTGCGCCTGCGTGCCGAGGAACCACGGGTGATTTTTCAATTCCATCACTTCGACGAGGCCGCGCTTCGGATTCCAGCCGGAGACGATCATCCCGGCCTTCTCGAGGCGCTCAACGTAATCGTTGTTCACCTCGTAGCGGTGGCGATGGCGCTCGGTGACGGTGTCCTGGCCATAAGCGCGGCGCGCCACCGTGCCGGGCTTGAGCGCGCAGGCGTAGGCGCCGAGACGCATCGTGCCGCCTTTTTGGACGACGTTGCGCTGCTCGTCCATCAACGCGATGACACGGTGCGCGGCGTTCTCGTTGAACTCGGCGGAGTTCGCCTCCTTCAACTTCAGGACGTGGCGCGCGAATTCGATGACGGCGATCTGCAGGCCAAGACACAGGCCGAAATACGGCACGCCGTTCTCGCGCGCGAATTTCGCCGCCGCGATCTTGCCCTCGGTGCCGCGGTCGCCGAACCCGCCCGGAACGAGGATGCCATCAAGTTTTTTCAACGCGGTGACGCCGGCCTTGGTCTCGAGATCCTCGGCGTCGATGCGGATGATGTTTACGCGGGCATGATTCGCGATGCCGGCGTGGGTGAGCGATTCATAGACGGATTTGTAGGCGTCCTGCAGCTCGATGTATTTGCCGACCACGCCGATGTTGACCGTGTGCTTGGGCGACTTGATGCGGTGGACGATGTCAGCCCAGATGTTTTTCGGATTCGCGCGATTCTTGATGCCGAGCAAGTCGCACACGATCTGGTCCATGCCCTGTTGCTGGAGCATCACCGGCAGTTCGTAGATCGACGACTCGACGTCCTGCGCGGCGACGACGGCTTTCACCGGCACATTGCAGAACATGGAGATCTTCTCGCGCATCTCGAGCGGCAGCGGGTGCTCGCAACGGCAGACGACGACGTGCGGCTGGATGCCGATCTCGCGCAGCTTCGCGACGGATTGTTGCGTCGGCTTGGTCTTCATCTCGCCCGCGGCCTTCACATGCGGCACGAGTGTGACGTGGATGAAAATGCAATCGCGCGGTCCCACCTCGAGCGCGAACTGGCGCAGCGCTTCGAGGAACGGCAGGCCTTCGATGTCGCCCGTGGTGCCGCCGATCTCGGTGATGAGCACATCGACGCCCTTGCCACCCTTGTAGATGCGCTCCTTGATCTCGTTCGTGACGTGCGGAATGACCTGCACGGTCTTGCCGAGATAATCGCCGCGACGTTCCTTCGCGATGACGGACTCGTAGATTTGGCCCGAAGAAAGCGAGTTGGCGCGGCTGAGTTTTCCGCTCGTGAAGCGCTCGTAGTGACCGAGGTCGAGATCGGTCTCCGCGCCGTCGTCGAGCACATAGACTTCGCCGTGCTGAAACGGGCTCATCGTGCCCGGATCGACGTTGAGGTAGGGATCGAACTTCTGGATGCGGACGGTGAGACCGCGCATCTCGAGGAGGGCGCCGAGCGACCCCGCCGTGAGTCCCTTGCCCAAGGATGAAACGACTCCGCCTGTGACGAAAATATACTTCACAGGCCTTAGGGTATTGGGTGCGGTTTGTCGCGACACAAGAAAAAGGTTGGTGCACCGCGGAATTGTTCGGACGCGCTGCGAGAAAAAGCTTTGCCAGCCGCGGCTTCGGCCGGGATTTTCGTCCGCTGTGCAGTCAAAACCGCAACTTCTCGTATGGCTCATGTGCGATGGCGTGCACATCGATCCGGCAACCGGCAAACACACGCTCCTCGGCGTCTTCTCGAACATCAAGGGCCGCGAGTTTCCCGTCGTCCACCGCTACATGGTGTGGTTCATGACTCTGACCGATGTCTCGGCCGGCAAACACCGCGTGAAAATCTCCATGGGCCTCGAACCGACCGCGATGTCCGAACTGATCGTGCGCGAATTCGAGTCCCAAAGTCCGTTGCACCGGATCAACCTGATCAACGAGCTGGGCAACCTCACTTTCCCGCAGCCCGGCGAATATTCGATTCTCATCGAAGTCGATGAAGAGCCGATCCTCGCCACGAGCATTTCCGTCAGTTCCTGAACCGCCGCCGGACCGAACCTCACCTCGCCGCACTCTCTTTTCCGCCGCATGACCAACCACACCGCACCGCACGCCTTTGAACTCATCGGAGTCGGCAATCCCATCATGGACATCCTCGCGCACGTCGAGGACGCCTTCCTGAAGCAACACGTCGCGGGCGAAAAGGGCGGCATGGTGCTCGTGGACGACGAGGACATCGTCGCGCTGCTCCACAAGATCGGCGATCGCGTCGCGATGATGCCCGGCGGCGCCGCGGCCAACACCACGCTCGGCGCGCAAAAGCTCGGCCTGAAGACCGCCTACCTCGGCAAGATCGGCGGCGACATCACCGCGGAGCACTATCATGCCAACTTCGTCGCCACCGGCGGCGACGGCTCGCGCTTCAAACGCGCCACGATGCCGAACGGCCGCTGCCTTTCCATGGTCACACCCGACGGACAGCGCACGATGCGCACGCACCTTGGCGCCGCCATGACGCTGCATCCCGACGAGGTGACACCTGCGGATTTCGCCGGCTGCGGCCACGCGCACATCGAGGGCTACCTGATGTTCAATCCGGCGCTCGCCGACAAAGTAATGAAAACCGCGCGCGCCGCCGGTTGCACGATCAGCCTCGATCTCGCGTCGTTCGAAGTCGTCAACCTGGCGCGCGATTGGATTTTCCAACAACTCCGCGCCGGCGTGCACGTCGTGTTCGCCAACGAGGACGAAGCGAAGGCGCTCTTCCAACAGGAGCGCGAATTCGACGCCTACGCCCGCGAGCTCGCACAGTTCGGCGGCATCGCCGCCGTGAAGATGGGCAAGGACGGCGCGTGGGTCGCGCACCGCGATGAGGTGCATCGGATCTTTCCGGTCTCGGTCGATCGCGTGATCGACACCACCGGCGCAGGTGACGCATGGGCCGCGGGGTTTCTCTACGGTTATCTGCGCGGCAAAACGCTGCCGCTCGCCGGTGCGATCGGCTCGATGATGGGCGCGGAAACCGTGCAGCATCTCGGCGCGTCGATCCCCGACGTCCACTGGCCGCGCCTCCGCGCGCATGCCGAGGATTTTGGGAAGCGCTGAGGGGCGAGCCGCGGAGTCGTCGCGGCTGCGGCCTGACTCGTCGGACCACTTCCACGCTACGCCTATGCGGGGTCGCCGGGCGCGCCGCACTCGCCACACGTAGGCGGATGAACCGTTCTACCCTGCTCGTTTTGATGTGCGCCGGCCTGTTCGGCGCGACCTCCCTTCACGCTCAAACCGTCGCTTCGGACGCCGACCTCGCCGCCATTCGCGCGACGGCGCTCGATTACATTGAAGGCTACTACACCGCCGACCCCGAACGGGTGGAGAAGGCGATTTTCACCGATATTGCCAAGCGCATCCCGATGCGCGGGCCGCAAGGCCGCACGCGCGTCGAGCGCATGAGCAGCCTCGAACTCATCAATCACGCCAAGAGCGGAGACGGCAAAAAAATCCCGGTCGAACAACAGCTCAAGGAAGTGAAGATCCTCGATGTGTTCGAAAACATCGCGTCCATCCGCGTCGATGCGGCGTCGTGGGTCGATCACATGCAACTGGCGAAGCTGGGCGACCGCTGGGTCGTCGTGAACGTTCTGTGGCAGCTCAAGCCGCGGCCCGCTCCGGCCGGCTGAGGCCACGCCCCAACCGACCCCGGCACCCGGCCCGACGCTTTTCGCGCCGGGCTTTTTTGGGATTTGATCGCGCCCGCGGCGATTCCTCAGGGAGAACACCCGCCGATTGGCAGGTGATGTTCCGCCGACTGAGTTGTTGTGCCGCACTGCGGCCTGCGGCAGTTTCCGCGCCGGCTTACCCCGCCCTTCCATGAAAAAATTCGTGCTCGCTCCCTCCCTGGCCGCGCTGGCCATGTTTCTCTGGGGATTCGTTTACTACGGTCTCAGCGGCATCCCGTATCGCACCCTCGAAAAAGCCTCGGCGTTACCGGCATTCCTCGCGCCACTCTCCGCCGACGGCGCCTATCTCTTCCCCGATCCGCGCGACGGCGCGGAAGCGATGGCGAAGGCGAGTGAGACCGGTCCGGTGGCGATGGTTCACTACCGCAAGGTCCCGCGCCCGATGGGCGAAACGATGGCGCTGGGTTACCTCCACGAGTTCATCTGCTGCGTGCTGCTCGCATTCGTGCTGATGAAGTGCGAGCCGGCCTTCAAGGGCTTCAGCTGCCGCTTCATGTTCGCGGTGGCGGTGGGCGTGCTCATCACGTTCTTCAGCCAGGGCGCCGAAGCGATCTGGTGGCAGCAATCGTGGTCGTGGCATCTCGCAACGATGTTTTATGACGTCGTCGCCTGGGCCATAGCCGGCGCGGTGCTGGCGAAATTCTTCACGCCCAAGCTGACCTGACGCGACGGGCGTGCGCCGCCGGCTGACGCCGGCCCGCCGCAGGAGATTTGACCGAACATTCCCCGATCCGCACTGTCGGGGAGAACATGCGGACTGTATTGCGCCCCCTCGCCGCCGCGGCCGCGTTGCTGCTCGTCGCCCTCGCGGCCTCCGGCACGACCGTTTCCGAACGGACGCAGCAAGCCCTCCGTCAGCGCCTGCCGAAATTCGACCCCGCCAAGAGCGACGCCGCCCGCGCCGCGAACAAGGTGGAACGCCCGACCGGCGAGGAGGAAGGCGTGACCGTCCTGCCTGATTTTCAGGTCGTCGAAAAAAAAGTCGCGCAACCCGAGCCCGACGCCTGGCTCGCGAGCAGTGAGGTGACGAAACGCGAGGTGCGCCGTGCCGAAGCGGAGATGAGCGCCCTGGAACTCGCGCTCAACCGCTGGCACATCCCGCTCCTGATGCCGTCCTTCGCGCAACGCGCCCGCGCAAATTACGAGATGAAGAAACGCGCCGAGGAAATGAACCGGCTCACGCGTCTCCAGCAGTTGCCCGGCGGAAACTAGCGCGCCGGCTGCACTCCGCTCCCGGCCGCTTGCCACGCGCCCTGGTCCGTCCCAAATTCTCCTCCGTGCCTGCGACCGATGTCATCATCCTGCGCGAACTGCTCGCCCAAGGCGACGAGCCCGTTTCGGGCCCACGCCTCGCGAAGATCCTCGGCGTTTCGCGCGTCGCGGTCTGGCAGCATCTGAAAAAACTCGCCGAACAGGGGTTCGTCTTCGAAGGCGTGCGCACGCGCGGCTATCGTCTCACCAAAACTCCCGATCCGCTTCACCTCTCGCTGATCCGCGCCCATCTCGGCCGCCAGCGCGCCCCGCAGCTCGTCTGTCTCGAAAGAGTCGATAGCACCAACTCCGAGGCGGAACGCCGCCTGGCGCTGGGCGAAGCCGTGCCGCTCGTCATCCTCGCGCGTGAGCAGACGCGCGGCCGCGGCCGCCGCGGCCGGCCGTGGCACAGCGCCGCGAACGGGAACCTCTATTCCACCTTCGTCTTCCGCCCGCAGGTCGAACCGGCGCGGCTCCAGGATTTCACGCTTTGGATGGGCCTGAACGTCTGCGAACTCGTCGAAAACTTCTGCAAGCTCTCGCCCGGCCTGAAGTGGCCGAACGACCTCCTGCTCGCCGGCAAAAAAGCCGGCGGCATGCTGACCGAGGCGCGCGTCGATGCCGATCAGGTGCGCGATGTCGTCTTCGGCCTCGGCCTGAACGTCAACGGCCGCGCCGCGGACCTCCCGCCCGAGTTGCGGCGCACCGCCACGTCGTTCGCCGAGGCCGGCGGCGCGCCGGTCGATCTGAACAAATTCGCCGCCGCGCTGATCGGTCGCGTGACGCGGGCTTATGAGCAGTTCGTCGATGGCGGTTATCGCGAAGCCTTCGAAAAACTCTGGAGCCGCTACGACATCCTCCGCGGCAAAACCGTCACCGTCATCCAAGGCACGCGCACCGTGCGCGGCACGGCGACCGGCATCGACGCCGAGGGCTCGCTGCTCGTGAAAACCGGCACGGGCGCGCTCGAGCGCTTCCGCGCCGGAGAAGTCACGCTGGGGAAGGAAAAGGCTGAAGGACTGAAAGACTGAAGGGCTGAAGCGTCTCACCCAGTTTTTCCCCTTCAGTCGTTCAGACCCTCAG
This sequence comes from Opitutus sp., assembly GCA_013821985.1. Taxonomy (GTDB): domain Bacteria; phylum Verrucomicrobiota; class Verrucomicrobiia; order Opitutales; family Opitutaceae; genus Didemnitutus. Next base: position 17,625 of record PNJQ01000076.1, read on the forward strand.
CTCAGCGTGGGCACGGCCTCACTCGTTGCCCCTGCCCGATCGGCATCAGGGGCTCTACAACTCAGCTCTTCAGCCCTTCAGTCCTTCAGCCTTTTTTCGCCCCGACACGAAGCTTGCGACACGCCCGAAAAGCCCGTGTTAATGGCGCTGCTTCCGCACTTTGCCGAATGGCCGAATCTTCCGACAACACCATCGAGGTCCAGCACCTCGCCAAGAGCTACGGCTCTGTCGCCGCCGTGAACGACATCAGCTTCACCGTGAAGCGCGGCGAAATCGTCGGCCTGCTCGGCCCCAATGGCGCAGGCAAGAGCACGACGATGCGCATCCTGACCGGTTATTTGCCGGCGACATCGGGGGCGGTGAGGATCTGCGGCCAAGCGGTGGCGAGCCACCCTGAGCTGACCAAGCGCCACATCGGCTACATGCCGGAAAACAATCCGCTGCCGGAGGACATGCGCGTGTCCGAATACCTTTGGTTCCGCGGCCGGCTGAAGGAAATGCCGCGCACGAAACTCCGCGCGCGCATCGACGAGGTCCTCGAACTCTGCGACCTGAAACGCAACCGCCACCGCATCATTGGCCGTCTCTCGAAGGGCAACAAGCAGCGCGTCGGCATCGCCGAGGCGATTCTCGCCGAGCCGGACGTCATCATCATGGACGAGCCGACGATCGGCCTCGACCCGCATCAAATTCTCATTGTGCGCGACCTCATCGGCAGCCTGCGCGGCCGCATGAGCGTGATCATTTCCTCGCACATTCTGCCGGAGATCGAAGTCACGTGCGACCGCGTGCTCATCATCAATGGCGGCCGCATCGTGGCGCAGGGTTCGCCGGCGGAATTGCGGCGAGAAATTTTCGGCCACACGAGCTACCGCCTGGAACTCTCGGGCGACAGCGCCGCGCTGCCCGTCCTGCTCAACGACCTGGATCCCACGATCAAGATCGCCAACGTCAGCGACTGCGCGCCCGACGGATTCTGTGTCGTCACGCTCACGACCGAAGCCGAGAGCGAACTCGGCGAAAAGCTCCTGCAAGCGCTGCCGACGCGCGGCTACCGGCTGCGCGCGCTCAGCCGCTCGCTCCCCTCGCTCGAGGACGTGTTCCTCGCCGCCACCCGCCGCAGTTGGGACGCCCGCCTGCCCGAC
>PNJQ01000077.1 GCA_013821985.1 Opitutus sp.
ATGGATGTGATTCACGCTCACCAACCAAAGCCCGCCGTCGAAACTCGTGTGCAGCCGCACGCCGAAATCGCGGTGCATCGGCAAGGCCGGCAGTTCCAGCGCGGAAAACGTCGCGCCATCGCGGCAAATCCACGCGCGCGTCCCAAACGTCACGAACACCTGTCCGGCCCGCTCGCCGAGCGACTGCGGGATTTCGCGGGGCAGACCGGCCTCCTCCGACCACCACATCCAGCGATCCTCGCGCAACCGGCCCACGCCACGATTGGTGGCGATCCACAACGCGCCGTCGCGGGCCACGTGGAGGTGCAGCACCATGCAGTCCTTCAGCGCCGGCACTTCCGGCGGCGCGATAATTTCGAAGCGCACGCCATCAAAACGCATCAGGCTTGAAAACGAACCGATCCAAAGGTAGCCGTCCGCCGTTTGCGCGAAGCACGTCGGGGCCACGTGCGGAAACCCGCTCTCGATCGTCCAGACGCGCACCTGGTAGTCGCTCGTGATCGGTTGAAAATCCTCCGCGATCACCGTGTGACCCCCGGTCAGGAGAATCAGGGTGACGAGGATGAGCTTGCGGAGGCGCGCGAACATTCGTCCTTTGAGGTAATCGAGTTTGGCTGGACGGCTCGTCCAGCTTTGAGACTCGGTCCGACTCGTCCAGCCCGCATTCACATGAACCACTCCGCACCCGACTTCACGCAACACCCGCCCCGCAGCCCCCGCGTCAAACTCGGCGGGCTCGTCCATCTGCCGCGCTTGCTCGACAAGGCCCGCGCGCACGCCGCCGGCAAGATCGGCGACTACAAATGGAACTGTCCGCTCGATCAGCGGCTGTGCACGTTCCTCGGACTAGATATTGAAGCGCTGCTCGCCGAAGTGAAGCAGGGCCGCAGCGACACCGCAATGCTCGCTTGGGTAACGGCCAACAGCAAAACCCCGCGCACGCCGTGGGAAATCCGCGCCTGGTCCGACTGGCTGACGAACCTCGCCGCCGGCAGCGCGGAACGGCACCAACTCTTCGCCGACGAGTTGAAGAAAGCCGCGCCCGGTCGCGAGGACATCGTGACGTATTTTGACCGGCTCGACTACGACGATTACGTTTCCTACGGCGGCAAGGCCTGACAGCAGCGTCGGCTTCCAGCGGCAATCCCGCGCGTTCCGGCGGACGGTAGGGGCGCGGCTCGTCCGCGCCCGTTTCGAGCATCTCATTCACCGCGCGGGCGTGCACGAGGCGTGCCCCTACGAAGCGGAGTGAAAGGCCCGCTCCGTCGTCGCCTCCGCGAAATTCGCCGCAAAATCGGCGCTCCCTCACGGCATCAAGCGTTCGATCGTCCACGCTGCCGCCGCATTCTTCCGATAAACGAAGCGGTCGTGCAACCGGCTCGGCCGCCCCTGCCAGAATTCGAACGTCTCCGGCGCCACGCGGTAGCCGCCCCAGTTCGTCGGCAGCGGGATTTCTCCCTGCGCGAACTTCGCCTTCATCTCCGCGAATTTTTGTTCGAGCAACGAGCGCGTCGTGATCACCTGGCTCTGCCGCGACGCCCATGCTCCAATCTGGCTGTCGCGCGGCCGCGAGAGAAAATACTTCAGCGACTCCGCGGCCGAAATCCTCGCCGCCACTCCCGTCACGCTCACCTGTCGTTCCAACGGCAGCCACGGAAACAGCAGCGCGACCCGCGGATTGGCGGTGAGCTCGCGCGCCTTGTTGCTCTCATAATTGGTGTAGAAAACAAAACCGCGCTCGTCGAAACCCTTGAGCAACACCGTGCGCAAAGTGGGCTGCCCGGCGGCATCGACCGTCGCAAGCGACATCGCGTTGGGCTCGAGCACCTGCGTCTCAATCGCCTCGCGCATCCAGAGATCGAACTGCGCGAAAGGGCTCGCATGCAGATCCGGCAAGTCGAGCGAGCGGGACGCGTAATTGCGGCGAAGTTCCTCCAAATTCATCCGCGCAGCATCGCGGATTGCGCTCCGCGACGCAAGCTGCGCGCGGCGCGGAAGAGCACAGTCGGGAAAAGAATTCCGAAGCGCCCCGGCCCGGCGGCACGCGCAGGTCCCTCCGCACATCAATGGGCCACGCCGCTGAGCGAAAACTCCCGGCATCAGACAATTTTCGCCGTGCCGCGTTGGCGCCGCGCACCCGCTGGTTGACCCGTCCGGACAATGTGCTTCCGTTGCCTCGTGCCTGTCGCCGCCGAACAACTGCCGCTCCTTCTCGCGTTCAATCCGAGCAACCAACTCGCGGTGCGGGTCGAGGGCGCGCAACTCGGCGCTGCTTTTGCCGGCTCCGACGCGCTCGCGCGGCTCGACGCGGCATTTCCACAGCACACACCGCCCGCGGAATTTTTCAGTGTCCGCGGCGAGGGCGCCGAGTGGCGCGTGGCGTTCGTGCAGGTCGCGGACGGATGCCCCGCGGCGGGGATTGCGTTCCGGTCGCTCGAACAACTCGGCTCCGCGCGCGCGCAACTCTCGCCCTTGCTCGCCGCGGCATTGGACGGCCTCGAACCTCATCTGATCGAGGTGCCCTACCTTCATCTCGGCGAGAACGACTACATCTACAAGTTTCGCGTCGAAAAGGACCGCAACCGCACGATCTACGCCCAGGACGACGCCGCGCGCGGGCTTTACCAGAGCAAGCTGTGCGAGGCCATCAAGGCGCTCGCCCGCACGAACGAACGTTCGGCCTCCTCACCGGCCGTGCTGAATTTTGGCGCCGTGCGCTATGTGATTCCGAGTCACTTCGGATTTTGCCTCGGGGTGAAGAACGCCATCGAGCGCGCCTACGAATCGCTGGCGGAAAATCCAACGCGCCGCGTCTTCATGCTGAGCGAATTGATCCACAATCCATTCGTGAACGAGGATCTTCTCCGCCGCGGTCTGCGTTATCTGCAGACCGACAAGGGCGTGCCTTTCACCATCGCGGGGAAACCGGCCAACCCCGGCAGCGGCGAACCGCTGCTGTGGGACACGCTGACGAGCGAGGACGTGGTGATCATCCCGGCGTTCGGCGCGACGGACGAGGACAAGAAACGGCTCGTGCGCAAGGGCCTCCGCGTCGCGCAATACGACGCCACCTGCATGCTCGTGGAAAAGGTCTGGAAGGCGGCGCGCTCGTTCGGCCGCGAAGGTTTCACGGTCGTGATCCACGGCAAGAGCGAGCACGAGGAAACCAAGGCGACTTTCTCGAACACGCGCCGTTACGCGCCGTCGATCATCATCCGCAATCTCGCCGAGGCAAAACTGCTCGGCGACTACATCGCACAGCCGACAGCCGAACGCCGCGCGATCATCCTCGAGCGCTTCGCCGGCCTGCACACGCCTGGCTTCGATCCCGCGCGGCACCTCGACCGGCTCGCCGTCGTGAACCAGACGACGCTGCTGATGAACGAGACGTCGGCGATCATCGACTATTTCAAAACCGTCTTCGTCGCCCGCTACGGCGAGACCGAAGGGCCGGTCCACGTCGGCGGCGCGGGCAAGAAGGACACGCTCTGTTACGCCACGCAGGTCAACCAGGACGCGCTCGCCAAGGCGCTGGCCGAGCCGCTCGACGCCGCGTTCATCATCGGCGGGCGCAACAGCTCGAACACCTACCAGCTCTACCGCGTCTGCGAACAGCGGCTCGGCGACCGCGCATTTTTCATCCAGTCCGAAGCCGCGATCCGTTCGCGCTGCGAGATCGAGCACTATGTTTTTCCCGCCACCGCACATGGCAAGGGCGGACACGTGGAGGTGCATCCGCTCTGGCAGGAGAACGACACGAGCCCAAAACGCGTGCTCATCACCGGCGGCGCCTCGTGTCCGGATGGTCTCGTGCAGCAGGTCATCACCCGCATCAACTCGCTCTTCCCGGCCGACCAGTTGCGCACGGTCGATGCCGTGCTCGCGGATCTGGAGCGGGCGGAAACCTGAGAGTCGCCGAGCGAGTGCGCCGGCATTTCTTTGTCGAGCCGGTCGGCAGGCGACGAAACGACGCGGGCGCAGGGCGCTTTATATCCTCCTTGCCGGGCAGCTCAGCCGTCGGCCATAAAAAGGCCGGTCGTGAGACCGGCCCGAGAATTGGACGAGCACTTGCGTGCTGGCGGGCGTCGCGCGCTCAGAATTTGATGCTGATGCCGCCGCGGATGCCGATCGCGTTGCCCAGGTCGATTTTCGCGGTGCGGCCCTCGACCGTCTGGTCGTAGGTGCCGAGTTGCTGCATGTTCACGCCGGCGAACAGGCCGGTGCGCTCGGTGGCGAGCCAGTCAACATTCAGGTCGGCATAAAAACCGGGCAGAAACTTCGACTCGGTGCTGAATTTGTCGTCGATGATCGGTTCAGCGAGGTCCGGGACCGTGATTTGCTCCACGACGCTGTAACGGGAGCCCGCGAACGCACCGGCCAGGCCGACGCTCGCACTCAAACCCCAGCGTTCCGAAAGCTGCGTGCGAATCGTCGGTCCGACGCGCAAGAGGAAGTAAGCGCCCTTGATCTGCCAGTTGCCGGCGACGTCCACGCCGCCGACCAACGAAGAGGTTTGTCCGGTCAACTCCGGCGTCGCGCCGATCGGGACCGTGGTTTCGTTCGAATTGTCGTTGGCCTCGGTGCTGGTGTCGAAATCGACAAACGTCGGGCCGCCGGTCGCCCCGTTCGCCGGACCGGAGAGGCGGAAAATATCGGTGTAGGTCAGCAGCGTCGAACGCACGGTGCCGCCGGTCTTGGCATTGAGCGTGTTGAGCGCCACGCCCGCGGTGATGCCCCACTCCGTCTTTTGTCCGAATTTGCCGATCGCGCGGCCGAGCGACATTTCCACGCCGCCGCTGATGCCCTCGTCCTTTTCGGCGGTGGCACCGTCCGAGCGGGCGCCGAAATTCGACATCCGCACGAGCGTGCCGTCGATCTGGGAGGCGGAGTTGACGGCCCATTCGCGGCTGTAGGCCGGGTCGTATTTGACGCCTTCACCCACGACCACGTCGGTCAACGGACCGCCGGCCTCGGCCCGCGTGACGCGGTGCGCGGCGTAGCGGCCATTGCCGAGGTCCTCACCGTAAAGTGTGGCGGTGCCGACCGCGGTGTCGGCGTTGTCCTGGCGGAAACCATAGGGCGTTTCGTAGGGCGAGCGGGCGGCATCCTTGCTCACGCGGCCGTTGTCGTAGTTGTAATTGCCGTTTGCATCGGCACCGCTGGCGCGCAGGGCGACCGAGCCGAGATTGCCGAATTTCACGTTCGCGCCCTTGGACAACATGCGGACGCCGAACTGGAGCGTGCTTTTCGGCACATACCATTCGTCGGTCGGGAGCGTCAGATTCAGGTCTTCCTCGCGCTGGGGTGCAGCTTCGGGCTCGGCGGCGGATTGGGCGGAAGCGGGCAACGCGAGGGCAGCCAGCAGGGCCACGGGGGCGACGGAACGGAAATTCATTCGTGTAAGGGTGAAAGCAAAGGGCCGGGAGCTTGGAAAGGTCAAATACTCTCTTGTTCCTAGGCTTTTTCGATCGGCGGCGGCGGCTCGTTCTTGAGGAGCCCCATTTGCTTCGCGGTGCGTTTCAGGTCCTCCTCCTTCTGCTCCAGCTCCGTCTCCTTTTCCTGCTGCGCCTGCATCTTGGAAAACAACATGCCTTCACTCTGTTCAATGAATTCCTCGCGTTCTTTCAGCGCCTGGCGCGCCTCCTTGATCGAGGCCTCCTGGCGGTCGAGTTCCTCCTTCAGTTTCTTCAGCGCCTCGGCCTGCTCGGTGGAAACGCTTTCGTTCGCCGCGGCGGGTTGCTTGCGAGCGGCTTCGATCACGCGTTCGCGGGCGGCGAGCAGGGCTTCGGCCTCGGCCAGTTCGCGTTCGCGCTCGGCGAGCTTGGTCTGCGCATCCGCCACGGCGAGGTCGCGTTCGGCGAGCTTCACCTCGAGGGCGCGGATCGCTTTTTGCAGCTCGTCCACCTGCGTGCCGCTCAGCGTCGAAGCTCCGCCCCAGGGCGGACGGGACTGGGAAAAGATCGCGTCGATTGACTTGCGCGCCTCGGCGGTGGCGGCGGACGCTTCCTGGGCGCGCTGCAACGGACTGGCGCGACGCGGCAACACGAGAGGTTTGGCCCCGCCCATCATCTTTGCGGGCGCCTTCAGGCCAGGCGCGGCGAAGGCCGGCGGCGGAAACGGTGCGCCGGGCGAAGGCGCGGGACGCGACGGAGGCTGTTTATCCACGAAGCCGATATCTTACCCGCGGCCGAACAGGCGCGAGAAGAATCCGCCCTTTTTCTCCGGCTCGTCCGCGACGGGTCCCTGCACCGACTGACCGGCGGCGGCGAGAAAATGGTGCGAAGCGATCGCCTCGCGGGCAGGGTCGCCAATCACGACGAGATGGCGGTCGAGCGAGCCGCCGGCATTGAGGTCGGCGATGAGGAGGGCCTTTTCGGCTTTGAACCAGTCGAGCGTCGCGTTGATCGCAATTTTCACGCGCGACTCGAGTTTCGCCTGCAGGTCGGGGGTCAGCGGAGTCGCCGCGGCAGCATCGGCGGCCGAGAGCTTGGCGCCATAGGCTTTCGCCAATGCGAGTTGTTCGGGACGCGAAAGGCTGGCCGACGCGAGTCCGAGCGCCTCGGGCAAATGCAGGCCGCTCGAGCCCTTGCGGAACGGGAGAAACTGGCCAATGCCTGACTCATCGCCGTGCGAGAGCGCATTGAGCAGCGCGCGAAAATCGCCGCCGATCACGACCCGCGTGGACATCTGCTGCGCGAGATTGGCGAATTCACCCATCGTCTTCGCACCTTCGGACGCGCAGACGGCGCGTGTGGCGTCGGAAACGTTGACGAGGGTCATCGGGTAGGCCTCGGGAATGCCGAGGCGACCGAGCGTCTTCAGGACGGGATTTTCCTTCGAGGTGGATTCTTCGACCTGCGCGACCATTTCTCCGAACGGGTCATCGAACGCGAGGGTCTCCTTGAGGATGCCGATGAGGTGGTCCGCCCGGTCCGATTTGCCGGCGATTTCGGGCAGCATCAGCAGCTCGTCGTAGTTGAAGTCGATGTATTTGGACGGTTTCTCGTCGTCGCCGCTGATCGGCCATTCCTTCGTGTCGAGATTCTGCGCGAGGCTGACGAGCGAGGTGTCAGCCATGATGGACGTGTGGAAACGCTTCCGGATATCGTCCCATTCCTGGGCGGTGAATTTCGGCATGGCGGGCGGGGCTTAAATGGCGGGCGTGTGCTCGACGATCTCGGCGGCGAGCTGGCGGTAATCATTCGAAACGCTGTCGGCCTCGGTGCCTTCGGTGCCGACGAGACTGACCGGCAGGCCGAGCGTCACGGCGCGGCGCACGACCATCGCGTCACGAATCTGCGTGTTGAAAATCTTCGCGCTGGGTGCGCAGCCGCGCTTCTGCGCCTTGAATTGATTCAGGCGAAGCTGCATGCGCATCTTCGGCACCTCGATGTCGGTGTTCGTCTTGATCGAATTGAAAATGATGCCGTAAACCTGCGAGGCGGGTCCCATTGCGCTCGTGCGGAAGCTCGCCGAACTTTGCTGGAAGCGCATGAGTTTCTCGATCAGCAGCGTGAAGCCGATGAGCGAGAGTGCGTCGGGGTTGGACGGCACGTAGATCTCGTTCGCGACAAAAATGCCGTTCTGCGAAGCGCGCAAAATGTTCGGCGGGCAGTCGAACAGGATGACGTCGTAGTCCTTCTCCACCTCGGCGAGTTGCTCCTGGAAAATCGCGTAGCTCGGGCGCTTGGGGTCGGGTTTGTATTCGCCCTCGAGATCGACGAGGTTGAACGTCGTCGGCACGAGATCGAGGCCGGGCAGCAGTTTCTCGCCCTCCTTGCCTTCGACGACGTCCTTGATGATGAGGTCTTTTACCCGCGCGGTGCCGGGATCGAAGATCGAATAGATCGCGCCGGCGCCGCTGGCATTGATTTTGTTCCAGCGTTCGAGACGCATGAGCCAGATGCTCGCGTTCGATTGCGTGTCGAAATCGAAGAGCAGCGTGCGCAGCCCGCGTTGGGCGAGTGCCGCCGCCGTGTTGACGATCAGCGAGGTCTTGCCGACGCCGCCCTTGTAATTAATGAAAGCGATTTTGCGCGCCATGGCGTGAGGGGAAACCGACGCCGCACGATGATGTAGCCGCGCGGGACAGAGCGAGTTAAAAATATTACGAATTGCCCCCGCCGCGCGGCACTTTGGGTTTTTCAAGCACGGAAATTCCGCGCACGGTCCCGCCATGTCCGCACTTTCGCTCCAGGAACGATTCTCGCCGCTCAGTATTTGTTTCGGCTGCGGCCCCGCCAACGCCCAGGGTCTGCACGTCCAAAGCCATGTGCGCGGCGACGAGGTCGTCGCCACCTGGCGACCCGCGCCGCATCACGAGGCGTTCCCTGGCGTCCTGAACGGCGGCATCATCGGCTCGCTCCTCGACTGCCACTGCAACTGGACCGCGGCCTGGCACCTGATGCAACAAAACCGGCTCGAACGTCCGCCGTGCACCGTCACCGCCGACTACGCGATCAAGATGATGCGCCCCTGCCCGACCGACGGGTCGATCGAACTCGTCGCGCGCGTGGTCGAAGCCTCCGCCGATCGCGCGACGATCGAAGGCACGCTGACCGCCGGGGGCAAACCCCGCGCGACCTGCCGCGGCACCTTCGTCGCCGTGCAGCCGGGGCATCCGGCGTTTCATCGCTGGTGAGCGACTGTGTGCGGCCGGTTGGATCCGCCGCTCTTTTGCCGAAACGTCACTCCGGTGCCACGGGATCGTCACGTTCCGTCGCCATCATGCGGACATGCGCGCTGCCCACCTGCTGGTCGTCGAGGACGAACCCGAAATCGCCGAACTCGCGCGCTACCACCTCGCGCGCGCCGGACATCGCGTGACCGGCGCTGCGAACGGTTGGGAAGCGCTCACGGCGATCCACGACGATCCACCCGATCTCATTCTGCTCGATCTGATGCTGCCGGATCTCGACGGCCTTGGCGTCTGCGAAATCCTGCGCCGCACGCCGGCGACCGCGACAATTCCCATCGTGATCGTCTCCGCGTGGACCTCCGGCGACTCACGCATCCTCGGGCTCGAACTCGGCGCGCTCGACTACCTGACCAAGCCGTTCAGCCCGCGCACCCTCGTGGACCGCGTGAATCGCATCCTCGAAGCGCGCGCAGACCGAACGGCCGGCTCGTCAGTCGGCGCCTAGGTTGAACCCGACCGGCACCACCATCCGGAACGGAACGGCCCGGCCGTTTTTCCGCCCGGGTTCGAAGCGCCACTTCAGAATTGCGCGCAACGCCGCGGCCTCGAATTCGCGGTGCGTCCCCTGCACGGCGCGCGCGGAAACGACGCGCCCGGAAACATCGACGTCGAATTCGACGAGCACCTGGCCTTCGATCGCGGCCTGACGCAGCGCGAGCGGATACTCCGGCGCGGGCTGCATCTTCGCACGCGGCGTGCGGTCGAGATCGTCGAGTTTGAAAATCGGCGCGCCCAGCGGTGCGCCAGTGGGTTTGCCCGGCGTGCCGTCGCCCCAGCCGTCCCGGGGGATCGTCGTGAGATCGACCGGCACCGCAGGAGCCGCCGGTGCGTCCACCGGATTCAGGCTGATCTCCGTTGGCGTCGGCGTGGAGCGATCTTCGGTCACGGGACGAACCGGCCCGGGCTTGAGCGCCTGCACCGGTGCCGTAGCTTCGGACGGAGCGTCGCTGACCGGCGGGATGAGCAGTTCCTTGGGGAACGGCCGCAGGACAACGCGTCCCGGCGGATCGTCACTGATCGGCGGACGCGCGGGCAGGTTGAGCGCGAACAGCAACACGACGTGGAACGTCGCTGCGATGAAAGCCGGAACGGTGAACCGCTCCGTGAGGTTGTCGGTGGGCAAGGCATTCATCACCTCACACCACGCGGCGGAGCGCGGTTTCTTAGAGAACCGGGAAACGCCATTGCCAAGCGCGCCGCTGACCGCGTTCACTTCGCGCGTGAAGCCCACCGACCTCGCGTTCAGCCAGGCGCTCGGCCTGCGTCCTGCGCCGCCGGGAGCCGCGCATTTGCTCGAGTTGCCGATCGGCGATCGGGTGCGCAACCACATCGGCACGATGCATGCCGCCGCGCAGTTCGCACTCGCCGAAGCCGCCAGCGCCGCCTGCCTGCAACGCGATTTTCCTGCGCTCGACGGTCACGTCTTCGCGGTGGTCCGCGGTGCGGAGTTGAAATACCGCCAGGCCGCGACCGACACGCTGCTCGCGTTCGCCGAGCCTGACGCCTTCACGCGCGAACACCTCGTCAACGATCTCGCCACCCGCACGCGCAGCGTCGCCACGGTGCTCGTCGAACTCAAGGACGCCGCCGGCAACGTGAGTTTCTCCGGCCGTTTCGAATGGTTCATCGCCCGCGCCGCACCCGCACCCTAAAATGCGCCTCGCTTCCGCCCTTCTGCTGTTCGGACTGATCGTGACGACGGCGACGCCCATTCACGCGGCCACTCCGGACTATTTGCGCGAAGCAGTCAGTCGCTTCAGCGCGGAGGTGCCGGCCGGCTGGGCTTACACCGTCACCACGACGCGCGGTGACGAAGTTTCGGTCGAACGCTTCGATCCGTCGCGCCCCCGCGGGGGCGAGTGGACGCTGCTGCAACGCAACGGCCAGGCCGCCACCGCCGAGGATATCGAGCGCTACCGGCGCTACAAAGCCGGCAACGCGCCCACCGGCGCGCGCGCGACGTTCGAACGCGGCGATCTCGACGTCGAATCCGCGGAACTGCTCCGCGAGGATGGCGAGCGGGCGGAGTTCCAGGTGCGCTTCCGCGGCGACATCGACCAGCCGCTGCTTGCGCACGTTTTCCTCGAACTCTCCGTGCGTAAATCGCCCGCCGCCGTCGAGCGGAGCGTGCTGCGCCTCTTTGAGCCGTTCGCGCCCGCGATGGGTGTCCGCATGCACGAACTCGCGGTGACGACGCTTTTCGCACCGCCGACCGACGAAGCGCCCCCGCTCCCGCTTGAAGTCACCTCGCGGTTTCGCGGCCGGATGTTTTTCCTCGTGCCGATCAACGAGGACGTGCGGCTGGTTTATGCGGATTTCGCGCGCGTGAAGTAGCGTCGGCCGGCGACGGGAATTCGGGGGTCAAACTCGTCGGTGCCTGCTCGCAGGCGGAAAAACATCCCCGCGCCTTTTCGCGTGCGCAGATCCAAGTCGCCTGCAAGCAGGCTCCTGCATCCTGGACCCGCGCTAATTTGCCGCGGCCCACTTCAGCACGATCGTGCTGAGGCCGGGCAGCGTGAGAGCGAGGGATTGCTCGCAGCCGTCCGCGTGAATGGGTTCGGAATCCTTGCCGCCAAAATTGCCCGCGCCACTGCCGCCGTAAACGTCCGCGTCGGAATTAAGCACTTCACTCCAATGGCCGGCCTGCGGCACGCCGACGCGGTAAGCGGTCCGCGTCACCGGCGTGAAATTGCCGACGACGAGAAACGCCGCGCCACCCGCCGGATCGAGACGGGCAAAACTCAGGACCGAATTGTCGCCGTCGTTCGCGTTGACCCAGCGGAACGCCGCAGGATTGAAATCGTTCGTCGAGAGCGTGGACTCGTTGAGATAAAGGCGGTTGAGGTCGCGCACGAGCGACTGGATGCCGCGGTGCTCGGGCAAATCGAGCAAGTGCCAGTCGAGACTCGCGTCGTGATTCCATTCGCGCCACTGGCCGAACTCGCCGCCCATGAAGAGCAGCTTTTTGCCCGGATACGTCCAGATGAGGCTGTAGAGCGCGCGGAGATTTGCGGCTTTTTGTTCCGGTGCGCCGGCTCCCATCTTGCCGAGCATCGAGGCCTTCAGATGCACGACCTCATCGTGCGAATACACGGTGATGAAGTTCTCGGAATATTGATAGACCATCCCGAACGTCAGCTTGTCGTGCGCCCATTTGCGGTGGATCGGGTCCTTCTGGAAATACGCGAGCGTGTCGTGCATCAGGCCCATGTTCCACTTGTAGTCGAAGCCGAGTCCGCCGACCTTCGTCGGCCGGCTCACGAGCGGAAACGCGGTCGATTCCTCGGCGATCATCACCGCGCCCGGATAATACTGGTGCACCAGATCGTTCACCTGCCGGAGGAACGAGATCGCCTCCAGATTCTCACGCCCACCGTAGCGGTTGGGGATCCATTCGCCGGCCTTGCGGGAGTAATCGAGATACAACATCGACGCGACCGCATCGACCCGCAGGCCATCGATGTGGAACCGCTCGAGCCACGACAGCGCGCTCGCGATGAGGAAACACCGCACCTCGTGCCGGCCGTAGTTGAAGATCAGCGTGCCCCAATCCATGTGCGCGCCGAGCCGCGGGTCCGCGTGTTCGTAGAGGTGCGTGCCGTCGAATTGAGCGAGCGCGAAGCTGTCGCGCGGAAAATGCGCCGGCACCCAATCGAGGATGATGCCGATGCCGCGCTGGTGCAGGTGATCGACGAAAAACTGGAAATCCTCCGGCGGGCCGAAGCGATGCGTCGGCGCGAAATAGCCGCTCACCTGATAACCCCATGAGCCGGTGTAGGGATATTCCGCGACGGGCATCACCTCGATGTGGGTGAAGCCCATCTGGGTCACGTAATCGGCCAGGGCGGGCGCAAGCTCACGATACGTCAGCGGACGGTCGCCGTCCTCGGGATTGCGCCGCCACGAACCGAGATGGACCTCGTAGATCGACATCGGACGGTCCACCTTCCCCGCTTGTTCCGCTCGCCGCGCGATCCACTCGCCGTCGCCCCACGTGTGGTGATCCGTCGCGCAGACGATCGCGGCGTTGTTCGGCGGCGCCTCGAAATACGTACCATACGGATCGGTCTTCATCCGCATGTGCCCCTGTTGGTCCCATACGGCGAATTTGTAGAGTTCGCCCTCGTGCAGGCCCGGCACGAACAGTTCCCATACGCCGGACGCGCCGAGCGGCCGCATCGGGTGATAGCGCGTGTCCCAGCCGTTGAAATTGCCCACGACCGAAACGCGCGACGCACTCGGTGCCCACACCGCAAAGGCGACGCCCGGCACTTCGCCGAGTTTGCGCGGATGCGCGCCGAGCTTTTCGTAGATGCGGTGCTCGTTGCCCTCGTTGAACAGATAGAGATCCTGCGCGCTCAGTGTCGGCAGGAACGAGTAGGCGTTATAGATCTGGTGGATCTCGCCCCACGACGTTTCATAGCGCAGCTGATAGCGGAAAACGTCCTTCTTCCCGCCGATGAAGCCCTCGAAGAACCCCTCCGGCGCGAGCATCGTCAGCGCGTGGGACTTCGTTCCGGGGACGTCGAGTTCCACGCACTCGCACTTCACCGCGCCGCGCAACAACGCGCGCACCACCACACCCTTCTTGCGCCCGAGCGTCGCGGGGTGCATGCCGAGCCACGCGTGCGGATTGCCCTGTCGATTTTCCAAAAACGCGGCGAGCTCGTGCGGCGGAATGATCACGTGCGCCACCTTTGGCCAAGCGCCCCGCACCGTCTAGCGCAAATCCTCTCCCCGACTGTGCAAATCGGCATTGCCCCGCAGTGAACCACCCGGCAGTTCACGTGTCATGTTTCGTCGCGTGACCCGACTCCTCGCCGCCCTGCTGTGCGCCGCCCTCGTGCCGGCTGCATTCTTGCGCGCTCAGACCGAGCCGGCCCCGATCGTCCGCCTGCCCGACGCGACCGGCCGCGAAACGGTCTATGACGACGCCACGAAGCAACTCGTCCTCCGCGGGGACGCCCGCCTCGTCTATGGGGACATCATTCTCACCGCCGACGAGATCCGATACGACCGCGCCGCGAACAGCGTCACGGCCAAGGGGCGTTTCATCCTCACCAACGTCGGCCGCCGTCTCGTGGCCGACGAAGGCATCTACAATCTCACCACCGGCTTCTTGCAGGTGCGCAATCTGCGCGTCGGCGAGTTCCCGATCTACCTGACGGGTGAGTCCGTCGAAGGCACCTTCGACAGAATGGTGTTCACCAACGCCACCATCTTTTTCCGCGAGGACGCTGCCTATGCTCCGTCAATCAAGGCCCGGCGCGTCACCTATCAGCAGGGCCGGATCGTCGCGGGCGAAGGCCTGCAACTCGGTTTGCTCGGCGGCCACTTCATCAACCTGCCGCATTTCGAACACGATCTCCGGACCGACCTCATCTCGTATTTCATGGCCAAAGTCGGCTACCGCCGAAATCTCGGCCTCTTCGGCGAAGCCGACTTGCGCATTCCCGTCGCGCTCGGCGTCCGTCTTGGCGCCGACGTCGGCCTCTACAGCGCGCGCGGATTCATGATCGGGCCCGCCGCGGCGTATCGGCACGGCGGCGACGACAATTTCGTCCGGGGCAACTTCACCAGCGGCTACATCAACGACCATGGCGACCGGCTGACGGACATTCTCGGCGCGCCGGTGCCGGAGGAGCGCAGCTTCATCGAGGCCTGGCATCGCCAGCAACTCGGCTCGCGCGTGAGCCTCAACGGCCAGTTCACCTACTGGAGCGATTCTGAAATCCAACGTGATTTTCGTCCCCGCAATTTCTTTCCCGTGCAACAGCCCGATTCGTTTCTCGAGGGCGTTTACGCAGGCGACAATTTCCTGGTCAGCGCTTTCGCGCGCGTGCACCCCAATCGCTACCATCGCATCCAGGAGCGTCTGCCGGAAATCCGCTTCGACCTGCTCCCCCACGCGGCCCCGGCCGGATTCTACGAGCGCGCCACCGCCAGTTTCGCCGTGCTCGAGGAAGACGCCTTTCTCAACGTGCCGCAGCAACGCTCGACGCGGCTCGATGCGTATTACGGCCTCGAACGGCCCTTCGCCCCCGCACCGTGGTTCACCTTCACGCCGGTCGCCGGCGGACGCGTCACGCACTATGCCGATGCGCGCGGCGGCAAAGACGAATACACGCGCACGATCGGCGAGATCGGCTTCGACGCGCGCTTTCGCTCCAGCGCCACCTTCGACTACAAGAACGACGCGTGGGAGATCGACGGTTTGCGCCACCTCGTCGAACCGCGCCTCTCCTACCGCTACGCGCCGAAAGCCGACGACGGCCGCGCCTACATTCCAAACATCGACCGCCGCGTTTTCTCCACCTACCTCCAGCCGCTCTCGATCGCCGACCAGCGCAACATCGACGATCTCGACCGGCTCGACACGCTCCGCCTCAGTCTTTACCAGACCCTGCAAACGCGCGACAAACTCTACGGCTCACGCGACCTCGCGACCTTCAACCTCGCCGCGGATTACCGCTTCTCGCGTTCTGCCGGTCAGCGTCCGCTGTCCGACATTCACACCGAGATCGCCGTGATGCCTGCCACGTGGATGCGCCTCGAAGTTTATCAGCGTTTCACGCCGCAAAATTCGACGAATCAGGAACTCAATTACGCGCTCGAACTCATCGACCAGGAGTGGTGGTCCGTCCGCGTCAGCTCGCATTTCCTGCGGAACGACTACGAGGAATACGCGCTCGATTACCGCCAGCGCCTCAACGAGGTCTTCGATGTCGTCGGCCGCTGGCGCTACGACGTGAAACGCAGCCGCTTCAACGAGCAGACCTACGGCGTCTGGCAGCGCCTCGGGCAGACTTGGGCGGTCAAATACGAAGCGTCCTTCTTCGAAGGCCCGCGGCGCGAAAGCTCCTTCGGTTTCAACGTCGAAGTTGAACTGCTGAAATTCTGATCCGATGCCGCTTCCGGCCGGTCATTCGGGAAACCCGCTCAACCCGCGCATCGTCGCCAACCAGCAGCGCACGTTGCTCGGACTGCTCGCGCAGGTGTTGCCCCATCTCGAGCGCGACAGCGCTCTTCCGCGCCGCATCAAGGATCTCCTCGGCCGCCATCGCGCGTTCGGCTCGCGCGACCGCCGTCTCTACCGCGAGCTGATCTACACCGCGATCCGCTACCTGCCGTGGGTGCAGCCACTGCTCGCGTCCGACGAGAATCGCGCCACGCAACTGATCGCGTGGCTCGCGCCCGAGTTGAAGGAAACAACCGGGTTCCGCGCCGCGCTCCTCGCCGACTGGCCACCCACGCCCCCGACCCTCGCCGAAAAATCAGCCGTGCTCCGCGCACGCTTCACCGCTATTCGTCCGATCCACCCTCGAGCGGCCGGCGCCGGTGGGGCGGAAGCGGCGACGCCGGCGCGTGCGGCTGATGCTGCGCCGTTCGAATCCTCCGCATTGCTCCCGGCGTGGCTCCGCGCCGAGTGCCCGGCGGTATTTGCGTCGCCGCACCTCGACGCGCTCCTCGCGCGCGCGCCGCTCTGGGTGCGCCTGCAAACGCAGGACCACGCGATGGTGCTCGATGAATTCAAACGCCGCGGTTGGGCGGCGCGAGCGTCGGCTGAATTGCCCGACGCGTTCGCCCTGCCGCCCAATGCCGAAGTCGCCGGCAGCGACGCGTATCGGCGCGGATTCGTCGAAATTCAGGACCTCGGCTCGCAACTCGTGCTCGCGCACGCACCGATCGCGACGGGGCAAATCTGGCTCGACGCCTGTGCCGGCGCTGGCGGCAAGACGCTTCAACTCGCGCACGGCGTGGGAGAAATCGGCCGCGTCGATGCCAGCGATATCCGCACCGGCACGCTCGAGGAACTCCGCGACCGCGCCGCGCGCGCGCGCCTCGCCAATGTGCGGATCACTCATCCTGGCGCGGCCGCCAGGTCCGGCTACGATGGCGTCTTGGTGGACGCACCGTGTTCGGGCACGGGCACCTGGCGACGCCTGCCGCACATGAAGTGGTTTACGAAGCCCGAGACGCTCGCCGAGTTCGCCACACTCCAGCGGCAGATCCTCAGGGAGCAGGCCCCGCGCGTGAAGCCGGGCGGCGTGCTCGTTTATGCGACCTGCTCGCTCACGCGGACAGAGAATCACGAAGTCGCGGCCGCATTTCTGGCCCAGCAATCGGATTTTTCCGCCGAGCGCCCGGCGCGCGATTTCGGCGGGGTGTGCGACGGGCTCGGCACGACACTTCTGCCGGGCACGCGCGACAGCGACGGATTCTACGTGGCCATCTTCCGCCGGACCGCCGCGGCGTGAAGCGATTTCCCCCTTGCGCGCCCGCCGGGCGCTCCCTCGACTCGGCCCGTGGTCGCTGAAGCCGATTATCGCATCAAACTCCCCGTGTTCGAGGGTCCGTTGGACCTGCTGCTTTTCCTGCTCCGGAAGAACGAACTCGATATTTACGACATCCCGATCGCCTCGGTGACCAAGCAATATCTCGAGGTCCTCTACACGATGAAGGACCTGCAACTCGAGGTCGCGGGCGAGTTCTTCGTCATGGCGGCGACACTGATGGAGATCAAAAGCCGCATGTTGCTCCCGAAGCACCAGCAGGCGATCGACCCGAACGCCGACGATGAGGAACTCGATCCGCGTTGGGAGCTTGTTCACCAGCTCCTCCAATACAAGAAATTCAAGGAAGCTTCCGCCAAGCTCGGCGAAATGGCCCGCGACGCACAGGACATGCTCGCCCGCCCCGCCTCCGCTTTCGCGCCGGCCTCCGAACGCCCGCTCAAGCACGTCGATCGCATCGAACTCTGGAACAGCTTTAATCTCATCCTCCGTCGCCTCGCCGAAAAACTCGTCGTCGGCCAGATTCACGCGGAGCAGGTCACCGTCTCCGATCAGATGGAATACATCCTCGGACAGCTGCAGACGCGCAAGGAGTTCACTTTTTCGAGCCTGTTCCCGGAGAAAATTTCCCTCCGTAAGCTCGTCGCGACTTTCCTCGCGTTGCTCGAACTCACGCGCCTGCGCAAACTCACGCTGCGCCAGGACGAGGCGTTCGCCGACATCCATTGCACCGCCGTGGACGAAAACACGCCGATCATCCCGCTCGTGTCCGACGAGCCCACGCCCACCGCCGCCGCCACCGATCAAATCGCACTTGAAACACCGGGCGAGCCGCGCACCGTCACGCCGCACCATGAAAAAGACGCCCCGCCGCCGTCCGTCTAAGTCCCTCGCGAAGACCAAGCCGAAAGCGCAGGCCCACCTGCTCGGCGTCGGCCTCGACAACGAGGATGGCCACAAGCGCATCACGCAGGCGGAGCAATTCACCATCCTCGGCGGCTCAGAGGAGACGCACGGCCGCATGACCGAGACCGTCATCAAGACTTTCGAGGAACTCCAGCATCGCGGCAAGGACCTGCGCGCCGTCGAGCCCCAGGAGCTCGCGGAAATCATCCACAAATCGACGCCGCGCTGAGCCGCGCAGTTGAGTTTCCCCGAAAACCAGCTTCATTCCTCCCCAACATGGCCGCGAATATCCTCCAACTCGACTCCACCAACTTCAAGACCGCCATCGCCGGCGCGACGCCCGTCCTCGTTGACTTCTGGGCGCCCTGGTGCGGCCCCTGCAAGGCCATCGCGCCGATCCTCGAAGACCTTTCCACGGAACTGGCCGGCAAGCTCCAGATCGCGAAGGTCAATGTCGATGACAACGGCGACCTCGCCGCGCAATTCGGCGTGCGCGCCATCCCGACCTTGCTCCTTTTCAAGAACGGCGCGGTCGCCGAACAGTTCGTCGGC
>PNJQ01000078.1 GCA_013821985.1 Opitutus sp.
ATCCCGAACGCCAACTACATCTGGCAGAACTTCCGTTCGCCGCTCGAGTGGGACGTGTTCGCGGTCTCGACCTACGGCACCGTCTCGGTGCTCTTCTGGTATATCGGCCTCATCCCCGACCTCGGCACCCTGCGCGACCGCTTCACGGCCGCGGGCAAGCTGGTCAAGGCGCGCCTCTACGGCTTCTTCGCCATGGGCTGGCGCGGCTCCAACCGCCACTGGAGCAACTACGAGATGGCCTACCTCATCCTCGCCGGCATCAGCACCCCGCTCGTGCTCTCGGTGCACACGATCGTTTCGTTCGACTTCGCCGTGTCGCTGCTCCCGGGCTGGCACACGACGATCTTCCCGCCTTACTTCGTCGCCGGCGCGATCTTCTCGGGCTTCGGCATGGTGATGACGCTGATGCTCCCGCTGCGCGCCATCTACCGCCTCGAGGATCTCATCACGCAGTATCACATCGACTGCATGTGTAAGATCACTTTGGCGACCGGCACGATGGTCGGCTACGCCTACGGCATGGAGTTCTTCATCGCGTGGTATGGCGCGAATCCGTATGAAGGCTTCGCGTTCATCAATCGCGCGTTCGGCCACTACGCGTGGGCCTACTGGATCATGATTACGTGCAACGTGATCACGCCGCAGTTCTTCTGGTTTAAGAAGATTCGCGAGAACACCACGCTCGTCTGGATCCTCTCGATCTTCGTCAACGTCGGCATGTGGTTCGAGCGCTTCGTCATTATCGTGACCTCGCTCGCCCGCGACTTCCTGCCGTCGTCGTGGGGTTACTACTCTCCGTCGATCGTCGAAGTGTTCACGTTCTTCGGGACGTTCGGCGTCTTCTCGTTCCTGTTCCTCCTCTTCATCCGCTTCGTGCCGATCATGCCGATGTCGGAAGTGAAGGCGATCATCCCGCAAGCCGATCCGCACGGCACGGGCCACTAATCCAGGAGGCCTGACCCATGAAAAAGACTTACGGACTCATCGCCGCCTTCGACACCACGCCGGAGATTTACCATGCGTGCGAAAAAGTGCGCGACGCGGGCTTCTCGCAATGGGACGCGCTCACGCCGTTCCCGGTGCACGGCCTCGACGCCGCCATGGGCATCCGCCGCTCGCGCGTGCCGCGCGTGTCGCTGTGCGGCGGCATCACGGGCTTCTTCACCGGCATGACCATGATCTGGTGGACGAATGCCTACGACTACCCGCTGATTGTCGGCGGCAAACCCTACTTCTCACCCATGTTCGCCTTTCCGGTGAGCTATGAGCTGACGATTCTCTTCACGGCCTTCGCTACGATCATCGGCATGTTCGTCATCAACGGCCTGCCGCGCCACCACCACCCGCTGATGACCGCGCCACAATTCGTGCGCGCGCTCGACGACCGCTTTTTCATCGTGATCGAGGCCAACGACCCGAAATTCAACGCCACCGCGACCCGCGAGTTTCTCGCGAAGATCGGCGGCAAGGACATCGCCGAGGTGGAGGACTAACATGCGTTACGCCTACTACACCCTCCTCTTCGCCGTCGTGCTCACCGTGTCGGTCATGGGCTTCCGCGGCCTGCGCTCCACGCAGCCGCCGATCGAGGTTTTCCCCGACATGGATCGCCAGGGCCATTACAAGCCGCAGGCGGAATCGAAATTTTTCGCCGACGGTCGCACCGACCGCCCGCAGGTCGCCGGCACCGTGCCGCGCGGCCGCAGCGAAGTCGGCGCCGCCGATCCGATGTTCCTCCGCGCCGATGATGCACGCTTTGCCGGCAAGGCGGCTGATGGCACTTTTGTCCGCGGTTTCCCGATCGAAGTGAGCGAGACGATGATTTCGCGCGGTCAGAACCGTTACATGATCTACTGCGCGCCGTGTCACGGTGCGCTCGGCGACGGCAACGGCATCACCAAGCAATACGGCATGGTCGCGACGCCGACCTACCACGACCCGCGCCTCCGCGACATGCCCGAGGGCGAGATCTTCAACACAATCACGCACGGCAAGAACACCATGATGCCCTACGGCGACAAACTCACGCCGGACGAGCGCTGGGCCGTCGTCGCTTACATGCGCGCCCTCCAGCGCGCACACCACGCTTCGATCAACGATGTCCCGCTCGAGCAACGGGGGGAGCTGAAGTAACATGGCCTCGCATTCGCACTCTTCTTCCGCCGCGTCCACCGCACCGAAAACGACCACGGCGCTCGGCATCGGCGTCGCCGGCATCGTGCTGACGCTCGTCGGCGCGTTCGTCGATAAGCCCGCCACCGTCGCCACCTCGTGGCTCGTCGGCATCACGTTCTGGACCGGCCTCGCGCTCGGCGTGCTGCTGCTCGTGATGATCCACCACATCTTCGACGCCGGCTGGTCAACGGTCATCCGCCGCCAGTTCGAGCACGTCCTGTCGGTTTTCCCGTGGCTGATGTTGCTCTTCGTGCCGATGCTCGTCGTCGCCTGGACCAATCCCACGTGGATTTGGAAATGGATGGATCCGACGTTCGACCTCGCGCAGGTCGGCGGCCACGGCACGGTCGGCGACGATCCGCTCTGGAGCAAGAAAGCGGCCTTCCTGAACCGCAATTTCTTCACTGGCTGCACGATCTTCTCGTTCCTCGCGTGGTGGTTCCTCAGCACCCGGTTCCGCCGCAATTCCTTCGCGCAAGACAAGGACGGCGATCTGCGCTGGACATATTCCTCGCGCAAGTGGTCCGCGATCGGTCTGCCGCTGACGGCCTTCACGCTCACGGCCTGCATCATTCTTTGGGTGAAATCGATGGAGTATCACTGGTTCTCCACGATGTATGGCGTGTGGTTCTTCGCGAACTGCGTGCGCGCCGCGCTCTCCCTCGGCGTCGTGCTGATGGTCTGGCTCTACGCGCGTGGCGACTACAAGGGCATCCTCAACAACAATCACCTCCACAGCATCGGCCAGCTCATGTTGGCTTTCACGGTGTTCTGGGCCTACGTGACGTTCTCCCAATACTTCCTCATCTGGAATGCCAACATTCCCGAGGAAACGTTCTGGTATAACGTCCGCGAAATGAACAACAGCGACGGCCAGTTCAACCAATGGGGCTGGGTCGGCATGTTCCTCCTCTTCGGCCATTTCTTCGCGCCGTTCTTCGCGCTGCTGTCCTACCGCTACAAGGTCACGAAGAGCATCATTCCGTGGATCGGCGTGTTCATCGCCTTCGTGTTCCTGATCGACCTTTGCTACAACATCATGCCGGCGAAGAAGAACACGCTCGGTGATCCGGCGCCGTTCCTCCAGAGCGGCCTCATCTGGAACCTCACTGCGGTCATCGGCATCGGCGGCATCTTTGTCTGGGCCTATCTCCGCAGCTTCCCGACCGCGAAACTCATCCCAATTCGCGACCCGCGCATCGAGGAGTCGCTGACGCACCACGAAGCCAGCGCTCCGCCGGAAGGCGCTGCTCAACCGACGCACTAACATGAGTGACCACCCGCAAGCCTACGCCTTTCCGCAGCGCACGCCGGTCTTCACCGCCGTCCTGATCGTCCTCGCCGCCGTGTTCTGCGGTTGGCTGATCAATCGCTATTATCAGCCTGCCGCACCGTTCAACATCCGCGGCACGGCCAATCCCGCCGATTTCGAGGAGGCCGCGCGCTGGAAGTTCACCGCCGAAGGCCGTGCCAAGGCGCTTGAGGATCTCCACCAAAAGGAACGCGTGCAGGCCACCACCTACGGGTGGATCGACCAGCCGAAGGGCATCGCCCGCATCCCGATCGACCAAGCGATGAAGCTCACGGTCCGCGACCACGCGAAGAAGTAATTTTGCCGATGAATTCCACCGACAACCTCGCTCGTGCCGAGCAACAGGAGATCGACGCCTCTGCCAGGTGGCCCGTGCTCGTGTTCTTCAGCCAGGCCCTCGCCTGGCTGGTGATCGGCGGCGCGCTCCAACTCATCGCCGCGATCCAGCTGCACACGCCGGAGTTCCTGAGCTTCCTTGCCGGCTGCGAGTGGTTCACCTACGGCCGCGTCGCCGCCGCCGCGCAGTCTGTGCTCCTCTACGGCTGGGGCGTGAATGCCGGCCTCGGCTTCGCGCTCTGGATGATGGCGCGCCTCTCCGCTGCCGCGCTTCGCCACGGCGGCTGGCTCATCGTCGCCTGCAAGGCGTGGAACATCACCGTCGGTCTCGGCATGCTCGGCATCTTCATCGGCGGCACGACCTCGTTCGAACTCCTCGAGTTCCCGCGCTGGGTCACGCTGATGCTTCTCGGCTCCTACGCGCTGATGGGCGTGTGGGCGATCACGACGTTCAGCGTGCGCAACACCGAGAACGTTTACGCGTCGCAGTGGTATATTTTCGCTGCGGTCATTTTCTTCCCGTGGCTCTACGCCATCGCGCAGGTGATGCTCTTTGGCACGCCGACGCACGGCACCGTGCAGGCAATCGTCAACGCCTGGTATGTGAACGGCATCTACGGACTCTGGTTCACGCCGCTCGCCCTGGCCGCGGCCTATTACTTCCTCCCGAAGATCACGGGCAAGCCGGTGCACGACTACTACCTCGCGCCGATCGGTTTCTGGTGGCTGCTTCTCACGAGCGCCTTCGCCGGCGGCTCGCGTCTGATCGGCGGACCGGTGCCTTCCTGGGTCGCGACGCTCGGTGCGGTGGCGAACTTCATGCTGGTGGTCGCCGTCATCATCGTTCTGAAGAGTTTCTTCGGCACGTTGCGCGGGAACTTCGAGGCACTGAAAAATAGCATCACCTTGAAGTTCATTTTCGTCAGCGTGCTGGCCTTCGCGTTTTCCTCCGTGATGAACTTTGCGCTGTCCGTCCGCGGCTTCGCGATGAACACGCAGTTCACGCTCATCCCGGAACTGCGCGATTGGATGATTTCCTACGCTTGCTTCGCCACCGCGATGTTCGGCGCCGCCTACTTCATCGTGCCGCGTCTCGCCGGAGTGGCGTGGCACTCGTCCGCGCTGGTCAAGGCCCACTACTACTGCACCGTTGCGGGCATCCTGTTGCTCACGGTCGGCCTCGGCTACGCGGGCTGGCAGCAGGGGCATCTGCTGAACAACACCACCGTGCCGTTCAGTGAGATCACCGCCGCGCTCAAACCGTGGCTGATGTTCCGCTCCGTCGCTTTCATGGTCCTCCTCACCGGACACCTCGCGTTCGCGATCAACTTCTTCTGGACCGCGTTTGGCGCCGTCACCTCGACCGGCGCGCGCGCCGAATTCCGCAATCCGCCGGCTCTCGCCGGTGCGACCGTGGAGGGCCACGCATGAAAAACGGCCTCGTCCTCTTCTTCGGCGGTTTCGCGGTGCTCGCCCTTTCCTGGGCCGCGGTGTTGCTCTCCGCGCACAACCAATTCGGCTCGCTCGCCCAATACAAGGACCCGATCGAGGAAACCCTTCACCCGGCGCCGTTGACCGGCCTCGCTGATCGCGGGCGCCTGGTTTATCAGGACCTGGGTTGCGTCTCGTGCCACACGCAACAAGTGCGGCGCGACGGTTTCGGCGGCGACATTGCCCGCCAATGGGGCGTCCGCCAGAGCGTCGCGCGCGACTACATCCGCGAGCAGACCGTGTTCCTCGGCCACAGCCGAATCGGACCCGATCTGCGCAACGCGGGGGCGCGCGCCTACGCGAACGAGGAATATTTCTACAACCTGCTCTACGCCCCGCAGAGCCAGGCGCCCGGCACCAACATGCCGGCCTACGATTTTCTTTTTGAGGTGCGCAAGATTCGCCCGGGCCAGGCGTCGCCGCACGCGCTGAAGCTCTCGAGCAAATACGCCCCGCCCGCCGGCTACGAAGTGGTCCCGACGCCGCGCGCCACCGCGCTCGTCGCCTACCTGCGCAGCCTGAACGATTCCTACGAATATCCCGAGGCCAGACCATTCGTCGCCGAAGTGCCCAAGGGCGAGGCGAAGAAGGAGGGAGGCCATTAAGATGAGCTCCGAAAATCATTCTCACCTCGAGCAATCCGGCGCGTCCGACGAGAGCATCCAGCAGGTTCACGCGCGTTTGCAGGTCCAGAAGCCCGAGAAGGCCGAGGGCAACCCGCGCTTCCCGCTCGTGCTGCTCGGCATCATGTGCACCGCGGTCTTCTTCGGCTCGATCTACCTGGCGCACTACTCGTCCCGCTTCGACGCGCTGATCTACAACGAGAATCAGAAGCCCTCGCCAAAGGCCGCCACCGGTCCGGTCATCACGCCGGCCATGCTCGGCAAGCGCGTGTTCACCGCGAATTGCATGACGTGCCACCAGGCCAACGGGCAGGGCGTCGCCGGAGTCTACCCGCCGCTCGCCGGTTCCGAGTGGGTGCTTGAGCCGCAGCACGAGAAGCAGATGATCGCCATCGTGCTCCATGGCTTGAACGGCCCCATCACGGTCAAGGGCAACACCTACAACAACGCCATGACGCCCTTCGGTGGCATCCTGCGTGACGACCAGATCGCGAACGTTTTGACCTACATCCGTTCCGAATGGGGCAACGACGCTCCCGCCGTCACGGCGGAACAGGTGGCCGCCATCCGCGCGGAACTTGGCGCCCGCGGCCCGTTCACGGTCGAGCAGTTGCAGGCGCTCAAGTAACTCCCTCGCTCCGCACGAGCCACTTTAGCAAAGGCCGCTCATCCGAGCGGCCTTTTTTGTCTCCGCGCGAGATCTCGGAAATACGAGTGCACTGACGCCTTCGCTCGTCGAGACCACGACGAGCCGTCGCCCGCTGCCGGCCTTGGTCGTCGGACGAGGGAAGATCCGCCGACCTCGCAAGCGGTCCGTAGGTTACGTGCTTGCGCGCAACCTCAAGCGCCGCGTGCTCACGCTCCCATGAGGGCCTTCTGCACGTCGGTCGCCGCCGCGCGCCGCGCGGGCAGATAACTCGCCACTTGTGTCAGGAGGAGCACGAGCGCGAGCACGGCGAAATACGGCCACCACAGATCTCGCGGGAACCCTGAAAGCGCACCTTCCGCCCAGCGCGCGGCCAGCCACGCTGCGCCAAGTCCTGTCAGCGCAGCCGTCACCGCGAGCCGCGCGTTTTGCCCCAATACCAATCGCAGCACGTCGCGGCGACTCGCGCCGAGCGCGGCGCGGATGGCCATTTCCTTCTGCCGGTTGGCGACGAGCTGACTCATGACGCCGTAGCTGCCGAGTGCGGTGATGCCCGTGGCGACAAGCGCGAACGCCGTCAGCAAAGTCATTTGCAAGCGCGGCAGCGCGGTCGCCTGCCGGGCGAAATCTTCCAGCGTGTTCGCATTGTAGAGCGCCACGTCCAGTGCCGTCGCGGCGAGCGCACGCCGCCCGGCGGCGAGCAATTCCCGCGTGTTTTCGCCGGCAAGCACGACCCAGCCGCGCCGCATCGAGACTTGTTCCCACGGCATGTAGATCGCGTCCGCCTCAGTCTGGGTCACGCCGGCATCGCGCACGTTCGCCACGACGCCGACAACTTCCACGAGCGGCGCGTTCTTATCGGCGGTCCGCCGGAGCTTCCGACCCAACGCGGTCGTGCCCGGCCAGAATTTGTCTGCCGTCGATTTGCTGATCAGCGCCACATGAGGCGCGTTGACGGTATCGCGCTCGTCGAGCAGCCGGCCCTCGAGGAGCGGCGTGCCCATCGTCTTGACGTAGCCCGGGCTCGCTCGCCGAAAATGCAGGACCGTCGGGTCGCGGTCCCATTCTCCGTCCGCCCGTTGCGGCACGAAGGCGCCACCCCAACCTTGGTCGCCGACCGGCAGCGAACCGGTGAAGGCGGCGTCGGCAATCGCCGTTTCGCGGGAGAGATTTTGCAGGAGACGGCGCACAAACTCTGCGCGCTTGTCGTGCGCGGCGTAGGTCGGCTCGGGAAATTGAAGCTGGAACGCCACGCGGTTTTCCGTGCGGAACCCGAGATCGATCTTGTTCAAACGCGCAAAGCCCACCGAAGCGAAGACTGCGCCGCAGAGAATCAGCACCGAGACCGCGCCCTGCACCACGATCATGGCCTGCTGCCACCGCAGGCCGTCCCGGCTGAGGCTGGCACCACGGGATTCGCTGCGCAGTGCCTCGAGGAACGATGTCTTGCGCGCCTGCCACGCGGGCAAAAGTCCCGCAATCAAACCCGTGCCGAGCACGAGCGCGGCCGCGAAGCCCAGAGTGCCGGTGTCCAGCCGAAGATCGGCAACGAATGCGCCGAGCGTGCGATTCGGGTTCAATCGTTGCACCAGCGGCAGGATGGCCGCGGCGAGCGCCACGCCCGCTGTCCCGCCGAGCGCCACGAGCAGCAGGCTCTGGGCGAGAAACTGCTGCACGAGTCTCCGCACCGGAGCTCCGAGGGCCAGTCGCACCGCCGTCTCGCGCTGCCGCTCCGCCGCCCAGGCCAGCAGCAGGGATGCGAGGTTGGTGATCGCGAGTAGCAACAGCACGCCCGCCCCGATTTGCACGAAGAGAATCGTGCGATCCGCTCCGCCGAGCAGCGCCTCGCGCAGCGGCTGAACGGTCCACGTCCACTCGCGGTTGTCCGGTTGCGCCTCTCGCGCGCGGGCGGCGAAGCTGCGCAGCTCCTCCTGCGCGGTCGCCGGCGTTTGTCCGGGAGCAAGGCGCGCGTAGTTGGAGACGTTGCGCGCACCGACGACATTGGTCCACATGTTCGCGGGCAGATCGTAGGGCAGCCAGATTTCGCAATTCTGCGGCTGGGCGAATCCGGTCGGCAGCACGCCGACGATTGTGTGCGGCACGCCGTTCAACCGCACGACGCGACCCAGCACGTCGCGCGATTCGTTGAACACGCTCCGCCAGAGGGCGCTGCTGATCACCGCGACGGGTGCGGCGCTCGGCCCCTCCTCTTCACGGGTGAACAGCCGGCCCAGCGCAGGCTGGATTTGCATCACCCGAAAAAATTCCGCCTGCGCGCGCGCGCCCTGCAATCGCCGCGCCTCCCCGTCATCCTGCTGCCAGTTGAGATCCGTCCCGAACACCGCCCCCATGCTTTCGGCGAAGCGTGTGGTCTCGCGCAGCAACGAGATGTTCACGTGGGCATCGAGGAAATTGACCGGGCCGCGTCCGTCGATGTGACGCACCGTCCAGACGTTCACGACCCGCTCGGCGTTCGGAAAACCAAGACTGGAAAACACAAACGCCTTCAGCACGGAGAACACGGCGGTGTTGGCGGCGAGCGCGAGCGCCATCGTCGCGACGATGACGAAAGTCGCCGCCCGACGACGGCGGAAGAAGCGCCACGCGGTGGCGAAGTCGAGGAGCAGAGGGGGCATGGCCGACTATAACCTAAGACTCGACGTGAGGGGAATTAACAGTAATCAGTGTTTGGATGAAAGCCGCTCACTCGCGCGCCTTAGGCAGCGATCCGTTCACGCGTTACTCGGGTGTGGAGCTGCGCCACCTTCGCCTGGTCTGGACCGTGGCCGAAGAGCGCAGCCTCACGCGCGCGAGTGAGCGGTTGCGGCTCACGCCCTCGGCGCTCAGTCATCAGTTGCGCGGACTCGAGGAAGTGGTCGGCGGCCCGATCTTTCATCGTGATGGCAAACGCATGCGACTCACGCCGGCGGGCGAGGTGATGCTCGAAGCGGCCGTGCGCGTGCTCGGCACGGTGGCGGATGCCGAGGATCGCCTGGCGAAACTGAAGCAAGGACGCGCCGGCACGGTGCGGCTCAGCACGCATTGCTACACCGGTTATCACTGGCTCCCGACAGTCATCCGCGCCTTCCGCACCGATTACCCGGAAGCGGACGTCCGCATCGTGGGCGGTGCCACGCATCGCGCGCTCGAAGCGCTCTACAACCACGAGATCGATGTTGCGATTACGCCCGAGCGTCCGGAGCGCGCAAACATGCTCGTGCGTCCAGTGCTGCGCGACGAGGTGCGCCTCATCGTGCCGCGCAGCCACGCGCTCGCGGGCAAGGCTTGGCTCGAACCCGCCGAGATCGCGCAGGAGCATCTTTTCCTCTACACCGGCGGACCGGAGGAATCCTCGTTGTGCCTGGAGGTGCTGCGCCCCGCCGGGGTCTGGCCGAAGCGGCACACGAACATCCAGCTCACCGAGGCCATCATCGAGCTCGTGCGCGCCGGCATGGGCGTCGCGGCGCTCGCCGAGTGGGCGGTGCAGCCGTATCTCGCCGACGGCACGATCGTCTCGAAACGCATCACGCGCAAAGGCTGGCATCGCACTTGGAACGCCATCACTGGACCGAAAGCCGAGGCCGGTCCGCTGGTCATGGCGTTCGTCGAACGTCTCGCCCAGGAATTCATGGCGCGCGGCAAGGCCGCGAAGCTTTCCGCATGAGCACGCTGAAGAACTATTCCCGGATTGAGGAAGCGGCCAACCGGCTGACCCACGGCTTCGGCGCACTGCTCAGCCTGGCGGGTCTGGTGTTGATGGTCGTCTATTCGGCCCTGCACGGTGACGCGTGGATCGTCACCAGCACCGCCATCTACGGCGCATCGCTCGTGATTCTCTATTCGGCCTCGACGCTCTACCATAGCGTGACGAGCGAGCGCTGGCGGCGCTTGTGCCAAAAGCTGGATCACGCGGCGATCTATCTGCTGATTGCGGGCACCTACACGCCGTTCACGCTTGGGCCGCTGCGCGGCAGCTGGGGTTGGACGCTCTTTGGCATCGTGTGGGGTTTGGCGGTGGTGGGGGTGGTGCTGAAACTCTTCTTCGCGGGCAAATTCGACGTCGTTTCGACGCTCGCGTATCTCGCCATGGGCTGGCTCGTGATCATCGCGCTCAAGCCGCTGATCGCCGCGCTGCCTCCTGGTGCGCTCTGGCTGCTCGTCTCGGGGGGACTCTGCTACTCGCTCGGCACGATATTTTATCTTTGGGAAAAATTGCCATTCAACCACGCGGTGTGGCACGTCTGGGTGCTGGCCGGCAGCGTTTGTCATTGGGTGGCGATTTTTGGTTACCTCGTTCCCTCGGCTCGCGCTTGATCAAAGCTGGGGTGGAGAACGCGGTGCTGGCACGGAATGTGGCCGCGCCGTCGCGCGAAGGTAGGTCTGCACTCCAGAAAAATTTCCGAGCGGTCGCGTCAGGTTCCACCCGAACCTGCAAAATTTTTTGAACGGAGAATTCAGCTGGCGAGCGCGACGCTCCGGCGTTCGGTGCTGCCCATGAGCTGCTGTTACTATCCGCCTCGGGAGGAACTCGCGAACCGGCTCACGCACGGCTTCGGCGCGGTGCTGAGCTTCGCGGGACTCCTGCTGATGGTTTTCTACTCGTCGCTTTACGGCGATCGGTGGCACCTCGGCAGCACTGCCCTCTACGGCCTCACACTCGTCATTCTCTACAGCGCGTCCACGCTCTACCACAGCGTGCAGAACCGCCGCTGGCGCATTCTCTGTCAGAAGCTCGATCACGCCGCGATCTTCCTGCTCATTGCGGGCACCTACACGCCGTTCATGCTCAACTCGCTGCGGGCGGGCACAGGCTGGAATATCTTCGGGGTCGTCTGGGGCTGCGCGCTGGTCGGCGTGGTGCTGAAGTTCTTCTTCGGTGCCAAGGCGGATGTCCTGTCCACGTTCATCTACCTCGGCATGAGCTGGCTGATTCTCCTCGCGGCGCGTCCGCTCTTCGCGGCATTGCCGGAGGGCGCGTTCCGGCTGCTGCTGGCCGGCGGCGCCTGCTACACGCTCGGCACGATTTTCTATCTGTGGGAAAAGCTGCCGTTCAACCACGCCGTCTGGCACGTGTGGGTGCTCGCCGGCAGCGCATGCCATTGGATGGCGATTTTCGGCTACATCGTGCCGCCCATCGCGGCGACCTGATTCGCGCTACTCGCCGGCGAGTTTGCGCGGGATGTCCACCTGCAATCCTCGCCATGCCGGTACGAGTGCGGTGAGTTGCATGAGCCCGAGCACGACAATGCCGACCATGGGAAACCACCACCACACCCCGGGCTCGACGCCATAAAGCGATGGACGCAAACCTGCGCCGAGCACCAGCGCGCCGGTGAGACCGACCCCTGCGCCTGCGAGGCCGAGGCGTGCATTCTGCCGAAGCGTCGCGACCAGCAACTGCGTTGGGCGCGCTCCGAGCGCGAGCCGCACGGCGAACTCCCGTTCGCGACTCGCCACGAGCTGCCCCATCACGCCATAGGAGCCGAGCAACGTGATCGCGAGCGCGACGGCGCCAAAGATTCCCAGCAGAAGCGACTGAAGGCGTGGCAGTGCGTGGGCGCGCGCAGCGAGCTCATCGAGCGTTGCCGGGCCGAAAACCGCCAGCGTGCGATCGACGGCTTTGGCCGCTTCGCGTCCGGCGGCGAGCGCGGCCACCGCCGACCCAGTGCCGTGAACGACGATGGAAATCTTTCGCGGCGGCGTATGTTGCAGCGGGAGATAGATCGTCTCGCCGGCCGGTCCAGTCGCGCCGGCGTCCTGCACGTTGGCTACGACGCCAATGACCTCGAAAAACTCTGAAACCGCTCCAACGGTCCGACGCATGCGCCGACCCAGCGCACTGCCGCCCGGCCAGTATTTCTGCGCGACGACTTCGCTCACGAGCACGACTTTTGGCGCGTCCGGAGCGAGGTCGCGTGCCTCGACAGTCCGGCCCTCGCGCAGCGGCACGCCGATCGCGTCAAGGTAACCAGCGGAGATGCCGCGCGTGTGCAACGGCACCACGTCCTCGGTGAAAGTTCCCGTGGCATCCTCGATGGCAAAACCGGTCCGCTGGCGCACGTCGTCCACCGGCAGGGTCGTCGTCAGTCCCGCGCCGGCCACATCGCTGCGGCGCTGCAATTCATCGATCAACTTCTGCGCGAAGCGCGCACGATCTGCTCCGGTGGGATAGGCGGCGGCTGACAGTTGCAGGCGAAATACCGCGCGATTCTCCGTCGCGAAACCGAGCGACAGGCGCTGCAGCTTGAAAAAACTCCAGCCGACGAGCCCGGCACTGGATAGCACCAGCACCGCGACCGCAGTCTGTAACACGGCCATCGCTTGCTGGCCGCGCAGGTTGCTCCGCGATGCACTGCCCTTGGCGCCGCTTTTCATTGCGTCCACGAGCTTCGTGCGTCGCGTCTGCCACGCCGGAAGGACGCCAGCCACCAGCCCGGCGCCGAGCACGAGGGCGGCGCTGAACCCGAGTGTTGTCGCATCGAGGCGCGCCTCGGCGAGGAGGAACGCAAGATCGTCCGACGGATTCAACCGCTGCCAAATCGGGAGCGACCACCACGCGAGCAACACGCCCAGCGCGCCACCGCTCGCGACGAGCACGAGGCTCTGCGTGAGGAACTGCCGGATCAGACGCGAGGTGGGCGCACCGAGCGCGAGGCGCACAGCCGTTTCAGTCTCTCGCTCCGCCGCCCAGGCGAGCTGAAGCGACGTAAGGTTGGCGATGCTGAGCAGCAACAGCACCAGCGCGCCGCCTTGAATCAGCCACACCGCGCGCTCGCCGCCGTCGAGCAGCACCGCGCGCAGCGGACGCGAGCGGAATGTCCAATCGCGGTTCGCCGCGTCGAGATCGATCGCGCGCTGGCTAAGGCGGAGCAGTTCCTCCTGCGCCACTGGCGCGGTGATGCCGTCCGCCAACCGCCCATATACGGCAAAGAGCTTCGCGCCGAAGCCCCTTGCCCGGAGGTCGCTCGAGACTTCCTGCGGCATCCAGACGTCCGTGCCGGGTGGCAGCGAAAAGTGCTCCGGCATCACGCCGACGATTTCGTGCGGCACGCCGCCGAGGCGGAGCGTTTGCCCGAGGGCATCCGCGCGTCCGCCGAAATGCGCCTGCCACAGCCGGTGACTGATCAACACGACGCGCGCAGCGGCGGTGCCCTCCTCGTCAGGGCGGAATACCCGGCCGATTACCGGTTGCGTGCGCCACACGACAAATGCGCCGACGCTGGCGCGCGCTCCGAGCAATCGCCGTGGTTCGCCGCCCGTGCCATTTTCCCACACGAAATCACCGAACTGCACGGCGCCGATCGCCGCAAACGCCCGGCTCTCGCGCGCGAGCAGTTCGCACGCGGACCAGCCGTTGTAGAACTCCACGCTGCCGCGGCCGGGCAATTCGCGCGTCGAAGCGATCTGGTGCACGCGCTCTGCGTCAGGAATTCCGAGGCTCGAGAGCAGGAAGGCGTGGAGGACGGTAAACACCGCGGCATTCGCGCCGAGCGCGAGTCCGATGGTGAGCACGGCGACCAGGGCCGAGAGTTTGCGCCGGCGAAAAAAGCGCAGCGCGGCGCGGACATCCGACCAGAGGGAGTTCATGCGGGGTAGGCCCGCAATCTGCGCGTGCCGGCTGCCAGGCGAAAGCGCCCGGCGACGAACAACGAATCGCTAGCGGTTAAGCCACCAGACCGTGCCGTTGAGCACGGATGCGAAGGTGACCCACGCCAGATACGGCACCCACAACACCGCGGCCGGCCGGTCGATGCGCGCAAATTTCACGAGCACCACGACGATCGTTGCCCAGAGCAAAATTACCTCCGCGAACGCGAGCCCGGGATTCCGCAGGCCGAAGAACAGGAACGACCACAGCGCGTTCAACGCGAGTTGCGCGAAATACCAGCCCAGCGCGTTCCGCCGGCCGGGATTCTCCGCGTGACGCCACACCCGCCACGCCGCCACGGCCATGAGCAAGTAGAGCGACGACCAGACCGGACCGAACACCCAGCTCGGAGGATTCCACGACGGCTTCACCAGCGTCGGATACCACGTGTTGACGCTGGACGAAGTGGCGGCGCCGCCGATGCCGGCGGCCACGAACGTCACCGCGATGAAGCCAACAAGGACCAACCAGCGCTGCGAGCTCATGGAGGCGATTTTAGCCAGTCGCGCCCCATGCGCAACTCCCGCGACGGCGAATGCCCTTTGGAAAGTGGGCGAGGAGGGCGGCACTCCGTCGTCGCCGGAAAATTGCCCGCGGGACGGACGGAGCAGCGCCGACCGCGCTACGGCACGTGGCCGCTAGAGTTGAAACGGATAGATCGATCCGAGCCCCAGCAGCTGCGCGAGCTCATCGAGCGCGCGCCGGCTCTCGTCGAGCAGCGCGGGATCCGCGAGGTCGCGCTGCGTGAGACGCTCGCGGTAATGTCTCTTCACCCACGCGACAAGGCGCGTGTGCACGGCGTCATCGAGCAACACGCCGGGTGCGAGAGCGGCAAGTTCGGCCTCGTTCAAGACCACGCGCAAACGCAGGCAAGCGGGACCGCCGCCGTTGCTCATGCTCTGCTTCAGGTCGAAGTAATGTGCCTCCTGCAACGGCGTGTCGCCGCGCTCGATCGTCTCGCGCACGAAGGCGTGCACCCGGCGGTTTTCCACGCAGTCGGAAGGCGCGATCAGTGCCATGCGGCCGGGTGCGACGGTGACGATCTGGCTGTTAAACAAATAGGAAGTCACCGCGTCGCGCAGCGAAACGCGCTTCGCCGGCACGCGCAGCGCGATGAGTTCGCTGCCGCGATTCAGCGCCGCGTAACGCGCCTTCAACTCCGCCACGACCGCTGGCGTTCGCACAAACGCCTGCTCGTGGTAGAAAAACAGATTCTCGTTGCCGACCGAAATGACGTCGTTGTGAAACACGCCCGCATCGATCGCCGCCGGACTCTGCTGCACGTGCACGGCTGACTTGTCATCTAATAGATGACAACGCGCGATGGCCTCGAACGCTTCGCGCGATTGGCGTGAGGCGAATTTGCGGGGGGCACTCGGTTTCTTTCCGGCGGTCGGAAAGGAAGCGTGGCCGTGCACGAACAGGTGCAGGCCGGGCGCGCCGTGGCTCGCGGCGAAGCGTGTGTGGTTGGCCCCGCCTTCGTCGCCCATCAACGCGGAGCCGCGGACCGGTTCGTGGATAGCGAAATGTTTTTCATCGCGGAAGATCGCACGCAGCGTGCGCGCCGTTTGGGGCGGTTCGATCGAGCGATGAAGTTTCGAAAGCAAGTTCGCCGGCGTGAAATGGACACGTCCGTCGGCGGCGTCGCGCGACGGCGTGACCGTCGCGGCGTTGGCGACCCACATGTTCGAAGCCGACGAGCAGGCAACGAGAAGTTTCGGTGCGCGCTGCGCCGCCGCAGCTAGCACGGCCTCGTCGCGTCCCGTGAACCCGAAGGCGCGCAACACGTCCACGGCCGGGCGCTCGTGCGGCGGAAGCACGGCCTGCTTGAGGCCGAGGGCGGCGAGGAATTTCATTTTCGCCAGACCTTGCAGCGCGGCCGCGCGCGGATTCGAAACGCGGCCGCCGTGCGACATCGACGCGACGTTGCCGTGCGAAAGGCCCGCGTAGTTGTGGGTCGGGCCCACGAGGCCGTCGAAATTGACTTCGAAAGTTTTCATGAAGTAGGGGCGGCGTTAGCCAGTCCCGAAAGGACGCGGGCTGCAGATGGGCCGGCTGGAGCCGGCTCCACCGTATGAGGCGGGATGATATGGGCAGAGCCCGTTCATTGAATTTCCAGTCCCGGCGGCAATTGCGTGGCGAGTTTCAACTCGGGCACTTCGATGGACGCGACCGCGTAGGAGCTATAGTCGGCGGCGAAATAGGCGCTCGGGCGATGATTGCCGCTGCGGCCGACGCCCCCGAACGGCGCGCCGCTGCTCGCGCCGGTGAGCTGCTGGTTCCAGTTAATGATGCCGGCACGCACTTCGCGGTGGAAACGTTCGTAGAGCGCGCGGTCGTCGGAGATTAGCCCGGCGGCGAGTCCGAAGGCGGTCGCGTTGGCCTCGCACAGTGCCGCCTCAAAATCGGCGACGCGGATCACCTGCAGCAGCGGCCCGAAATGTTCCTCGTCGTCACGATCGCGGATCGACGTGACGTCGAGAATTCCGGGAGCCACGAAGGCGGGACCGGCGTCCAGTTCGAGTAGCGGCACGAGTGGCTCCGCTCCGCGTTCGATCAGCTCGCGTTGCGCGCGGAGCAGTTGCGCGGCGGCGGCGGCGGAGACGACCGGGCCCATGAATGGCTCCGGTCGGTCGGTCGATGCGCCGACGCGTAACGCGCGCGTCGTGGCGATGAGTGACACGAGAAACGCGTCGCCCTCGGGATCGCTCGGCACAATCAGCCGGCGCGCGCAGGTGCAGCGCTGGCCGGCGCTGAGGAACGCGGATTGCACGGTCAGCGCGACCGCGGCCTTGCGATCGGCGGCGCGGTGGACGATGAGCGGGTTGTTGCCGCCCATTTCGAGGGCGAGGATTTTCTCCGGCGTTCGCGCGAACAGTTCGTTCAGCGCCAGGCCGGCGCGGGCGCTGCCGGTGAAGAACAGACCGTTGAGGTCGGGGTGCGCGGCAAGCGCGGCGCCGGTTTCGCGACCGCCCTGCACGACTTGCAGCGCGCCGTCCGGCAGGCCAGCGGCGCGCCAGAGGGCGACGGTTTTTTCCGCGACGCCGGGCGCGAGTTCGCTCGGCTTGAAGACGACGGTGTTGCCCGCGAGGAGGGCAGGGACGATGTGGCCGTTGGGCAGGTGCCCGGGAAAATTGAATGGTCCAAGCACGGCGACCACGCCGTGCGGTTTGAAGCGCGTGATGCCGATCGCCGACTTGAATTCTCCGCAGCGTTTCACGTGCGCTTCGATCGAGAGGTCGATTTTGCCGATCATCGACTGCACCTCGGTGAGCGCTTCCCAGTGCGGCTTGCCCACCTCGGCGGAGATGGCGCGCGCGAGATCGTCTTTGTGCGCCGTCAGTTGTGCGGCGAACGCGTGCAAAACCGCCATGCGTTCGGCGAGCGGACGCGCGCTCCACGCGGGGAACGCCACGCGTGCCGCGGCGACCGCACCATCGACCTCGGCGGCGCTGGCCGCAGCGCCGGTCCAGACGATGTTGCCGGTGGCGGGGTTGACGGAGGAAAAGGTGTTCATCGCAGCGGGCTGAGCCAGAGTTTGTCGCCCGCCTCGACATTCAGCGCGGCAGCGGTGGCGGCGTCGAGTGAGACGGCGCCGTCCTCGTGTTCAATCACTCCGCCGAGCGTGGCGCGAAAATCGAGCGCGCCGTTCGCCAGCAGGCGGTCCGGTGCGCCGTGCACGGCCGAAGCGGCGCTGCGGATGCGCGCGAAGCGGGCGCCGACGATCGTGCGCAGTTCGCCGACGTTGGCGTGCACGAGCGGACCCGCGTCGAAAATATCGACCTCTTCGAGTTGCCGGAATCCTTCCGCGAGCAGAAGGGCGAGCGCGGGTTCGGTGTCGTGGTGCACGCGGCCGATGACGGCCTGCACATCGGGGGCGAGCAGCGGAATGTAGATCGGGTGGCGCGGG
>PNJQ01000079.1 GCA_013821985.1 Opitutus sp.
ATTGTTCGATGCCTCGGGATCCGCGAGGATGGCGGCGACTTGTTCAACGTGCTTCGGGCGGAGGAAAAAATTCGCGTCGTGCAACGCCTCGCGCGCCACGAAGGCCAGCGTCTCGGGCGTAATTTTCAGAATCTCCTTCCCTTCGAACGTCGCGGTGGAGACGCCCTCCTGGGTGAGCAGGCGATACGTGGTATCGTCAGAACCGAGTGCGAACGTGTCCGAGTAGATGAACGCCGGCGTAGCCATGCCGGCGAGAGTAGGGAAGGGCGGGGCGAGCACAAGCTGGGCGCGTGTCGAGAGCGGACCTATAACCGCGTGCGCGGCGCCGCGTCAGAGAAACTTGTGCGGTGGCGCGACCTCTCCGAGGGCGGGTTTCTGCGCTGTAGATCGAACCCGCGCCCGGAGGTCGCGGGTTGCCTACAAGATCTTCAGCTTCGGCAAATCCTGCACATCGATGTAGCCGATGGGCCGGCCCTCGGCATCGAGCGCGAACAGATCGGAAATCTTAAATTCCTGAAATAACTTGAGCGCCTCCACGGCGAGCACGTCGGCGGAGATCGTTTTGCCGCCGCGCGTCATGAACTGCCCCACGGGCTGCTGCAGGAAATCCGCTCCGCCCTTGAGCGCTGTGCGGCGGAAATCGCCGTCGGTGAAGATGCCCGCGAGCTTGCCGTCGGGCGTCGTTAATGCAACGGCGCCGGACTTCGCGCCGGTCATCGCGAGAATCGCCTCCTGCACCGTCGTCTTCGCCTCCGGGAGCCGCGGGCATCCTTCTCCGGTGCGCATGATGTCCTTCACGCGCAGCAACAGCGTCATGCCGAGCGTGCCGGCGGGGTGATACTTGGCGAAATCCTCGCGCGTCAGGCCCCGGCTCTCGAGCAGCACCATCGCGAGTGCGTCGCCCAGCGCGAGCGCGGCAGTCGTGCTGGCCGTTGGCGCGAGCGCGAGCGGGCAGGCCTCCCGCGGCGCCCGATAAACGAGCCGATGATCGGCGCCGCGGGCGAGTTCGCTCTCCGCCACGCCGGTGAGCGCCACCGTAGTGAGGCCGAAGCGTTCGAAAATCGGCAACAGCCGCAGCATTTCCTCGGTCGCGCCACTGTTGCTCAGCATGATGGCCAGGTCACCACTGGCACAAAGACCGAGGTCGCCGTGGAGCGCGTTCGTCGGATCGAGGAACGAGGATGGCACGCCGGTGCTGTTGAACGTGCCAGTCAGCTTTTGCGCGATGTGGGCGGATTTGCCGACGCCGCTGAAAATCAACTTCCGGCCGGCGCCGAGCGTCGCTTCGACCGCACGCACGACGGCGACGAAGTCCTCGTTCAAAACGCCAGCGGTCGCATCGAGCGCCTCGCGTTCGATGGCGAGGCATTGGCGGGCTTTGGCGAGGATCGTGGGGGCGTCCAGTGGCATCTAAACTTGTATTGCGGAAGAGCGGGCGCAAACCTACCGGGCACCACCTCTCGTTCAACCTCTTTCCCGCCTTGCCGCGCCCTGTTCCCCCTTTCCGTCAACTCCTGCTGCCGCTCGGCGTGATGCTGGCGTTGATCTTGGGCGGTTGCACCGATGACGGTCGTCAATCCTACGCGACCGAGACGGATGAACCGTATTATCGCCAGGCGGAGCAGATGAAGCGCGCGAATCGCCAGCAGGAATCGCTCTCCGCCTACCTCAAGGTGATCGAGAAACGCGGCGACGATGCGCCCGAGTCGCACCTCGAAGCGGGCTTGGTTTACCTGCATCACATCCGCGACCCGATCGCGGCGATCTACCATTTCCGAAAATACCTCTCGCTCCGTCCGAACAGCGCGCAGGCGCCGCTCGTGCGCCAGCGCATCGACGCCGCGATCCGCGATTTCGCGCGGACACTGCCCGCGCAGCCGGTCGAGAACCAGCTGCAGCGCGTCGATCTCATCGCCGCAATGGACAAGCTGAAGCTCGAGAACGATCTCTTGAAGCAACAACTCGCCGAATTTCAGGCGGGCCGCCCGACGACCGACCCCGGTGCGCCTGCGCCGCGCGACGTCGCCGAAACCCGCGGACCGTCCACTGCGAGCAACGATTTTTCCATTTCCGTCGATACGCTGCCCACCGTCCGCACGCGGGGAAATTCCTCGCCGGCGCGCCCGGCCGCAACCACGCCACCGCCAGCCCGACCGACGACACAGACGCCGGCGAATGCCGCGAACCAGCAACCGGCGCGGGCCGGCGCCCGTCGCCATCTTGTCCGTCCGGGCGACACGCTCTCGAGCCTTTCGCAACGCTACTACGGGAACCGCACGCGCTGGCGCGACCTTTACCAAGCCAATCGCAATCTCATGAAGAGCGAATCAGACCTGAAGGTCGGCATGGAATTGGTGATTCCGCAGTAGGCGCGAGGGATCTTTGGCGACGCGCCGCCCGCCGACCATGGCGAGGGCGCCACCGCTCCAGGCGCTGCGCTCACGCGCGATTATGGCGCACTTTCGGGCTTACAGCGCGGCGCTTCTCGCCTACAGCTTGCCGCCATGCCCCGCACTTCCCGCCGCACGTCGGTGTTTACGGAATCGTTGATTCGCGAGATGAGCCGCGTCGCCGCGCGCCACGGGGCGGTGAATCTCTCGCAGGGTTTTCCGGATTTCAATCCGCCCGCCGAAATTCTCGCGGCGGCGAAGGCCGAGATGGATACCGACCACCACCAATATGCGATCACGTGGGGTGCGGCGCCGTTGCGCGAGGCGCTCGCCGCGAAGCTCACGCGTTTCACCGGCCAGGCGTGCGACCCGGAGACAAATCTCATCGTCACCTGCGGCGCGACCGAGGCGATGATGGTCGCGGTCATGACCGTCACCGATGTCGGCGACAAAATCGGGCTCTTCTCGCCCTTCTATGAAAACTACAGCGCGGACGCGATCCTCTCGGGCGTCACGCCCGTCTTCGCGACGCTCCAGCCGCCGGACTACACGTTCGACGTCGTGGAACTACGCCGGGTGTTCGCGAGCGGGATCAAAGCATTCATCCTGTGCAATCCGTCGAATCCGACCGGCAAGGTTTTCACCCGGACCGAACTCGAGCACATCGCTGCGCTCGCACAGGAATTCGATGTGTGGGTCATCACCGACGAGGTCTATGAGCACATCGTCTTCTCGCCGCACCAGCACACGTATCTCTCGGCGCTGCCCGGCATGGCGGAGCGCACGATCATGTGCAGTTCGCTCTCAAAGACGTTCGCGATCACCGGCTGGCGCCTCGGCTACGTTTTTGCCGCCCCCGGCATGGTTGCGCAGGGTCGCAAGGTGCACGACTTCCTCACGGTGGGCGCCGCCGCGCCGCTGCAATACGCGATCGCGACGGGCCTGAGGATGCCCGTGAGCTACTACGACGGGCTCGCCGCGGAATACGCGGAGCGACGCGACATTTTTCTTGGTTACCTCAACCAGACCGGCCTGCGCTACACCACGCCGCAGGGCGCGTATTTCGTCATGCTGGACGTGTCGCCGTTCGCTTACGCCAACGACGTCGAGTTCGCGCACTGGATGACGAAGGAAATCGGCGTCGCGCCGGTGCCGGGCTCGGTGTTTTTCCACACGCCCGAGCATCGCTACGTGCGGCTGAACTTCGCGAAGCGGCACGAGACGCTCCACGCCGCGGGCGAGCGGCTTTTGAAACTCAAGCGCGGCTGAGGGGTCAGGCGGGCGGGCGTTTTTCGATCGCGGGCACTCCATGGCTGCCCATCAGAACGCGAAGCATTAAATCGGCGGTGACGGCCGCCGTCAAAGGGGGTCGCGGTGCCTCAGGGTTTTTCCCCGGCCTTCACCGCGTGCACCCCGGCCATCATCAGTTTGTCGGTCCAGGCAAGGGCGATGGCGGAGAACACGAAGATGGCGTGAATGATCACCTGCCACATCACGCCGTCGTTGGAGACGGCGATGGCGGGCGAGCGGACCTCGATGAAAGTTTTCAGCAGGTGGATCGAGGAGATGCTGATCAACGCGGTCGCGAGCTTCACCTTGAGCACGCCGGCGTTCACGTGGCTCAGCCATTCGGGTTGGTCTTCGTGGTCCTCGATGTGCAGGCGCGACACGAACGTCTCATAACCGCCGATGATCACCATGATGAGCAGGTTCGCGATCATCACGACGTCGATCAGCCCCAGCACACCGAGCATGATGGCGGTGCTCGGGTCCTTCAGTTCACCGGGCCCGACCGCGATGTGAATCAGGTGCCAGAGTTCGACGAAGAACTGATAGACATAGACGCCCTGGGCGAGGATGAGCCCGAGGTAAAGTGGCGCCTGCAGCCAGCGGCTCGCGAAGATCGCGCGTTCGAGAAATTTTTCCGTGGGAGAATCCGGCTTCGACATGGGGAGCAGGACAACTGCGCAGACCGCGGCGGGTGTAAAGCGGATATCCGCTCCGGGTCCACGGCCGGGCAGCGCTTAGGCGCCGAGTCCGCTGATGTCAGAGCCTGCGGGCAGGCTCCTACAGCTGCCCCTGCTGCACGGCGGCACGCAGCGCGCGAGCTTCGTCGAGCAATTCCTGTGCGGCGGCGAGCGCGTCGCTTGCCGCCGACGCGGCGCCGGGGTGAGTTTCCGCGACCGCGGACGGGGCGGTCGTAACGGCATGGTGATCGTCCGGATCGCCGAGGCCGGCCTGGCGGAAGTGGCGCAGGCGGTCGAGAATCAGGTCGCGGATCTCGTGCGCATTGTCCACGCCGTGGAAGACGCCGGTGTGCAGCGAGTCGTGGTGCTCGTGACCCTTGCCGGCGCCGCCTCCGCCGCCGCCCGCGGATTGCACCCGGACGTCGGCGATGCCGAGCAGGCGCTGCAGCGGACCTTGCGTGACCTCGACTTGTTGGAGGTTGGCAAAGCTCATTGTCGATTCCTGCAGCGACCACAGGCCGGCGCGGATGCGCAGACTTCGGTCCGTGACGATATACCAACGTAATTCCCAATCGAGGCGTGCCGCGGCGAACGTCAGGGGGAGTTGGAAGAGAAAACCGGCGATGCCGATCAGTTCGCCGATCGCGATCAGGTTCATCACCCATGGTGGCGTGCGCTCCACGAAGGCGCGTTTCGCGGCGTCGCGGTTCTTCTTGCTCCGTCCGGTCTTTGGCGCGGGCGTCGCGGCGGTGTCCTTCGCCGTATTGGCGTCCGCCGCCGCGGCGGTGGGGGCAGCGGGAATCACGGCGGGTGGCTGCTGCGCGGCGGCGTGGGCCGCGAGGCGTTCGCGCTGGGCTCTCGCCTCATGGATCGAGTCGAACTCGCTCCGCAAGCCCGCGATGAAACTCACGGAAACGAGGATGCCGATGACCGCGCCTACTTGTGCGACGGCCCAGCTGATCAGGCGGACGTAGAAGAAATTTTTCCCGGCGCGAAAAACCCGGATCGAGCCGGGTGCGCCGAACGGCGGTTCCGGATCGTGCGGCACGCGCATTAGACGCAGCAGGCGGGGTCGGATGAAGTTGAGCATGGCGTCTTCCTCAGTGTCCGCGGTTGGCTTCGAGCGCGATGCGGGTGGCCCGGAGTTCCTGCGCGACCTCGCGCAAGGCGGCGGCGAGTTCCGCGTTTTGCGCCGGCGTCTCGGCGGCGGAGGCCGGCACAGCTTTGCGGCTGGGCTCCTTCACGCCACGCATGCGCGCGTAGAGAAAATCGCGCACGGACTCGAATTCCTTGATGCCTTCGATCGTCATCTCCGCGCTCGCGTTGCCGCTGGCGGTTTGCACGAGCACGCGGGCGAGCCCGAGCCAGCGCTCAATGAGGTTCGAGCGGAGATGAATGTCCTGAATGCGCGCATAATTGATGATCGTCTCGCGCCGGAAAAGAATGCCCCAGCTCATCGAAATGCCCTCGTCGGTGAATTTGTAGCGCATTGTGTGATAGCGAAAATACATCGGCAGCCCCGCAACGAGGACCACGGGCGGAAAGACGAGCATGCTGAGGAAGTAATACTTCAGCAGGTCGCGGTGCGGGCGCTCGAGGGCGAGGATGGCGGCGTCGGTGAGGGGCGGGTTCACGGTGCGAGGCATGACAGAAACCGCCCGCGCCTCAATGCCGCAGGTGCCGGACGGCCGGACGGGTGCGGTGAACGGCACCGGGGCGAACTGTGGACGAAACCGGGTCAAGCGGGTCGGACTTTCCCTGACGGCAAACCGTCCGCGGTGCGGATACAATTTCCCCGCACACAGGTCTCTCCTGTTCGTGTTCGTTCCTCAACTCACACTCCCATGAACAAACCCGTCTCAGTCGCTCTGCTTGTTGTCGGCATCATCCTGTTGGTTTACGGCTTCAACGCCTCCAACTCCGTCAGCTCCGACATCTCGCGCACGTTCACCGGCAACCCGACGGATAAATCGATTTGGTTCCTCGTCGGTGGCGGCGCGGCCGCGGTCATCGGCCTCTT
Organism: Opitutus sp.; assembly: GCA_013821985.1. Classification (GTDB taxonomy): domain Bacteria; phylum Verrucomicrobiota; class Verrucomicrobiia; order Opitutales; family Opitutaceae; genus Didemnitutus. The sequence goes on from PNJQ01000079.1 coordinate 6,378, forward strand.
CGGCCTGTTCAGCGGGCGCGGCTCGAAATCGCTGTAACTTCAACGTCAACCCCCCTCATCATGCTCAGCTACACCATCCTGTTCCTCATCGTTGCATTGATCGCCGGCGCGCTCGGCTTCGGTGTTGTGGCCGGCACGGCCGCGACGATCGCGAAGATCTGCTTCGTGATTTTCCTCGTCCTGTTCCTCTTTTCGCTCTTCCGCGGGTCCAGCCGGCGGCTCTGAAAAAGCTGCGACGCAGTAAGTTCTTTGGCGCAGCGGAGGATTTGCCCGGACGTTTCACGGCGTCCGCGACCGCGAATCCTGCGCTGCGTCTTTTTTTGAGCCGAAGCAGGCTCCTACAGCGGGAAACGTAAGCAGCTTGCCAGGAGGGGCCGCCGGCCGGCTGAAGCCGGTCCTACTTAGAATACTCGGCCCAGCTCGAGCTCGTTTCGGTGACGCGCACGCGTTCGACGCGCACGGCCCGACGGATCGGATAATCGCCGCCGGTGCGCGCCGCCTCTTCGGTCAAGCGCGCGGTGAGCTCGTCATGGATGGTCTTGGCCATCACTTCGCTGGTCGGGTCGGCGTGCTCGAACACGATGACGCGCTCGCCGTAGGTCTGGCGGAAATAGGCAAACTGCGGGTCGGCGGCGTTGATCGCGAGCGCGTGGTCCCAGCGTTCGAGGAACGCGTGCAGCAGGCGCTTCACGGCCTTGAAGTCGCAGACCATGTCGTTCGCATCGAGTTCGTCCGCGACGAGGACAACTTCCACGCGCCGGCTGTGCCCGTGCGGGAAGCGGCATTTCTCCGGGTGCTTGCTGAGCAGGTGGCCGCTCTCGATCTCGAAGGTTTTGCTGATGCGGTAGGGCACGGTGGCTCGGCTTGAATGTAGGAGCCTGTTTACAGGCGAATCGAAGGCGCGGCATCGCCTGCAAGCAGGTTCCTACAGGGCATCACACGACCTTCGAAAATCCCGTGCGCTTCTTCTCGAGGTGCGCGTCGAAGCGCATCGCGAAGATGCGGAGGAAGAGCAGGCCGATTTGCGTGATCGTCACCCGACCGGCGCTGCGCTCGATCAGGCCGTCGGCGGCGAGGTCGTCGAGCGTGGCAAGTTCGGCGGCGTAATTCGTGGCGAAATCGTGACCGAGCTTCGCTGTGAGTTTCGCGAAATCGAGTCCGCGGGCGCACATGATGTCGGTGATGATGGTGCGGCGGCGCTGGTCGTCTTCGCTGAGCAGGTAGCCGCGCTCGATTGGCAGGCGACCTTCCTTGATCGCGGCTTCGTAGTCGGGGAGTTCCTTGTAGTTCTGGCGGAAGGAACCGTCCGTCTGCGAAATCGACGACATGCCGAAGCCGTAAAGCGAGGCGCCCGCGCGCGTCGTGTAGCCTTGGAAATTGCGATGGAGCGTGCCCTCGCGGAACGCGACCGCGAGCTCGTCCTCGGGGCGCGCGAAGTGATCCATGCCGATGGTGGCGTAGCCGGTGGCGACGAGTTTGTGACTCGCGATCGTCAGCATGCTGAGCTTCGCCTCGGTGGACGGAAGTTGCTGGCGATCGTCGAAGATTTTTTGCGCGGGCTTGATCCACGGCACGTGCGCGTAGCTGAACACGGCGAGGCGATCGGGATTGAGGCCGATGATTTCATCGACCGTTTTGCCGAACGATTCCGGCGTCTGCAGCGGCAGGCCGTAGATGAGATCGACGCTGACGGATTGGTAACCGGCTTCGCGCAGCCAGGTGACGGCTTGGCGCGTCATCGCGAGCGGCTGCCAGCGATGGATGGCGACCTGCACCTCGGGATTCGTGTCCTGCACGCCGAGCGAGGCGCGGTTGCAACCGAGGCGGCGGAACGCATCGACGTGCTCCTTGGTCAGGCGGCGCGGGTCGATCTCAACGGAAATCTCGGCGTCGGCGGAAAATTTGAAATGCGCGTGGATCGCCGCGGCGAGGCGGTCGATTTCGGCGGGCGGCAGGAACGTCGGCGTGCCGCCGCCGAAGTGCAGTTGCGTGACGAGCCGCGCGCGATCGATCAGCGGCGCGGTCATCTCGATTTCCTTGATCAGGAGATCGACGTATTCGCCGGCGGAGGCGCGGCGGCGCGTGATGACCGTGTTGCAGCCGCAATACCAGCAAAGCGACTCGCAGAACGGCAGGTGGAAATACAGCGAGAGCGGCGTCGAGGCGTCGGCGTTGTCGCGGCGGATTTCCGTGAGCAGCGCGTAGCGGTCGATCGCGTCCGAAAACTGCGGCGCCGTCGGGTATGACGTGTAGCGCGGGCCCGGAATGTTGTATTTGCGAACCAGCTCGAGGGCGGGTTCGACAGGGACTGGAACGGTGTAGCGTGGAGACACCATGATGGGGCACAGCGTAACCGAGGACGGGGAAACGGGCTGCGCATCCGTTGTCGAAATTTGCGCCGGTTTTTTCGGGGGTCGGGGCGAGGGGGTTTCGGAGTTTCACCGCGACGGGCACGAACGACACGAAAAGGCCGGCGGCGGCCCGCTCCGGAGTGGCCGGCGCTGTCCTCCGCGGCGGTGGGGATATGCATGTCGTCTGTCGCCGCTGGGGACAGCGGCGACCACCGGACAGGGTGGCATGGGCGCACCACCTACAGACGAGCTCGACCCACTGAGACCGGCTCTACTCTCACACCGCGAAGAACTTCTGGATTTTCTTCAACGCAAATATCAGGCGCTCGATGTCGTCTGCGGTATTGTAGAGATAGAAACTGGCACGGCTCGTCGACGTGAGGCCCAGCTTTTTCATCAGCGGCTGATTGCAGTGGTGGCCGCCGCGGAGCGCGATGCCTTCCTGGTCGGCGAGCGTGACGACATCGTGCGCATGCGCGCCCGGGATCGCGAAGCTCAGCACACCGCTGCGGTGATGCGCCGGCCCAAGCACACGGATGCCGGGGACTTCCTTCGTGATGCGTTCGTAGGCGAGGGCGGCGAGGCGCTCGTCGTGGCGCATGATTTCCGCGCGACCGAGTTCATCGAGGTAATCCATGGCGCGGGCGAGCGCGATGGCATCGGCGATGTTGGGCGTGCCAGCTTCGAATTTTTGCGGCGCGGGCGCCCACTTGGCTTCCTCGTAGGTGACCGACGAAATCATCGAGCCGCCGCCGCGATAAGGCGGCATGGCGTCGAGCAACTCCTGGCGGCCGTAAAGCAGGCCGATGCCGGTCGGGCCGCACATCTTGTGGCCGGAGACGACGAGAAAATCACAACCGATCGCCCGCACATCGACGACCATGTGACCGGCGCTTTGCGCGGCGTCGATCAACGTGAGCGCGCCGACTTTTTTCGCGGCGGCTACCAGGTCGGCAACCGGGTTGATCACGCCGAGCGTGTTGGAGACGTGCGTGAAGGCGAAGAGCTTTACGTCCGGCGTCAGCACCTCGGGCAGTTTCGCGAGGTCGAGCAGTCCGGTGTCACCGGCGACGACGGGGAGGAAGCGCAGCTTCGCACCCGTGCGGCGGGCGAGCAGTTGCCACGGCACGAGGTTGGAGTGATGCTCCATCTCCGTGAGGAGGATGACGTCGCCCGCCTTCAGGTTCTCGTCGCCCCAGGCATTTGCGACGAGGTTGATGCCGTCGGTCGTGCCGCCGGTGAAGACGATTTCGGAGGCGGACGCGGCGTTGAGGAACTTCGCGCTGCGTTCGCGTGCGGCCTCATAGGCCGCAGTGGCGCGCATCGAGAGCGCGTGGATGCCACGGTGGACGTTGGCGTTGTCCTTGGAGTAGTAGTCCACGAGCGCGTCGATCACGCACTGCGGTTTCTGCGACGTGGCGGCGTTGTCGAGATAGACGAGCGGCCTGCCGTTGACCTGCTGGGCGAGGATTGGGAAGTCGGCGCGGACGGTGTTCCAGGAAGCGGGCATTTTGAAATCGTTCTCTTAATCGTTCGTCTTCTCGCTCTCGTCCTTCTCGCGGTGCCTCGAATGAGGAGAAGGAGAAAGATTAAGAGAAAACGGAAAGAATCTAGTCGCTGCCCTTTTCGGTCGTCACGGGCTGGGCTTCGCCCTTGGCGGCGTTGAGGGCGGCGTGCCAGCTCAGGGTGGCGCACTTGATGCGGGCGGGGAATTGGTGGACGCCGGCGAGCGCGCTGAGATCGGAGAGTTCGTTTTCGTCAACCTGACCCGTCTTGATCAGGTTCATGACTCCGCCCGCGATCGCCTCGGCCTCGGCGATGGTCTTGCCCTTCAAATTGAGCGTCATGAGCGATGCGCTCGCTTGCGAAATGGCGCAGCCGCTGCCTTGAAACGAGATGTCGGCGATCTTGTCGCCCTCGAGTTTCACGTAAACCGTGACCTCGTCGCCGCAGAGCGGGTTGTTGCCGGAGCCGACGCGGTTGGCGGTCGGCAGCACCGAGTAGTTCCGGGGGCGGCGGTTGTGGTCCAATATGACGGACTGGTAGAGGTCGGTGAGGTCGTTCATCGCCGGGCGAGTAGAGGGCCGAAGCTAGTCTGGGGCTTTGCTTTGGCAAACAGAGTTTCGGTCACATGACCGGAGGGAAGGCGTGTGCTGGCGGGGTGCGCGGGGAGGTGTGCGCGATTGTGCCGGAGGGTGGAGCGCGCCGTCCCGGCGCGCTGATGGATTTTCGTCGCGGGAACAATGCACGGCGTGAAGCTCGGCCGGATTTCGGAGCCATCGGGCGAGGATCGATTGTTTCTCAACGCGCCGGGACGGCGCGTTCCACCTGGGTTTCAGGTTGGCAACGTTTCGAGCAAACGCGCGATGAGCTTGCGGGCGCGGATCGTGCCGACGACGCGCAGGGTTTGTTTGTCGGCGACGATGGGGAGTGACTTGAAACTATGCTCGCGGAACGCGGAGGCAGCGATCAGCGCGGTGTCGGTCGCGGCGACGCTGGCCGGGCGCTTGGCCATGAAATCCGCGACCGGCGTCTCCGGCGGCAGGCTGCCGCCTTGGGCGCGGAGCAGGTCGGTGAGCGTCACGAGGCCTTCGAGCCGGTCGTCGGCGGAGACGATATAGAACACGTTGTTGTTCGAGTGCGCAAACTGGCGCGTGAGTTCCCGCAGCGTCGTCGTGGTCGGCAGCAGCGGCTGCGGGGCGGGCTCGATAAAATCCCCGAGCGAAAAACTCCGCAGCGCCGCGAGCGCCTGCGGACGCTCCTGCCAGAACGAGCCCGAGCGACGCGTGATGGCGGAGGTGAGCGCGGCGCGGAGCGGCGCGAGAGATTTCGATATCGTCGTGAAGACGTTGCGGCCCATCACGATGACGTTGACGGCACTGCGCGCGCGGACCGACGCGGTGCGCGGCTGGTTGTTGAGCAGCGCCTGTTCGCCGAAGAACGCCCCCGGACCGAGCGTCGCGATCACTTCACCGTCGGGATGCAGCTCGTTCGTGCGCAGGACTTCGACTTCGCCGTCCTCGATGACGTAGAAATTCGTCGGCGGCTCGCCTTGGCGGATGATGAAGTCGCCCGGCGCGTAGTAGGCGTGCGTGACGCGCTCGGTGGTGTCGGTGCGGATGTGCGCGAGGTCGCGCGGGAAGAGCAGCAGCCACGCCCAATCCATGCCGACTTGGATGCGGCGGCCCCACGACGGCAGTTTGAACAGATACACGCCGCGCCAGACGAACCACGCGATGAAGCCGCTCAGGCGCAGCCCGAACATTTCCGCGACGGCGCGATGACCGCCGATGGAGCAGAGCTGGCCGAGCACGCGGAACGAGAATGGCTGTGTCGGCTGGTTGCGCAGCGCGCGGAGAATGTTTTGCGCGCACTGCCGGCCTTGGCGTTCGGCGAACTGGCCGGTAGGCGGCGACGGCTGACCGTCGTGCGCGTTGATGATCGTCGCGCAATCGCCGACGGCCCACGCGTTCGTGCGGCCGCGCAGCCGCATGTCGGGCTGCGTGAGCACGCGGCCTTTTTCGCGCGGCGTGTTCATGCGGCCGACGATCGGTGCGGTAGTGCTGCCGATGGTGCAGACAATGGTGCCGCCGCGCACGAAACCGTCGCACGTGCCCACGCCGTCGCCGGTGGCGAGTTGCACGCGACAATTGAGGTGCATCGTGACACCAGCTGACTGCATCTTCTCGCGGGCGAATTCGCGCAACTGCGGACTGATCTCCGGGAGGATCTGGTCGCGCGAATGCATCAGCGTGACCGTCACGTCGTCGGGCTTGATGTTGTGGTAGAACCGCAGGCTGCCGCGCACGAGGTCGTTGATTTCGCCCGCCGCCTCGACGCCGCTGTAGCCGCCACCGACGATGATGAACGAGCAAAACCACCGGCGGCGCTCGGCGTTCTCGCACACCTCGGCGCGCTCGAGCTGTTGCAGCACCTGCGTGCGCAGCACGGCCGCGTCGCCGACGGTTTTCAACGGGAACGCGTGGTCGGCCATGCCCGGCACGACGTTGAGGTTCGAGACGGCGCCGCACGCGACGACGACGTGGTCGTAGCCCATCTTGCGCGGCAGGCCGTCGGGACCTTCGAATTCGATTTCATTGGCGTCGAGATCGACGTGCCGGACCTCCTCCGTGCGACAAACCACGCCGGGCAAGAGCTGGCGCAGCGGCACGATGACGTCCTGGAGGTTGAGCGAAGAGCCGACGGCGTCGGCGAGCAGCGGGCTGAAGACGAGGTGGTTTTCCTTATTGAAGAGGACGATCTCGGCGTCGTTGCGGCGGAATTCGTCGCAGAGCGTGCGGGCGCACTTCACGCCGCCAAAGCCTCCGCCAATGATAACAATGCGAGTGCGAGCCATGCGCGTGGGGTGCGCAAAGAGGGTGGGCGAAATCGGGCGATTGGCAACCCGCGTAATTCGGACACCGCGAGCTGATTGGCGTGCGCGAAGGAGCACGACGCGCCACGAGCGCTGGCGGAGAGGGGGGGATTCGAACCCCCGATAGCCTTGCGACTATACGTGCTTTCCAAGCACGCGCATTCGACCACTCTGCCACCTCTCCAGTGACTTAGCGAAGGGGCAATAAGCGGAGTGCGCCCGCATCGGTCAACGGAAATTCCGACACCGGGAAATTGCCCGATGGCGCCGGCGAAACCGGCGCACGCTCCCCGAATTTCCCCTCGAATCAAAACCTGCGCAGCGATTCCCAACGCGTGCGCCTTATGCAGAGGGGTTCGGACCAAAACACCCTTGCGCGACCTCACTCGGGTGGTAGGGTGCAGCGCATTTTTCTTTGGCGCACACCCACATGGTTTCTCCCAACACAGACCTGGCTTACGACAGCAAAATCGAGGGCGATGTCGTCGTCACCAAGCTCGACTCGGCCATCAATTGGATCCGCACCAACTCGATGTGGCCGATGCCGATGGGGCTGGCGTGCTGCGCGATCGAATTGATGGCGGTGGGCGGCGCGAAGTTCGACATCGCGCGCTTCGGCGCCGAGGTGATGCGTTTTTCCCCCCGCCAGTCCGACTGCATGATCGTGGCCGGCACCGTGACCTACAAGATGGCCCCGCAAGTCCGCCGCATCTACGACCAGATGGCCGCGCCGAAGTGGGTCATCGCCATGGGCGCGTGCGCCTCGACCGGCGGCATGTATCGCAGCTATGCGACGCTGCAGGGCGTGGACCGAATCATTCCCGTCGATGTTTACGTGAGCGGTTGTCCGCCGCGCCCTGAGGCGCTGCTCGATGCGCTCATGAAGCTTCAAGCCAAGGTCAAACGCGAGCGTTCGGCCTCCCGCCTCCTTTCCGCCTGAGGCGCGCTGCGCCCGCACCATGACCGAGAACGCCGACGTCATCGCCGCCGTCCAAGGCAGATTCCCTGCCGCCACCCTGCGCGCCAGCGCGGACCACCCCGCACTCAACGTGCCCGCGTCCGACGCGCTCGCCGTGTTGCAATTCCTCCGCGACGAGCACGGCTACGATTTTCTCACGGACCTCACCGCGATCGACTGGAGCGCGGAAAAATCCCCGCGGTTCACCGTGGTGTGGCATCTCTACTCGAGCACGAAGCACGTCTGGGTGCGTCTCGCCGCGGATTGCGCGGACGACGTGAACCCCACGATGCCGACCAGTTCGGTGCTGTTCCCGACGGCGAACTGGCATGAGCGCGAGTGCTACGATTTGATGGGCGTGAAATTCGACGGTCACCCGGATCTGCGCCGCATCCTCATGTGGGACGGCTATCCGCATCACCCGTTGCGCAAGGAATTCCCGCTCGCCGGCATCCCGACGCCGATGCCCGACGACGAAATCACGGCCGTGACAAAAGTCGGCGCGATCGCCGCGCCGATGGCGGGCGGCCCGTTCGTCGGCACGCCGGGCGAACCGATGAGCGAAGCCGAACCGCGCGCCAAGGACGAAGCCTGGAACGAGCGCCGCGAGAAACCCAGCAACGACTGACCTGATGGCTACCGAGCAAACTTTCCCCGACGCCTCCGCGAAAGCCGCGACGAATTTTCCCAAGGAATTCGACCCGGAGAAAATGTCCCTTTCGATGGGGCCGTCGCATCCCTCGACGCACGGCGTGTTGCGCGTGCAGTTCGAGCTCGACGGCGAGACGGTGACGAAGGCCGAGCCGGTCATCGGCTACCTGCACCGCGGCGACGAGAAGATCGCCGAGAACATGACTTACAACCAGTTCGTGCCCTACACGGACCGGTTGGACTACATCGCGCCGCTGGCAAACAACGCCGCTTACGCGCACGCCGTCGAACAGCTCGCCGGCCTGAAGATGCCGCCGCGCGTCGATGCGATCCGCGTCCTCACGTCGGAAATGGCGCGACTCTCCTCGCACCTGCTCGGCCTCGGCGCGTTCGGCATCGATGTCGGCGCCTGGACGGTGTTCATGTATACGTTCCAGGAGCGCGAGAAGCTCTACACGCTTTTCGAGAAGCTGACCGGCGCGCGCTTCACCACGAGCTACTCGCGCATCGGCGGCGTCGCGCGCGATCTGCCGCCGGGCTGGCTCGAGGAAGTCGATGCGTTCTGCGACCAGTTCGTGCCGATCCTCAACGAGGTGCTCGCGCTGCTGTCGCGCAACAAGATCTTCCTCGATCGCACCGTCGATGTCGGCGTGATTTCGAAAGCCGACGCGATTGCCTACGGTATGAGCGGGCCGAATCTCCGCGGCTCCGGCGTGCCGATGGATTTGCGGAAGGACCGGCCGTATTGGGGTTACGAGCAATACGACTTCGAGGTGCCGATCGGTTCGAAGGGCGACTGCTATGACCGCTATCTCGTGCGCGGCGAGGAGATGAAACAGTCCGTCCGCATCATCAAGCAGGTGATCAAGAAATTTCCCGCCGGCGACTGGTATGCGAAGGACGCGCGCCGGATCTTCGCGCCGCCGAAGGACAAGGTCCTTTCCTCGATGGAGGAGTTGATCAATAATTTCATGATCGTAACCGAGGGCCCGCAGATGCCGGCCGGCGAAGTTTATTTCGAGGCGGAAAATCCGAAGGGTCTGCTTGGCTTCTACATCGTATCGAAGGGCGGCGGCGTGCCGTGGCGTTTGAAGATTCGCGGCCCGTCGTTCTGCAATTTGTCCATTCTCCCCAAACTCTGCGTCGGACACCTCGTGTCGGACGTCGTCTCCATCCTCGGCTCGCTCGACTTCGTCATGGGCGAGTGCGACCGCTGAGTGAGAAACCACGAAACACACGAAAGACACGAAATGAAAACCACCCAACCGAGTTCTCCGGCTTTCGTGTGTTTGGTGTCTTTCGTGGTGACCAATTTCTGAGTTAATGAATCTCAAGTCCGAAACTTTCGCGAAGATCGACGAAGTCATCACCCATTACCCGGTGAAGCGCAGCGCCGTGATGCCGCTGTTGCACCTCATCCAGGAGGATGCCGGCTGGATTTCGCAGGAGGCGATCGAGTGGGTGGCCGCGAAGCTCGAGTTGCAGCCGATCAACGTTTACGAAGTCGTGACGTTCTACCCGATGTTCCGGCAGAAGCCGATCGGCCGCCGCCACATCAAGGTTTGCCGCACGCTCTCGTGCGCGCTCACCGGCGGCTACAAGGTGTGCGATCGGTTCGAAAAGGAATTCAACACCCACCGCGGTGAGATCTCGCCCGATGGCGAAGTGACGATCGAGTTCGTCGAATGCCTCGCGAGCTGCGGCACGGGTCCGGTCGTGATGGTCGATGACGAGCTCCACGAGAAAGTGGACGAGGCGAAAGCCAAACAAATCGCGGACCAGATCCGCACGGAGGCGAAGCAGCGCAAACCATGAAGAAAATCCGCCTCATGCACGTGCCGCCGATTCGTTTCGGCATCGTCCTCGGAATCATCAACGGCGTCATCGGGATGATCACCGCGCCGATCCTGCTGCTCTCGCTCGGCGCGGCGGCGACGTGGGACACAACGCTGCTCCCGAAATTCCTCGGCATTCCATGGCTTTTCGCCGGTGGCGCCGCGCTGTTCATGCCAGTCATCCACCTTCTCGGCGGCTTCATGGTCGGCGTGCTGCTCGCGATGATCTACAACCTCGCCTCCCGCTGGACCGGCGGCATCGAGATCGTGATCAAAGACAACTGAGCCCGCGCCCGACGAAATCGAAAATCGAGAATCCAAAATCCAGAATTTCCGCGATGCCCGCTCCGCAACAACGCCGCCTGATCTTCGCTCACATCGACGAGCCCGGCTACACCAACGACCTCGCCTGCTACCTCAAGCACGGCGGCTACGAGGTCATGAAGCGCGCGTTTGCCCGCAAACCCGAGGAGCTGATCGACGAGGTGAAGAAGTCCGGCCTGCGCGGCCGCGGCGGTGCGGGTTTTCCGTGCGGCGTGAAGTGGACGCTCGTCGATCGCAAGAGCGGCAAGCCCATCTATCTTGTCGTGAACGCGGACGAGTCCGAGCCCGGCACGTTCAAGGACCGCTACATCATTCACCAGGACCCGCACCAGATGATCGAGGGGATCATGATCTCCTGCTGGGCGAACAACGTGAAGCAGGCCTACATCTACATCCGCGGCGAATTTCCAGTCGGCGCGCGGATTTTGGAAAAGGCGATCCAGGAAGCGCGCGACGCGAACCTCGTCGGGAAAAACATCCTTGGGACGAACTACAGCTGCGACATCTTCGTCCATCGCGGCGCCGGCGCCTACATCTGTGGCGAGGAAACCGGCCTGATCGAGTCGCTCGAAGGCAAGCGCGCCTACCCGCGCATCAAGCCGCCGTATTTCCCCGCGGTCCTCGGCCTCTACCAGTGCCCGACGATCGTGAACAACGTCGAGACGCTCTGCCACGTGAAGCATATCGTGGACATGGGCGGCGACGCTTACGCGAAGATCGGCACGCCGAACAACACTGGCACGCGCATCTTCTGCGT
>PNJQ01000080.1 GCA_013821985.1 Opitutus sp.
TGGTGTGCTCGGGGTGGGGCTTAGGGGCGCGAGATCGTCTCGTTGCCCTGTTCATCGATGTGGATGTGGTAACCGCCGGGGCCTTCGAGCGCCCAGAGGTAACAGCTCACGAACACGAGGACGAGGCCGCCGATGGCGACGCCAACGTAGCCGAAGGCGAACGCGACACCGCCGATCAGCAGGCCGATGCTGGCGAACAGCGGATACCAGGACTGATCGGGCATGTGGATGCCGCCGTGCTCGGACTCGGCCTTCATGTGCGCGGCGTTCTCCTTGGCGATCTCCTCGGCATGATGCTTCTCATACCAGTAGGCGTCGCGCGCGTGGATCGTCGGGATGACCTTGAAGTTGTATTCCGGCGGCGGCGAGGGGATGGACCACTCGAGCGTGCGGCCGTCCCACGGATCGTTGCCGCATTTCTTGCCCTTGAAGAAGGTGTAGATGAGCACCGCGAAGTAAGTGAATACGCCGACGCCGAGAATGTAGGCGCCAATCGTGGCGATGAAGTTGCCCTCGTTCCAACCCATGTTGGCGTCGTAGGTCCAGGTGCGGCGCGGCATGCCGTTCAGGCCGAGGAAGTGCATGGGGAAAAACGTCGTGTTGAAGCCGATGAACACGATCCAGAACGACAGCTTGCCCCAGAATTCCGGCACGAGACGGCCGAAAAACTTCGGGAACCAATAATGGATCGCCGCCAGCAACGCGAACGTCGCACCGCCGATCAGCACGTAATGGAAGTGAGCAATGACGAAGTAGGAATCCTGCTGTTGCGCGTCGGCCGGAGCCGCGGAGTGCATGATGCCCGAAAAGCCGCCCAGCATGAACATCCAGATGAAACCCAGCGCGAACATCATCGGGGTGCGCGTCATGATCTGACCGCCCCAGAGCGTGCCGATCCAGTTGAAGATCTTCACGCCCGTCGGCACCGCGATGGCCATCGTCGCGACCGCGAAGGCCGCCGTGGCGACCGTGCCCATGCCGGTGGTGAACATGTGATGGCTCCACACGCCGAAGCCAATGAAGCCGATCGCTGCGCCCGAGAAGACGATGATCGGGTAACCGAAGAGCGGTTTGCGCGAGAACGTCGGAAGGATTTCCGAGACGTAACCCATCGGCGGGAGAATGAGAATGTAAACCTCGGGGTGACCGAACACCCAGAACAAGTGCTGCCAAAGGATCGGCTGGCCACCGTTGGCCGCCTCGAAGAAATTCGTGCCGAAGTGGCGGTCGAACATCACCTCGATCAACGCAATGGCGATGGCGGGCAGCGCGAGGATAAGGAGGAAGCTCGTGATGAGCGCCATCCACGTGAACACCGGCAGACGCATCATGGTCAGGCCGGGCGCACGGAGATTGATGATCGTCACGATGAAGTTCAGTGACGCTACGATCGACGACAGGCCGAGCACCTGCAGACCGATGACCCAGAGGTCGGTCGAGGCGTCCGGTGTGAAGTGCTTCGACGTCAGCGGCGCGTAGCCGAACCACCCGATGTCCGGCAAACCGGCCTGGATGCTCGGGAACACGTAGGAGATCCAGCCGACATTCATGATGATCGCGCCGGCGACCCACACCCAGAGCGAGAACGTGTTCAACCGCGGGAACGCCACGTCGCGTGCGCCGATTTGCAGCGGGATGAGCAGATTGAAAAACGCGGCGTTCAACGGCATCACCGCGAGGAAGATCATCGTCGTGCCGTGCATCGTGAACAGCTCGTTGTAGAACTGCGCGCTGATGAAACGGTTGTTCGGGACGATGAGCTGCGTGCGGATGAGCAGTGCCTCGAGACCGCCGATGAGGAAGAACAAGCACGCGAAGCCGGCATACATCAGGCCGATCTTCTTGTGGTCAACGGTGGTGAGCCAGCCGACGAGTCCCGTCTTCGCCATCGGGCGGGGGAGGAGTTCGATCGGCTTGGGAGCGGCGTGCTCGGTGCCGCCGTGGTAATCGGATTTAGCCAATGCTTGGGCCATGGGAAACGAGGAGGTGTGTGACGTTAAAGGGAGGGGAAGGGCGGCGCGGGCAGCGGCGTCACTTCAGGCTCTGCAGGTAGGCGACGAGCGCGTCGATTTCGGCGTCGTTCATCGTGAAGAGCGGCTTGCCCGTCGCGAGATCGACGTAGCCGCCGTGATACATCTTGTTGCCCGGTTTAAAGTATTCCGGGTCCTTGATCCACTGGTGCATGCGCTCGGGAGTGTTTTCCAACACGCCGGCGGCGATCGTGGTGCGGGAACCCACGTGCGTGAGGTCCGGGCCGGTAATGCCGACGCCTTCGTGACCGCGGACAGTGTGGCAGGAAATGCAGGTCTTCTCCTGGAAAAATTTGCGCCCTTGCGCGATGAGCGCGGCGTTCTCGCCGGCGGCGGGCTTTTGCTTGGCCTTCCACGCGCTGAGCGGGTCGGCGTCGAACTCGGCTGAGGCGGCGAGCGTCGTGCCCGGGCCGGTGGCCGTCAGGTTGGCAAACTGCGGGCGAATCTGCTCGTCCTCGCGCCGGATCGTCGCGGCGGTCGCGTTGCGCGCGGCGGCCTTTTGATTGTCGAGCCACTTCACGTATTCGGAGGGCGAGAGGGCCACGACGCGGAAGCGCATGATCGCATGCGACTCGCCGCAATACTCCGCGCACTGCCCGTAGAAGTAACCGGGCTTGTCCGCCTTGAACCACAGGTGGTTCGCGCGGTTCGGAATCATGTCCACCTTGCCGGCGAGTTTCGGAATCCAGAACGAGTGGATGACGTCGATCGTGCGGAGGTTCACTTTCACCGGCACGCCGGCGGGGACGACGAGTTCGTTGGCGGTCACCATCTGCGCTTCGCCGCCCGCGGGTTGCGGCGCCATCTCGCCGGGATACTCGAACTTGAACCACCACTGATAACCGACCGCATTGATCTCCATCGCGTTTGCGCGCTCCGCCTCGGGAATTTCGTGCGTATACCAAATGTTTTTCAGCGTCGGGATGGCGATGATGACGAGCAGCGCGACGGACGCGACAATCAGGCCGATTTCAATCAGCGGATTGCCGTGGCCCTGCGGCGGCGGCTCGGCGTGTTCGTCGGCTTCAGTCTTCGCGCGGAACTTGAACTGCGCGTAAGCCAGCACCGCGCCGACGACGATGAAGATGAATGTCGTCACATAGACGGTTACCATGAACACGTCGTATTGCGCCTTCGCGACAGGACCGTCGGTGACGATTGTCGATTGCGGGCCGCTGAGGCTGAAGACCTGCTTGACGAACTCGACGGGCTTGCAGCCGGCGAGAAATAAGACGGAAAGCCCGCCCAGCAAAATCGCGCCGGTGCGGAAAATCTGACGAAGGTCGGGACGTGTGCGGGTCATGTGAGTCGGGTGAGGGCAACAGCGCTGAGTGGCTGGCGCCAAAGAAGGACGCGCCAGCGTTTGCATCTTGCTGCCCATTTCAACCGCAAAAAAAGGACAAAAAATGCGTAGCGCGATTCCACAAATCCATTTTGCTACGGGTATTAACGTCGGCTGCCGTCGCATTAGTCGCGGCGAAACCTTGACGCAGGTCATTGCGCGGCGCGGCGACCTGTGCGACATTCACGCTTCCTATGAAAATCCACACCCTCACTGCTTCCCTCGTGGCCGGAGCTCTTTTGCTCGCCGGCTGTGGGAAAAAAGATGAATCGGCCAATGCCGGCGCCGCCACCACGGCGAATGCCTCCGCGGTCGCGACCCTCGAGTTCACCGCGAACGACAGCATGAAGTTCAACGTGACCAAGGTCGAAGTGAAGGCCGGTCAGGAAGTGAAAGTCATCCTCACGAACATTGGCAGCATGCCGAAGGCCGCCATGGGTCACAACTGGGTGCTCCTCAAGAAAGGCACCGACGGCAAGGCGTTCTCCGACGCTGCCGTGGCCGCCGCCGCGACCGATTACATCCCGGCCAGCATGAAGGAGGCAGTCATCGCGCATACCAAGACGCTCGGACCGAAGCAAACCGAGGAAATTTCCTTCACGGCGCCGACCGAGCCGGGCGACTACGTGTTCCTCTGCTCGTTTCCCGCCCACTACGTCGCCGGCATGCACGGCGTGCTCACGGTGAAGTGAGGCCGGACAATCTCCGCCGCAGCGCGGCGCGAGTTTCGGTTGCGCATCACTCATTCAAAGCCGGGCCTCGGGCCCGGCTTTCTTCTTTACCGTAATCAGCTGGCGGGGGCGGCCATCAATTCTTCTGTGATCGAGCGGACGACCGGTTTCAGCTCACGCCATGTGGGCCGGTCGGCGAATTCGCGCGAGGAAATGGTGTCGTTTTTATCGACGGAAAGCACATGGCGCGAACCCTCCAGACGTTTCAACGTCAGGACGTGAAGGGTCTTCTTCTGGGAAAGGTCCGTCACATTGATCCTCAAGACCACGCCGTCCTCTCCGGTTGTGAACCGCTCGAAGGCAAAGATGTGATGCGTCGGGGCCGGTATCTGGTCGAAGCAAAACTGGGTCAGCTTCGTCACCGCCGGGTCGCGTTTCTCGCGCCAGATCTGCACCGCCTCGTCGCGCGCGAGAGCGGCTTCTTCCCAGAAGCCGAGGGCGTTCAGGGATTGGAGGATTTTTCGCGCGATCTGAAAATCGTCCGGCGAGAGTTTCTGGGCGGCGCGCCACTTCGCGAGCGCAGCGCCGTAGCGCTGGAGGTTGTAGTTCGATTGCCCGGCGTTGTAGAGCGCGTCCACGTGGTCGGGCTGGAGGCGGATGGCCTCGTCGTAGGCGCGCAGCGCTTCATCGGCCCGGCCGGCGGCGGAAAGCAAGACGCCCAGATTGTAGGCGGCTTCGGCCAACGGCGGCGGGGTTTGCGTCGCGCGCTGGTAGGCGGCAATCGCCTCCGTTGGACGCTGCAGGTGCGAGAGCAACCAGCCGCGCGTGTAGTGAACCACCGAATCCGCATCGCTGCGCGTCGCGAGCGCTTCGACCTTCATCAGCGATTCTTCGAGAAACGCGGCATCCTTTTCGCGCGAGACCGCCTGCACGAGAATGGCTCGCGCCTCTTCGCCCGCGTTCTCGGCTTGGGCTGACAGCGGGAAGAGCAACATGAGCGAGGAAAGCATCCAACGCTTCCCGTAGGCAGGGAGGAGCAACGACACGCGGGGCATGCCCGCAGTTAGCCCGATGCGCTGGCCGGGACGAGACTATTTCCGGCTCAAGCGGCGGCCTTTGGCCACCAGACGTAGAGGAAGAAATACACCAGCACGCCCGTCACGCTGACGTAATACCAGATCGGATAAGTGAACCGTGCCCAGCGGCGGTGCGTCTCGTAATCGCCCTTGAGCGCGAGCCAGAAGGTCTTCGGCACGAGGTAGGCGATCGCGATCGCGAGGATGATGTGGGAGATCAGCATCGCGTAGTAAATGCCGCGAATCGCACCCTCGCCGCCGAACGGCGTGTGCACGCCGCGCACCAGCGCCTTGTGCGTCACGTAGCCGACGAGAAAGACCGCCGAGACGGCGCCCGCCGCGAGCATGATTTTGCGGTGGCTGGCAATGCGAGCGGACCGCGCCGCCGTGTCGGGCGCGCGCTGCGCCGCCTTGATCTGCACGTAACCGAGCGTGATGAGCACGGTCGCGAGCGCGTTGAGTGCGGCGTTGAGGGCGGGAATGTCTTGGACGGACATGAGAGCGGTAAGGGTGGGAGCCTGCGGGCAGGCGATTTCAGCTCCGCGCGCGCGCCTACAGTTTGAAGATCAGCCGATCCGCCACCAGCAGCCCGAGCAGCAGCGGCAGGTAGGCGAGCGTGACGTAGAACAGGCGGCGCGCCTGCGTTTCCCGCGTCGCGGGATTCAGGAACATGATCGCGTGTTTCAAAATCCACGCGCCGAGCGCCCCCGCGAACGCGAAATAATACCACGAACAATAGCCGAGCAGCGTCGGCGAAATTCCCGCCACGCCGAGCAGCACCGTCCAGATGAACGAGCGCCGCGCCACCTTGCGTCCGCTCGGATCGACGACCGACAGCATCGGCATGCCCGCGGCGGCGTAATCCTTGCGATACGTCCAGGCGAGCGAGAAGAAGTGCGGCAGTTGCCACGTGTAGAGAATCGCGAAGATCGCCCAGCCGAGTTCCGGATTGGTCCGGCCGGCGGCCGCCCAGCCGATCATCGGCGGCAGCGCGCCACTGATGGCGCCGATCTCCGTGGACCATCGCGACCAACGCTTGGCCGGCGTGTAGATCGACAGGTAGGCGACAATGGTCGCGAGCCCGAGGAACGCCGACATGCCGTTGACCAACTTGAACAGCACCGCGAGCCCGGCGACGCACAGAATCCAGCCGAGCACGAACGCCGATCCGGGCTGCACCACGCCCGCCGGGATCGGCCGGTCCGCCGTCCGCTTCATCAGCGCGTCGGTGTCGCGCTCCATGTATTGGTTCAACGACGCCACGCCCGCTGCACACAGCGCCGTGCCGACCACAACCCAGAGCGTGCGCAGCCATTCGAAATGCGGCACGGCGGCCAGGTAGCCGACCATGGCGGTGATGACCGACAGCAGACTAAGCCGGGGCTTGGTCAACTCGAGGTAGTCCCGCCAAGTCGCGCGCGGCGTCATGGCGCCGCTGAGGTCGTTCGAAAGTGGTTCGCTGTTCGTCATGCGCGGGGGGCGACGTTGCCGTCGATCGACGTCCGGGACGTGAAGAACACGACGAGAAACGTCGTCGCGAGGGTCAGCGCGCCGACGATGACGTGGCCGGTGGTGATGTAGGCGTTGCGGCCGCTCCAGATGACGTAGGCGCCGAGCAGGATTTGCACGGTCAGCAGCGCGAGCAGACTGGCACCGAGTCCGCGCAAAAGCGGTGTCACCGCCGTATCGCGCCAGAGCGAGCGCACGTAGAATGCAATGACGACGGTGAGCACCACCGCCATTGCGCGATGCGCGAATTGCAGCGTGACGCGGTAATCCCACGCCAGCGGCAGCACGTCGCCCTCGGCCGTGGAAAACGGAAAATACGGAATCGCCATGCCGGCGTGGTTATGCCGCATCGCCGCGGCGATCCAGAGCTGCGTGAGCAACAGGAACAACGACCAGAATCCGAGCCGGCGCGTGGTCTCGTTCGATGCGCCGCGCAATCCGCCATTGCGCTCGATCCAGGTGCGCGAGAGCCCAGCGGCGATCGCGAACAGCACGCACACGAAAACCTGCGCGAGCACGCCGTGCGGGATGCGGAGCATTTGCCCGAGCGTCATTTCGAAACCCGGGACGGCGAGCGAGTCGAGCAGCACGCGTTTGCCGCCGATGAGTCCCTGGACAATGACGATCGCGAGCGCCCACCAACCGAGCCGGCGCAGCCAAGCGCGCTCTTCGGTGCGCCACAGCCACACCGCGAGACCGATCGTGATCAGGCCCATCATTGCGCCACTCAACCGGTGCGAGTGCTCGGCGAACATCGCGATGTCGGTCAGCCAGCCTTCGGGATTCACCGAGCCGTGCGACAGTGGCCAGTCGGGAAAGGCCATGCCGGCGCCGATGCTCGTGGTGAAGGCACCGAGGGTCACGAGCACGAAAACCCACGCGCTGCCGAGCGCAGCGAACCACGCGAGGCCGGGCTGGTAGGTCGAGGTGCGGTGCATCAGGGATTGCGCGGAAAAAGGGAAGGGGAGGTGATACTTCGTCGAGAGAGGGCGCAAACCTTTTGACAATCCCGGGCTTTGGCAAATGGGTGTCTCGCATGTCCCTGAGGTATTCGCGCCCCATCGTGCTGGCCGCCGTCGCGCTTATGTCGGCGTTCGCCGGCGGCGGATGTTCGCGCGACGCGAACGCTTCCTCCTCCGCGAGTGGGCCCGCCAATCCGGACGAGAAACGCTATCCGCTCACGGGCGAAATCGTCAGCGCGGATCTCGAGCGCAAGGTCCTCATCGTCACGCACGATGAGATCAAGGATTACATGCCCGCGATGACGATGGAGTTCCTCGTCTCGAAAGCCGACGCCGCCAACGCGCGGACCGGCCAGCGCATCCGCGCCGAACTGGTCGAGCGCAAGGGCGAGTATTTCCTCGAGAAAATCTGGCCCGACGACTCTCTCACGGTCCGCGCGCTCGATGCTTCCGCAAAGGCGCTCGCGCAGGACACCGCGACGCGCGGCCGGGGCGTCTATCGCGAGGTCGGCGAAGCTGCGCCGGATTTCACGCTGCTCGACCAGGAAGGTCGCGCGATCGCAGCGTCGAAATTTCGCGGAAAGAAAGTGATGATGAATTTTATCTTCACGCGCTGCCCGATCGCGACGATGTGCCCGGCCGCGACGCAGAAAATGGCCGGGCTGCAGCAGGCCGCGAAGGAAGCTGGCGTCACCGACGTGGAATTTGTTTCCGTCTCGCTCGATCCGGAATATGACACGCCGGGCGTGTTGAAAGAATACGCCGAGCTGCGCGGACTCGATCTGTCCAACTGGTCGTTTCTGACCGGCCCCGACGCCGCCGTGCGCCACCTGCTCGCGCAGATGGGCATCATCCGCGAATTCGAGGGCGCGACGATCAAGCACAACCTCGCGACGCTGCTCATCGATCCGTCCGGCCGGATTATCCACCGCGTCGATGGCAGCCGGTGGGATACGCAGGAATTTTTGCCGAAGATGAAACGCTGACATGGACACAACCGCGCGCGCCCTTTCCCGTCCGCAACTCCGGAGCATCGGCCTGATTTCGGCCGCGGCGCTGGGGCTCTATGTGCTCATGCGCTGGCTGCCGGTCGGCTCCGAGCTCAACCACATGGACTTTCGCGTGGCCGAAAAAGGCGCGATCGAGTTCTGCGATCCGAACAGTCCGCAATTCATTCCAGTGATCGCGGCGAAATCGCCCGTCATGATGGCGCTGAAAAGCGACGCGCCGCCCGCGGTCGGCAAACGCGCGCGCTTCACGCTCACGATGACGACCGCGAACGGCAAACCGATCGGTCCGGCGGATCTGCTCGTGGCGCACACGCGCAAGCTGCACCTGCTCGTCGTCGATCCGACGCTCACTGATTATCAGCACCTTCATCCCGAACCGGGCGCGCGCAACGGCGAGTGGGTGTTCGAGATGGCGCCGGAAAAGCCCGGCCCCTACCGCGTGTTCGCCGATTTCACTCCCGCCGCCACGGCGCGCGGACTTTACGCGTCGGTCGATTTCAACGTGCCCGGCGAAGTCGCGCGCGTCTCGCGCAGCACGAACAAGACGTGGCAGGCGGGCGGATTTAATTTCGAACTGGTGGTGCCGTCGTATTTCAAGGCTGGCCTGACGGCCGAGTTGCGTTTCCGCATCCGGCATTCCGGCGCGAACCAGAATCCCGTGCCGCTGCAGCCGGTGATGGGGGCGTTCGCCCACCTGGTGGCATTCGACGAGGAACGCAGCGGTTTCGCGCACCTGCATCCGAACGAGGCCGATCTCTCGCTGCCGCCGGACGCCCTGAAGCCGGAGCTGACGTTCAAGGTCACGATCCCGCAGTCCGGCCGCTACGTGATCTGGTCGCAGGTAAACCTCGACGGTCGCGAAATCTTCGCGCCGTTCTGGGTCGAAGTGCTGCCGTAAGCGACGCACGTCCTCAGCTGAGCAGACTGTGGCATGGCGGTGGGAGGGGCTTTATGCCCCGCCATTATGCGTCGTGAACCGAAAGTCGCGGCATAAAACCCCTCGCAATCGGGGTGCCGAAAGTGGGCGGTTAGATCCCGCTCCCCGCCATCGCACGCGACGACATGCCGATCGGGGGCAGCGCTGCGGCGACAAGACAACGCTCCAGTTGGGCGGACATCCCTTGACGCGCAGAAAGACCTGCACGCCGACCTTAATGCCCGTTTCGTTGAAGCCGAGTTCAGCCCCTCGGCTTCCGCTCGAGCGGATGCCGCAACGTCGCGATGCAGCCGCCGGCGGGATTGTCTGCGAGCGTGACTTCGCCGCCGAGGTTGCGCATGGCGTGCCGCGCGACGGTGAGGCCCATGCCGACGCCGACGGTGTGTTTCGAGCTGATGAACGGTTCGAAGGCGTGGTCGCGCATCTCGTCTTGGAATCCGCGGCCATTGTCCTCGACGTGCACGAGCAGGTGGCGGCCGTCCTCGCCCTTGTCGAGAATCTCGGTGCGCAGCTTGATCTTTCGCTGATCGTCCGGGGCGTCGTGGTAGCTTTCCCACGCGTTGATCAGAAGCTTGGCGACAGTGTCTTCGAACACCTCGTTGTTCGTCTCCAGGACGATTTCCCCGAGCGCGTTCTCGACGACGACGGGCTGGTCGATGCGGAACTCCGTCTGATAGCGGTGCACGCTCGCGTCGAGAAGCTGCGGCAGGCTCTGCCGCGTGATCGACGGCTTGTTTTTCACCACCAGAGTCGTGAGCTGCTTGATGATCGTCACGATGCGGTTCACCGCGTCCTCGAGGTGCTGCGCGTTCTTGCGCACGAGTTCGGGTTTCTCGTGGTAGGCCTTGATCAGATCGACGTAGCCGATGACCACGCCGAGGAGATTATTCAAATTGTGCGCGATGCCCTGCGTGACGGCGCCGAGCGTGGCGGCGCGGCGTGACTCCCCGAGCCGGCGCTGCAGCTCGACGAGTTCGCGGTTCATCGCCACGAAACGCAACTGGGTCTGCACGCGCGCGAGAGTTTCATCGAGATCGATGGGCTTGGTGATGTAATCCACCGCGCCGACGCCCAGTCCCTCGAGCTTTCCTTCCTTCGAAGTGCGCGCGGTGATGAAGATGACCGGGATCATCTTCGTGTCGGGACTCGCCTGCAGCCGCTGGCAGACTTCGATGCCGTCCATCTCAGGCATCATCACGTCGAGCAGGATCAGGTCGGGCCGGTCGGCCGCCACGAGGTCGAGCGCCTCGCGTCCGGAGAAGGCCGTATTGACCAGCATGCCTTCGCGTTCGAGCTTCCGCTTCAGCAGCTGCACATTGATGGGTTGATCGTCAACGACGAGAATCTTGGAAGCCATGGGCGAGGGGCGAGGCCCAGAGAATAGCCTCGCTCCGCCGCTGGCAAGCCCCGCCTCAGAGCCGTTGCGCGATCAGTTCCACCGCTCGCTCAAAGCCGCTCTGCGCGCGCTTCGAGAGGGCATGTCCTAGGGTGAAATCCTCGCCAGGAACGAGCACGGCCAGTGCGGGCGGTGCACGTCCGAAGGCTGAGCGACACAACGCGAGCAGCGCGCCTGGCGTCAGCGCGTGATCGAGCGTGTTGTCGGGCGCGTCGTTCGCCCCGAGCGGAACGCACTCGACCGTTTCGCCGCGCACGCTGGCGTCCACGAAGATGAACAGTTCCGTGGCGGCAAGATCCGCGGTGAGTTCGGGTGTGAGTTGATGCACGGCGAGCGCAAGCACGCCGGGCCGGCACCAATCGCCGATGCGCTCCGCCACGAGCGGACCGACTCCGTCGTCGCCGAACAAGGTGTTGCCGCACCCGATCACCAGCACGCGTGACGGCACTGCGCCGAGCGGGACGGGCGGCGACGTGGTCACGGGTGGCATGGTCAATTGCGCGTGACCTGTTCCACGACGCGGCCGTCCGCCGCGAGGAGACTCACGACGACTGGCATCTTCCCGGCCGCGTGCGTCGAGCAGCTCAGGCAGGGATCGTAGCAGCGGATGCCGTGCTCGATGCGGTTGAGAAGCGCTTCCGGGATTTCCGCGCGGCCCGGCTGGATGTAGCTGCGCGCGATTTGCGCGACGGTGCGGTTCATCGCGAGGTTGTTGTGGCCGGTCGCGATGATGAGATTTACCTTCGTCAGCAGTCCGGTTTCATCGACCCAATATTCATGGAACAGCGTGCCGCGCGGCGCCTCGCTCACCCCGACACCATGCAGGTGATTGATACCGGCATCCGAGCGGATGTGGTCGCGCAAGAGATCGGAGTCTTCGACGTAAAGCGCGATGCGCTCGAGCGCGGCGAGGATCTCGATCAGGCGCGCGTAGTGGTAGAGAAATGACGACGTGACCGCGCCGCCGCGTCCGCAGGAGCGGAAGTTGGCCAGTTCGGCGTCGGCCTTGGGCGTGCCGATAAAACTGCAGATGTTTAATCGGGCCAGCGGCCCGACGCGGTAGAGCCCGCCGAGCGGCCCGAGCGGTTTGTAGTAAGGCGACTTGAGATACGAAGACGCCTGCACGGTTTCCGCGATGACCTCGGAGTATTTCGCCGGTTCGATCTGGTCGGCGACGATCTGCCCGTTGCTGTCGGTGAAGCGGAGTTTGCCGCCGTGATGTTCCCATTCCCCGCGCGGTCCGACGAGGCCCATGAATAATGACGGAAAATTGCCATAGCTCTCGATCTCGCGCTCGTGCGTTTCGAGCACGCGCTTGAATTGTTTGAGCGCGATGGCCGTCGTCGCGAACGCTTCCGGCAGCCAGTCGCGGATGCGTTCGAGCGTCAGGCGATCGACGCCGGTGCGCACGCCACCGGGCACGGCCCAGCCGGGATGGATCTTCTTCCCACCGAGCAATTCAATCACTTCCTGTCCGAACTGACGGAGGCGGATGCCGGCGCGGGCGAGCTCCGGCTTTTGCGCGGCGAGGCCGAAGACGTTGCGCTGCACCGGCGGCGTATCCCAGCCGAGCAGAAAATCCGGCGCGCTGAGGTGAAAAAAGCTCAACGCGTGGCTCTGCACGATTTGCCCGAGGTTCATCAGCCGGCGCAATTTTTCGGCGGCCGTCGGCACGCGCACGGCGAGAATCGCGTCGCCCGCCTTGGCGGAGGCGAGCAGATGCGACACCGGGCAAATGCCGCAGATGCGCGCGGTGATGCCCGGCATTTCCGCCAACGGGCGGCCCTCGCAGAATTTTTCGAAACCGCGAAATTCCGTGACGTGAAATTCCGCATCGGAAACGCAGCCGGAGTCGTCGAGACGAATGCTGATCTTGGCGTGGCCTTCGATGCGGGTGACGGGGTCGATGACAATGCGACGGGTCATGGGGGAGCGGAAGGTAGCCCGGCCTCTCCGAGGACGGGGTTCGAAGACCCGCGCCCGGAGGTCGCAGGCCACCTTAGTGACGGAGAATGGACGCAGGACATAGCGGCGCTCAGCCGAATTTGAGCTGCGAGCCGGTGAGCGCTGGGGCGCCGTCGAGCACGTGAAGCAGGATTGCCTTGATGCGGTCGGCCGGGGGCGGGCAGCCGGGAAGAAAATGGTCAACCTTGATCAGCGCACGCACCGGCAACACGCGTGGGAGCAGCGGCGGCAGGATGCCGTCGAGCGCGGGCTTCACGGCGTTCGTCTCCGCGGCTTCAATGTAGGCGCGTTGGAGGACGTCGTCGGCATTCTTGGCACCGAGCACATTGCGGAGCGACGGCACGTTGCCCGTCACGGCGCAATCGCCGAACGAGACGACGACCCGCGTGCGCGCGCGGACTTGGTGGATCAACTCGACATGATCGACGTTGCAAATCGCCCCTTCGACGAGACAGACGTCAACGTCGGCGGGGTAAATTTTGACGTCCGCGATCGGGCTGTAAACGAGGTCGATGCGCCCGGCGAGTTCGAGGAGGAACTCGTCGAGATCGAGGAAGGACATGTGGCAGCCGGCACAGCCGCCGAGCCAGACGGTGGCGAATCTCAGGCGTTCCATTGTTTTTTCTCCCGGGCGTTGACGATGAATCCGAGGCGGCTGTGATCGCGCACCATTTCGCCCGCGGTTGCGCCGCGGTAGAAGAGCGCGCCGGTCGGGCAACTCATGACGCATTTGCCGCACGAGGTGCACGAATCGGCGTCGCCCCAAGGCTGGCGCAGGTCGGTGATGATTTCGCAGCGCGCGCCGCGGCCGGCGGTGTTCTTTGTGCCCGCGCCTTCGATGTGCCAGCACGCGCGGACACAGCGCGTGCAGAGGATGCAGCGGTTGTGGTCCATGCCGAAGAGCGCGTGGGTCTGGTCAACCGGCCAGCGCGGCGTCTGATATTCGTAGCGCACGTGATCGACGCCGTTCGCGGCAGCGAGCGACTGGAGTTCGCATTGGCCATTCGCCACGCAGACGGCGCAGACGTGGTTGCGCTCGGCGAGGAGCAACTCCAGCGCGAGGCGGCGGAAGCACTGGAGGCGCGGCGTGTTCGTCTGCACGTCCATGCCTTCGGCGGCGAGTGTCGTGCACGCGGGGAATAATTTCGGCGAACCGGCGATCTCGACGAGGCAGAGCCGGCACGCACCGATGTCGAGCACGCCGTCGAGGTGGCACAAGGTGGGCAGCGCGATGCCGGCGTCGCGACAGACATCGAGGAGCGAGTCACCGTCCTGCGCGGTCAGCGCGCGGCCGTCGATGGTGAGGGTTTTAACAGCCATGGGGAAAATAGTTTGGGATTCGCGCGTCGGTTACAGGCCCAGGCGCTCCACGCCACCCGCTCGCGAGGGGAGTTTCGGCTGCGGGGATTCCCTCTGGAAAGGGGTGCCCGCAGGGCGGGGTGTGGGATCGACGTGCATCGCGGTGCCGTTCAAGAGGAGAGGGAGTTTGGCGTGGCTGCGTGCAGGGCGGGTTCGCTTTGCAGGAGCGCCTCGTATTCCGGCCGGAAGAAGCGCAGCGTGCTCAGCACAGGATTCGGCGCCGTCTGCCCGAGGCCGCACAGACTGGTGTGCTTCACGAGGTCACAAAGTTCTTCGAGTTGCTCGAGGTCGGCGAGCGTGGCGCGGCGCTCGATGATTTTCGTCAGCAGCCGGTGCATCTGCACGGTGCCGGCGCGGCACGGCAGACATTTGCCGCACGACTCATCGACGCAGAACTCCATGAAGTAGCGCGCGACATCGACCATGTCGGTCGTGTCGTCCATCACGATCATGCCCCCCGAGCCCATGATCGAACCGAGGGAGGACAACGACTCGTAGTCCACCGGCGTGTCGAGGTGTTGCGTCGGGATGCAGCCGCCTGACGGTCCGCCGGTCTGCACCGCTTTGATGGTGTGCCCGTCGGCCGCGCCTCCGCCCATTTCCTCGACGATCGTGCGCAGCGGTGTGCCCATCGGCACCTCGATCAGGCCCGTCTGGCGGATTTTTCCGGCGAGCGCGAACACCTTGGTGCCTTTGCTTTTTTCCGTGCCGATGCTTGCGAACCATTCGGCGCCTTTCCGGAAAATTGAAGGGACGTTGGCGAACGTCTCGACATTGTTGATCAGGGTCGGCGAACCCCAGAGGCCCGACTCGGCGGGGAAGGGCGGGCGGGGCCGCGGCTGTCCGCGGTTGCCCTCGATTGAGGCCATGAGCGCAGTCTCCTCGCCGCAGACGAAGGCGCCCGCGCCGATGCGCACCTCGATGTTAAACGAGAACGGTGATTCGAAGATGTTTGCGCCGAGCAAGCCGAGCTGGCGCGCCTGTTTGAGCGCGAGGTTGAGTCGGCTGATCGCGAGGGGATACTCCGCGCGGACGTAAACGTAGCCCTGCGTCGCGCCGACGGCATGTGCGGCGATCGCCATGCCTTCGAGCACGCTGTGCGGATCGCTTTCGAGCACGGAGCGATCCATGAAGGCGCCCGGGTCGCCTTCATCGGCGTTGCAGACAACAAATTTCCGCTCGGCCTTCGCCTTCGCGACCGTGGCCCATTTCAGGCCGGTGGGGAAACCCGCGCCACCGCGCCCGCGGAGTCCGCTTTGCAGCATGGTGTCGATCCCTTCGGTCGGAGACATTTCCGTCAACGCGCGATGCAACGCCTGGTAGCCGTCGGCCGCGATGTAGCTTTCGATGCGCTCCGGATCGACCGTGCCGCTGTTGGCGAGGACGATGGTGCATTGTTGCGCGAAGAACGGCTCCGTCGCGGCAGCGAGGCCCGTGAGTTTCCGGCCGTGCTTGATGGCCTCGACAATTTCCGCCGCCTTCAGCGCATCGACTTTTTCGATCAACACGCCCGACGGATCCTCCTGCACCAGTGGTCCCTGGCAACAGAGCCGCAGGCAACCGACGCCGCGCACTTCAACTTGGTCGGTGAGTCCTGCCGCCGCGACGGCCCGCTCGAGTTGTCGCTTCACTTCGGCGGAGCCGGACGAATGGCAGCTCGCGGCGAGACAGCAGCGCAAAGTGTAGGGTTTGCGCGCGGCCAGTTCCTTGGCCTTCAGGTCCAGGAGGTCGTTAAGGTCCATGGCGGTTCATCCAAGGTTCGATCAGGGCAAGAGTGGACTCGGGCGTTTGCTTCGCTGCGACGGCGCCGTCATAGACCACGGCCGGCGCAATGCCGCACGCGCCGATGCAGCGCGCGCTGAGCAGCGAGAGGCGATTGTCCGGCGTGGTCTCGCCGTTCTTGATGCCGGCGCGCTGCTCGATCGCGGCCATAATTTTGTCCGCGCCCTTGACGTAGCAAGCGGTGCCGAGACAGACGACGCAGGTGTGTTCGCCCTGCGGCTTCAGTTTGAAGAAATGATAGAAGGTCGCGACGCCGTAAACGCGGCTCGGCGGGAGTTTCAGCGCGCGCGCGACGTAAACCAGCAGGCCGTCATCGAGAAATCCGAAGAGTTCCTGCGCCTTGTGGAGCACTTCGATGAGCGCGTCGCCGCGGAACTGCTGGCGCTTCATGAAGGCGTCGAGAATGAGCAGACGTTTGTCGCCGCTGGGGTGCGGCTGGGCGGCGCGGGCTTTTTTTCGTTCGAGACGACGGCGGGCTTCCGTGACAAGCATGGCAGATGGGGCGCAATCCGAACCTCGGCGCACCGCCCTCGCGGTCCGCTTCTGTCTGGACCGGCCAGGATGGGAGATTGGCGAGTTGCAGGATACGCCCGTTGGCGTGCGCACACTGGGCGCAGATTGCGCAAGGGGCGGCGCAGGTTGGTGCGCGCGGATTGCGAAAAATTCAGGCGCGCTTATGGCTGCGCTCTGGGGTGGGCCGCGGGGCAATGGCGCGCCCGCAATTTGTGCGCAGACAGCGAATGTGTCCTAAAGCGTGCGGAACCCCGTGGATTCCTCACGGTGCTCAGAATGAGCGGAGCAAAACGGCGATCGCGTCACGTGGCGCGGTTCTGGCGCCAGGCTTTCACCGTGTTCTTCATCAGCATCGCGACCGTCATCGGACCGACGCCACCGGGGACGGGTGTGATCTTGGCGCAGAGCGGGGAAACCGTGGGGAAGTGCACATCGCCGGTAAGGCGGTAGCCGGATTTTTTCGTCGCGTCGGGCACGCGGTTCACGCCGACGTCGATCACGACCACGCCGGGCTTCACCATATCGGCAGTGACGAACTCGGCCTTGCCGATCGCGGCGATGAGCACGTCGGCTTGGCGTGTGATGGCGGGGAGATTCGCGGTTTGCGAGTGGCAGATCGTGACGGTGGCGTTCGCCCACTTCTTGCGCTGCACGGCGAGGAGCGCGGCGGGTTTTCCGACGATAAGCGAGCGGCCGAGAACGACGACGTGTTGGCCGGCGAGCGTGACGTTGGCGCGCTGGAGCAATTCCATGATGCCGGCGGGCGTGCAGGCGACGAAGCCGGTCTCGTCTTCCTGCGCGAGCTTGCCGAGGTTGAGCGTGTGGAAGCCGTCCACGTCCTTGTGCGCGGCGATGCGGCGGAA
>PNJQ01000081.1 GCA_013821985.1 Opitutus sp.
ACGACCGGCAATGTCTATTCGTTCGAGGCGAATTCGACCTACATCCAGGAGCCGCCGTTTTTCGCAAACTTCTCGATGCAGCCGGGCACGATCAAAGAGATCCGCGGCGCGCGTGCGCTCGGCGTCTTCGGCGACTCCGTGACGACCGACCACATCTCGCCCGCCGGCGCCATCAAGAAGAGTTCGCCCGCTGGAAAGTATCTGATCGAGAACGGCGTCGCGTTTGAGGACTTCAATTCCTACGGGTCGCGCCGCGGCAACGACCGCATCATGGTCCGCGGCACCTTCGCCAACGTCCGCATCAAAAACCTGATGCTCGGCGGCAAGGAAGGCGGCAACACGCTCGGACCCGATGGCGTCGAGACGTCCATCTACGACGCGTCGATGGCCTACCAAGCCCAAGGCATTCCGCTCATCGTCATCGCCGGCCAGGAATACGGCACCGGCTCGTCGCGCGATTGGGCGGCGAAGGGCACGAACCTCCTCGGCGTGAAGGTCGTCGTCGCGCAAAGCTTCGAGCGCATCCACCGTTCCAACCTTGTCGGCATGGGCGTGTTGCCCCTGCAATTCAAGGAAGGCACGACCGCGCAGACGCTGCAGCTCGACGGCAGCGAGACCTACGACGTCGTCGGACTCAGCCCGGCCGTGAAGCCGCAGCAGGACCTCACCCTCCGCATCACGCGCAAAAATGGCACGGCACAAGATGTGCCGGTCGTGTGTCGCATCGATACGCCGATCGAAATCGATTACTACCAGCACGGCGGCATCCTGCCTTACGTGCTGCGGCAAATCGCGGCGAAGAACTAAGTTTTTTCGTAGGGGCCTGCTGGCAGGCGATTCTCTCCCGGGTCGCCGGAGAGCAGGCTCCTCCTTTCTGCGATGTCCGAACCCACGAAGCCCACCTTTCTCGTCAATGCCTACGCCGATCCGGTGCTCGTCCGGATCGAGGGCCGTGCCTCGTTCGTCAACAGTGCGAGCCTCAAGGATTTCGTGGCCGAGATGGTGCGGCAGGGGAAGACGCGGTTCGTCTTGGATTTCCAGCACTGCACGAGCATGGACAGCACGTTCCTCGGCGTGTTGGCCGGCGCCGCGATGCAGCTGAAGAAACTCACGCCGCCCGGCGGTCTCACGCTCGTGCGCGTGGGCGAGCGAAACCTCGAGCTGATCCGTAATCTCGGCCTGCACCGGCTCGCGACCGTCGAAAGCGGCGAATTCAAGATGTCGTTCGACGGCGCGCCCGCGACGGCGCTCACCGCCGAGAAAAAATCCGAGATCGAAAGCGCGAAACTGGTGCTCGAGGCGCACGAAAATCTCGTCAGCGCCGATTCCGCCAACGCGGCCAAGTTCCAGGACGTGCTCGCGTTCCTGCGCAATCGCGTGGACGCGCGGTAGGGCGGCGGTCTGAGGGCGGAGCGAGTTGACGAAAATCCGCCCGAACGCGTTGAGGTCAACGCGTTCCACTTGCCGAATGTAGGAGCCTGCTTGCAGGCGATGAAAAACTTCCCTCGACGCGGCATGCGCTGCGAACGTCCTCTTCGCCTGCAAGCAGGCTCCTACGAAAGACTCCTCGCATGTCTCTGATACAATTCGCGCCCGCGGATTTCGTCTGGGAATCGCGTCGCACCCGCCGCAAAGTGCCGCCGCCATGATGTTGTTCCTCCTCGGCGGGCTGATGGGCGCGGCGATCGTTTACGCGTTCTATTGGCGCGCGCAAAATCAGGCGGCGCGCGTCGAGGAGGAGAAATCGTCCCTGCTCGAGGAGCGACAGATCGTGCTCGATTACATGCACACGATGGTCGATGCCGTCGGCGAACGTCTGTCGCGTGACGAGCTGTTCCAACGCATCGTGCACGCGTCGATTCTGAGCACCGGGGCATTGAGCGCGTGCATCTTCGAAAAAGGCGCGGACAACCAGATGCGCGGTGTCGCGGTCGAGGGACTTTTCCCGCCGCACCGCGCGATCCCCGATACGCAACGCATGCAGATGGGCACGCGCGCGAAATTCATCGAGCAGGTGCTCCGCTCGGAATCTTTCCCCGTCGGCGAGGGCGTCGTCGGCCGTGTGGCCGCGACCGGTCGCGGCGAACTCGTCGTCAACGCGCCGAACGATGCCCGCATCGTCCGGCACGATGATCCGGCGCTCGTCGTGCGCTCGGTGATCGCGGCGCCAATCATGGTGCGGCAGCGGCTCATTGGCGTGCTCTGCGTGTGCAACGCGGCGGACGGACTGCCGTTCACGGAAACGGACTATTCGCTCGTCGAAGCGCTGGCGGAGCAGGCCGGCCTCGCGGTGCACAACGCGGACTTCGTCGCGTTGCAGGTCGAGAAGCAGCGCATCGACCTCGATCTGTCGCTCGCGAGCGATGTGCAGCTGATGTTGTTGCCCCAGGAAATGCCGGTCGTGCCCGGCCTCGAACTCGATGCGCGCTACCTCGCGGCCCAAAAAGTCGGTGGCGATTTCTATGACGTCATCCGGCTCGACGAACACCGGCTCGGCGTGGCGGTCGCGGATGTTTCCGGCAAAGGCGTGTCGGCCTCGCTGATGATGGCGATTTGCCGCACGCAGCTCCGCGTCATCGCTCCGCGGCACGATTCACCGGCGGAGGCGCTGCGGGAGATCAATCGCGCGCTCACGCCCGACATGCGCGACGGGATGTATATCACGATGACGTATGCGATCGTCGATGTGGCCGCCAACACCGTGAAGTTCGCCCGCGCGGGTCATGAATTGCCGCTGTTCGGCCATCGCGCCGGGGGCGGCTCCGGGGGACAGTGCGAATTTGTCGGCTCCGACGGCCTGCCGCTCGGTTTGATGGAGCCGGACGATTTCTCCGCCGTGGTCAACGAGCGGTCCGTCGCGTTCGGTGCGGGCACAGTCATGGTGCTGTTCACCGATGGCCTGACCGAGACGCCCAATGCGGAGGACCGCGAGTTTGGCGGCGCGCGTCTGGCCGACACCCTGCGGGCGAATATGCAAAAGCCTGCGCACGAATTGAATGACTCGATTCTGCTGGCGGTGGAGAGGTTCGGCAGCGGAGGCCTGCGCGACGATTTCACGCTCCTGACGATCAAGCGAATAGGGCCGTAAAGGCCTATTAAAGACTGGGTCTTATGCGTGGTTTGCTTACCATAGAAACCCTATCAACTTCTGGGGGCCATGAGGTGTCTTTTCCCCGATTCGTCGATTGTCCGAGCCGTGATTTGGTTCGCGACCTTGGTTAGCGCGAGCAGCGCATTTGGTCAGACCAGCATCTACGTCACGGACACGACAGGATGGAACGCGTGGATGAAGCCGGACGGCACGATCATGCAGGATGCGATCAACGACCAGCAGACGGGCCAAGGCGCCGACGACTTTGCGGGCGACACGACCTACGCCGCGTTTGCGCAGAAGGCCGGCCTCATCAATGGCACCACGGATGGAATCTTGTTTCAGACCCGCATGAATTCCTACCAGGCCAACGGCCTCGCAGGCTACATCACGCTCGGCATGGACCTCGATGGCAATGGCTCGATCGACATCATGATGGGCATCGATGCGAAGTCCGCGACGAAGAACATCAAGTTCGCCACTGCCGGCAACGGCGCGAACACCTCGCCGAATACGACGACGTGGGGAAATTTCGCCGGCGGCGTGAATCTCACCACTTCGACCTACAATTACGCCCAAGCCGGCACCGGCGCCCTCGGCGGCACGCCGGACGCGCTGGTCACGTTTGGCATTAGTTTCGCCGACCTGCAGACCGGCATCCGCACGTATGCGGGCCCGGCGTTTGCGAACTTCACCATGTCCTACACCTCGACCATCGCGTTCGTCGCGTGGACGACGACGCAGCAGAAGTCGATCAACCAGGACATGATGGGCTACAACGGCAAGGGCTACGAAAAGGACACGACGACCTACACCGATCTCGGCGCGATCACGCCGCCGATGGACGCCTACGGCAAGGTGCCCGAGCCCGCGACGTTTGTGCAGCTCGGCCTGTTGCTCCTCGGTGGCTCGGCGCTGATGTTGCGCCGGCGCAACGTGCGAGCGAAGCAAGTTTCACCGGTGGCTTCGCAGGTTGCGCCTGAATCCACGGGCAAGTTGGACACGGTCAACCGGTGATGCGACGGCTGGCGCGATTCGCCGAGTGGAGCGCGGACGCCGGGCGGTTCGTCCACGCGGCGTTTTACTGGAACTGGCGCAAGAGCCGTTTTCGCCGTCGCGGGGCTTGCGGCCATGCGCCCTGCCAGAACGAGAGCGACGAAGCGAAGCTCGGCCCGGTGCGTTGCGATGTCGTGCTGCTGTGGAACAAGCCCGGTCGCTTCCGTCCGTTGTGTCCGCTGCTCGTGCGCACCGGCGACGGCTGGCGCTGCTCGGTGGCGGCGAAGGACGTGCGCCCGTTCTGGGGACGCGCGCTGGGCCTCGCGGGAGCGGCGCTCGTCACGTTCTACGTCGTGGCCAGTCTGGGCGCGTTCGCGCTTTTGCGCTGGGGCAATGATCTGCCGATCCGCGTCACCGACGTCGCGTGGCCCGGCCACTGGCATCGCGTGCGCATTGCGCAATCGAACCGGTTGTTCGCGCACGCCATTTCGGCCTTTCAGCGTGGCCGGTTGAACGAGGCATTTCTCGCCCTGAGCAGCGCCCGCGAGCGCTTTCCCGGCAACTACGACGCGGGGCTCTTCATCGCCCAGATTGCGATGTTCCAGGGCAGCTACAGCTTTGCGGACGGTCTCTTCGCGCAACTCGGCGTGGAGGAACCCGCTCACGCCGTGCGCACCGGCATCGTCCACCACGACACGCTGCTGATGCTGCAACGTTACGACCGTCTGGCCGTTCTCTCGCTCGACCGGGCGCTCGCCGATCAGGACCGGGCGGCGCTGTGGGTCCGCTCGCTGCTGTTCGCGTTGCGTCGCGGGGCTCTCGCGGCGGAGTTCGCGGCCACGCACCGAACCGAAATCGGCCGGCTGTCTCCGCACGCGCAGCGGTTGCTCGAAGCGGAGGCGAAGCTCGCGGCCGGCCACGCGCCCGCTACGCTCGGCGAACTGCGACGACCCTTCAGCGGTCCGCTGAATCCCACCTACATGGAGGAACAGGTGGACCGGCTCGCGACGCTCGGTGAACTCCCGACGGCCCAGGCGCTGCTCGATGCGTATGGTCCGCTCCTCGGCGACTTCCGGCATCTGCTCGCGCAATTCCAGCTCGACCTGCGCGCGAAGGACCAGCGCGGAGCCGAGGCGACGTTCCGC
The DNA here is from genome assembly GCA_013821985.1 of Opitutus sp. GTDB lineage: Bacteria > Verrucomicrobiota > Verrucomicrobiia > Opitutales > Opitutaceae > Didemnitutus. The sequence goes on from PNJQ01000081.1 coordinate 5,233, forward strand.
CGTCTGCTCGCGCTCGCGACGACGCGCGAGCAGCTCACGTTCATCGTCACCGCTCTCATTGACCAGCCCGACGCGGATTTCTACCGCGTGCTCCATGCGCATCTTCAATCCGCGCCCGCGCTCGCGGCGGAAATGGACGGCCCCGCGATGTGGGTCGCCGGCCTCATTTGCGGGGCGACGACCGAAGCACTCGAGTGGCAGCAACGCGGATACCAGCCGGGCGGCCGGTATCCGGCGATCCGTCGGGTGAACCTGGCCAGTCGCGAAATCAGCGATCCCGCGTCACCCATCGGCTTGGTCAATCACCTCACATTTCCCCGCGAAGTGGTGATGGCCCTCCTCAAGAAGGCTCCGGCGCACAGGGCCGTGGACGCGCTGCCGAAGTGGGCGCCGCCACCGACGCGGGGGGATTGAATGACGCAGTCGGCGGGAAAACGAATTTGCGTTTGCCCGCGCTGAGCTGTCCCGTGGCGGCATGTCCGTTTCCCGCCCGCCGCCCGCCGCTGACCGCCATTCGTTGCCGGATGCCTCCGGGCATTTCGGCGTCTATGGCGGCGTGTTCGTGCCCGAGACGCTGATGACCGCACTTGAGGAACTCACGGCCGCCTACACGGAGGCGAAGGGGGACCCGAAATTTCAGGCGGAGTTGCGGCATCACCTGAAGGAATTCGCCGGCCGGCCCACGGAGCTCTATTTTGCCGAGCGGCTGACGCAGCACGCCGGCGGAGCAAAAATCTATCTCAAGCGCGAGGACCTGCTGCACACTGGCGCGCACAAGATCAACAACGCCCTCGGGCAGGCCTTGCTCGCCCGCCGCATGGGCAAGCAGCGCATCATCGCCGAGACCGGCGCCGGGCAGCACGGCGTGGCGACTGCGGCCGTCTGTGCAAAGTTCGGCCTCGACTGCACGGTCTATATGGGCGCGGTCGATATGGAGCGCCAGGCGCTCAACGTGTTTCGCATGCGCCTGATGGGCGCGAAGGTCGTCGCAGTCGAGTCGGGTCAGAAGACGCTCAAGGACGCCGTCAATGAGGCGATGCGCGACTGGGTGACGAACGTGCGCGTGACACACTACATTCTCGGCTCCGCGCTCGGCTCGCACCCGTATCCGATGATGGTGCGGGATTTTCACCGCGTAATCGGCCAGGAGCTGCGCGAACAGATGGTGGCGCGCGAAGGCCGGCTGCCCGATGAGATCGTCGCGTGCGTTGGCGGCGGCTCCAACGCCATCGGCGTGTTCTTCGATTTTCTCGATGAGACAAACGTGAAGCTCACCGGTGTCGAAGCCGGCGGTCGCGGCATCAAGCGCGGGGAGCACGCCGCGCGCTTCGAAGGCGGCCGACTCGGCGTGTTGCAAGGCGGCAAGACCTACATCCTCCAGAACGAGGACGGGCAGATCGAACTCACCCACAGCGTCAGCGCCGGGCTGGACTACGCCGCGATCGGACCGGAGCACGCGTATTACCGCGACCTGCAACGCATCCAATTCGCCTACGCGACGGACGACGAAGTGCTCGCGACCTTTCAGCTCTGCTCGCGATTGGAAGGCATCATCCCCGCGCTCGAATCGACCCACGCCCTCGTGCACGCTCTCAAGCGCGCGAAGGAAATGAGCCCGGATCAGATTCTCGTCGTGAATCTCAGCGGCCGCGGCGACAAGGACGTTCAGCAAGTCCAGCGGATGCTGGGTTGAAAATTCCGACTCTCGCCGCGCTGCACGTTGCGCACACAAGTTCCGTCCGCTGGTGAGTCAGCGCCCCCGGGGAGCCGCGCCAAGTGGGTATCGGAATGGCTTGCGCCGTCACTCGTGACGGTAGCTGACGCCGCGTTGCAGGTCGGGCAGGCGCGCGGTTCCGACCTTGAAGGCGACCGGCAGGGTCAGTCGCTGCCCGGCGGCGTCCAGTTGATAAACCACGAAGTGCAGGTGCGGCCGGGTGGACCAGCCGGTGTTGCCCGACCGACCGATCGGATCGCCGGCTTTCACCCGCTGACCGAGCGCGACGAGAGCACCGTTCTGCTGGAGGTGCAGATAGTCCGCGTAGGAACCGTCGGCATGCCGGATGAGCACGAAGTTGGCGCACTGATCGAATTTCCGGTCCGGTCCGCCGTGGTCGGAATCTTGTTTGATGCCCACGACCACGCCGTCGCGGGCCGCGCTGATCGTCGCTCCTTCGGGCAGGTCGAAATCGATCGCGTTGGCCGACGGCGATCCGGGCTGGTGGCTGAAGGAGCCACCGCGCCCTTGCAGCACGCGGTATTGGGTTCCGCGCGGGTAGGGCAGAAGGTAACTCGCGCTCTCGTCATGGCGGCCGCCTGGCAGGCCATACTTGTAGCTGTAACGGTAATTGTAGCGCCAGGCCTGGGCGGCATTTGCCTGGCTGAGAGTCACGAGCGGCACAGGACCCCGGTCTTTCATTTCCACCCAGGCAGGCAGCGGGCGGCTGGAGCGCATGTTCTCCAATTGGGCCGAGACTTCGATGTAGGCCTCGGTCAGCTGATCACTGGAGGCAAATAGCCGGACGGTGTTGCCGCTCTTTTCCGCGCTGACACGGAGAATTTTGATCTCGCAAGCCGCCAGAGGAAAGACGGTCCAGTTGAAGCAGGTGATCGCCGCGGCGACGACCAGCGCGCAATTTGTCCAGGTCCGGATCAAGGGCATGCGAAAGCGCAGCAGCCTGCACACACGTCGGCGCACGTCGAACGCAATTTGCCGTGGCGCGCCGGTGGAGGGCCGTCGCGCCGGTCAGCCGAAAATCTGCAGCACCTGCGAGGGGAACAGGCCGAGGTAAACGATCAAGCCGGCGGAAATCAGCAGCGCGAGCGTCGCGAATGCAGGCGTGACGATCGGTGCGGTGGCGTCGTGCGCGGGCGCGGCGACGAGAGCCTGCTTCAAAATGAGCAGGTAATAATACAGCGCCACGGCACTTAGTGCGATCGCGGCGATGACCAGCCAACCCGCGGGACCGGAGAGCGTGCCGAGTTTGAGCACGGCGGCGAAAACGGCGAACTTGCCGAAGAAACCGGCGAGCGGCGGAATGCCGGCGAGCGAAAGCACGAAGACGGCGAGCACCGCGGCGAGGAACGGCGAGCGTTTGTAGAGTCCCGCGAGATCGGTGAGGTCGTGGCAGCGTCCGGCGCGTTCGATGACGGCGATGACACCGAAGATGCCGACCGTCGCGAGGCCATAGGTGGCCGCGTAGTAGAACACCGGACCCGGTCCGGCGCGACCGGCCGCGACGACGCCGAGCAGCAGCGAACCCGCGTGCGCGATGGCCGAGTAGGCGAGGAGACGGCGGACGTTCGACTGCGCGAGCGCGCCGAAGTTGCCGATGAGCATCGAGGCCAGCGCCAGAACGGCGACGACCGGCAGCCAGCCGACAATAACGGGCAGTTCGGAAACACGGCCGGCGGAAAATCCGAGGGCCGGCCAAAGCAGGCGGAGGAAAACCGCGAAGCCCGCGAGCTTGGAGGCGGACGCGATGAGCGCCGCGGACGAAGCCGGTGCGCCTTGATAGACATCCGGCGCCCAGAGGTGAAAGGGCGCGGCGGCGGCTTTGAAACCAAACGCGACCACCACCATCGTCAGCGCCACAACGAGCAGCGGCGACATGCCTTGCAGCGAGATCTGCATCGCGATGTGCGGGAAATCGATCGCGCCGGTCAGCCCGAAGATGAGCGAGAAGCCGAAGAGCAGAAAGGCGGCGGACATGCCGCCGAAGAGAAAATATTTCAGACCAGCTTCGGCGGACGCGGGACTTTGCTTGTTGAAACCCGCGAGGACGTAGAGCGAGAGGCTGGCGAGTTCGATCGCGAGGAACGCGACGAGCAGTTGCTGCACGCCGGCCATGAGCGTGAACCCGGAGGCGGCGAGCAGGATGATGGCGACGTATTCGGCGGAGTTCTTGAGCCGCGTGACGCCGGGCAGCATCAGCAGCGTCAGTCCGGTCAACACAAGCACGCCGAGACGCGTGGCGAGCGTGAGTTCGTCGAGCGTAATGACGCCCCGAAATACGACGCCGCCCACGCCGGCGGCGATGGAGCCGTAGATGGCGGCGATGACCGCGACGAGACCGAGGATGGTGGACGTGCGCAGGCGGTGCGCGGCGTCGTTCTTGCGGCCGAATGCGAGATCGATGCCGAGGACGATCAGTGCGCCGAGGACCAGCGATGTCTCGGGCAGCAAGGCGCGGAAGAGTTCAGAGTAGCTCAAATTCATGACACGCCTCCTTCAATCAGACGGAGGAATGGCCACGAAGAACACGAAAAGCTCGGTTCCAATGCGTTCATGATGGTCGCGCGGCTATAGCCGCCTCGTCGAGCCTCGGTGCCGTCGGAAATTTTGTGTTTTTCGTGGCAAAAAAGTTTGGGACTCATGACGCACCTCCCGTCAGCGCCGCTTTCAGCAGCGGGGATTCGAGCGCGGGCTGGATCCAGCGCAGAAGGGCGTCGGGGTTCAGGCCGACATAGACCATCGCAGCGATGAGAAGGAAGGCGCCGAGTTTTTCCGGCAACGTGATCGACGGTAGCGGATGCGCGTGGGCTTCAGGTGCGGCGTCGTAGTCCGTTGCAGCACTCTTGCCGAAGAACGAGACTTGGATCGCCCGCAGCGTGAAGGCCGCGGCGATCAATACGCCGGACGCGGCGGCGAGCGCCCAGAGCGGCTTCGTTTGCCACGTGCCGATGAGAATCGTCAGCTCAGCCGGGAAGCCGCTGAAGCCCGGCATGCCCATCGAGGCGAGTCCGGCGATGACGAACACCACGGCGGCGAACGGCAAAAGCTTGTGCAGCGGCAGCGCGCGCAGGTCGGCGAGTTGGCGCGTGTGCGTGCGTTCGTAAACCATGCGACCAACGACGGCGAAGAGGAGTCCCGCGATGACACCGTGCGAGAACATCTGCAGCACCGCGCCCGCGACGGCCGTCGGGTTCGCCGCGGCGAGGCCGAGCAGCACGAAGCCCATGTGGCTCACGCTCGAGTAACCGATGACAAATTTGAAATCCTCCTGCACCAGCGCGATCAGACCGGCGTAAATGATGCCGATGATGGCGAGCCACGCGATCGCGGGCGCGAAGTAAGCGAGCCCCTCCGGGAACGTCGCCATCGCCACGCGGAGGCAACCATAGGCACCGAGTTTCATCACGACGCCTGCGAGCAGCATCGAGGCGCCGGTCGGCGCGGCGACGTGGCCCGTGGGTGCCCAAGTGTGGAAGGGGAACACGCCCGCCAGCACCGCGAAGCCGGTGAAGATCAGCGCAAACATCCCGAGTTGCTCGAAGCGCGTGAAGCCGGTCGCGGCCTGCGCGAGTTCCGCCATGCCGAACGACTGGCCGCCACCCGCGGCGTAAGCCCAGAGCAGGCCGGCCATGACGAGCGCGCTGCCGGCGAACGAGTAGAGCACGAGCTTCATCGCACCGTATTGGCGGTTGGTGGAGCCCCAGTTCGCGATGAGGAAATATTTCGGCACGATCGCGATCTCGTAGAACACGAAGAGCACGAATGCGTCCGCACTGAGAAACACGCCGTAAACGCCGCCGATTAGCGCGAGATAAAGGGCGAAGAATTCACCGACGCGTTCCTCGATATTCCAGGAAAACAGAATGCCGGCGGTCGCGGCGAGTCCGGTGAGCACGACGAGCGTCATGCTGATGCCATCGGCGGCGAGGTGGTAGTTCACGCCGAGTTGCGGAATCCAATCGACGTTCACGAGCGTCTGCAGTCCGGCCGTCGGCACGAAGCCGAGCGCGGCATTGAGCGCGATGGCGAAGCTCGTCAGCGCAGTGCCGAGCGCCACGCCGCGGGCGGCATTCGCCGAACGCATGCCGGCCACCAACGCCAGCAGGGCGCCGACGAAAGACACGTAGATGGTGAAGGGCAGGGCGTTCATTGCAGCGGAAGTTGGAACACCCACGCGTTCACGAGCGGGTTGATCAGGCCGGCGAGGAGTTGCGGCACGAGACCGAGGGCAAACATGAGCGCGATGAGCGGCAGGAGTGTCACGACTTCGTCGGGCTCGAGGTCGCGGAACTTCAGGCCCGCGCCCGCCGCCGGGCCGTGAAACACGCGTTGCCAAAACGTCAGAAGGAACAGCGCCGTCGCCAGCAACCCGAGCGTCGAGACCGCCGCGGCCCACGGCGCGAGGCCGAAGACACCGCGGAAAATGAGGAATTCACCGACGAAACCGTTGAGGCCCGGGAGGCCGAGCGAGGAGAACATCGAGATGCCGCACAGCGCCGCGAAGATTGGCGCCGCCGTGCGCACGCCGCCGAAGTCGCCGAGTCCACGCCGCCCCGCGCGCGTCTCGAGCACGCCCGCGCAGAAGAAGAGCGCGGCGGCGGAAAGGCCGTGGTTGAACATCTGGAGTATCGCGCCGCTCAGAGCGGCGGCCTGCGCCTCGCCCGCGCGACCGTGAAACGCGGAGACGGCGAACAGCGCGAGCAGGCAGTAGCTCAAGTGGTTGATCGACGAGTAAGCGACCATGCGCTTCACGTCAGTTTGCTTCAAGGCCGCGTAGGCGCCGAGCACGACACCCGCGACCGCGAGCCAGAGCAGGCAAGGTGCGGCGGCGTGCAATTGCTCGGGGAAGAGCGGCCAGAGCAAGCGGAGGAATCCGTAGAAACCCATCTTCGACATCACCGCAGTGAGGAACATCGACGCGCCGGTCGGCGCCTCGGCGTAAGCCGAAGGCAGCCACGTGTGGAAGGGGAAGAGCGGCACCTTGACCGCCAGGCCGAAGAACACGCCGAGGAAAATCATCATCGGCCAGAACGTGCCGAGAGACTTCAGTGCCTCAGCGAGCGCGCCGTCGCGCGCCATCGAGGCGAGTTGCCCAAAGTCGAACGTGCCCGTGGCGGCATAGAGCGCCGCAAAACCCATCAACATAAACGCGCTGCCACCGATGGTGTAGATCACGAACTGGTAGGCCGCGCGCGCCGCACCGGGTCCGCCCCAGAGCTTGATGAGGAAAAACGCCGGCACGAGACTGAGTTCCCAGAAGATGAACCACGGGAAGAAATCCAGCGCGAGAAACACGCCGAGCGCGCTGCCTTGCAGGAAGAGGAACAGTGCCGCGTAGAGCGACGGCTGGCGCACGGTGCGCGTCGTGCCGAAGAGCGCGACCGGGGCGATGACGCCGGCGAGCAACACGAGCACGAGGCTCAGGCCGTCGAGGCCGAGGTGGTAATTGACGTTCAGCGCACGGATCCACGCGTGCTTTTCGACGAGTTGCATCGTCGTGATCGCCGGATCGAAGCCGGCGAGGGCTGTCGTGCCGAGCGCGAGCGTCGAGAGGCTGAAGAACAGCGCGAGCCCGCGTGATGCTCCGGCGGACAGTCGTGGGAACAGGGCAAGCAGCAAGGCCCCGGCCCACGGCGTGAAGACGATCAGGGAAAGGAGCGGGAGCGAGTTCATGCGCGAAGGCCTCGGCGTTCCCATTGTAGGAGCCTGCTTGCAGGCGATCCCACACGTTGTTCGCGGCGGAAATGTCGGTCGCCTGCAAGCAGGCTCCTACAGAAAGGCGTTGGGTCGTTGTTCATCGGGCACCTCCGAGCAGCACGATTAGGAGGACGATCACGAAACCCATCGCGAGGGTGCGGAGGTAACCGTGCACTTCGCCGGTTTGGAGGCGGGAGTAGAGCTGGCCGAGGCCGCGGACTTTCTCGCTCGCGGCGTTGAAGCCGCCGTTGAGCGTCTGCTCGTCGTTCTCGCGATTCGCGGCGCCGGTAAAGACGCCGAGGGCGGCGAGGAAGCGCACCGCGCCGTCCCAGACGTAGCGGTCCATCAGGTCGGAGATCGTGGCGAGCGCGTCGTTCGCGCGAAAGGCGGTGGCGGCGTAGAGTTCGTCGAAGCCGAGTCGGTTACCGAGCGCGGCGAACGCGCCGGGCGCTCGAACTTCGAGCGGGTCGCGGGCGGAAACTGTCGTGCGCGGTCGGCGACCGTAGATCGCCCAGCCGGCGCCGAGGCCGATGGCGACGAGCACGATCGAGGTTGCCATCAGGCCCGCGCCTTCGAGCAAAGAGTGGCCGTGCACGGCGGTTTCACCGAGCAATTTGGCCTGCAACCAGGGGTAGGCGGGCGTGCCGAGGAAACCGAGGGTGACGGCGAACGTGGCCAAAATCACGAGCGGCACGGTCATCGCGGCACTGTTTTCGTGCGCGTGCTCCGCCGCGTGCGAGCGAGGTTGGCCGAAGAACACCTCGGCCATGAGGCGCGTGTTGTAGAAGGCGGTGAGCACGACCGCGATGATTGCCATCGCGAACGGCACGTGCCCGAGCACGCCCAGACCCGCGAGGCCGGCGCTGCCTTCCATCGTGTGCGCGGCGTGCAGGATGGCTTCCTTGGACCAGAAACCGGAGAAGAGGAATGGCACGCCCGCGAGCGCCATCATGCCGACGGCAAAGGTGGCGAACGTGATCTTCATGTGACTGCGCAAGCCGCCGAGCGCGCGGATGTCCTGTTCATGATGCGCGGCGTGGATGACCGAGCCCGCGCCGAGGAAGAGCAGCGCCTTGAAAAACGCGTGCGTCAGCAAGTGAAAGATCGCGGCGACCCACGAACCCACGCCGATCGCGAGCATCATGTAGCCGAGCTGCGAGACGGTGGAGAAGGCGAGGATGCGCTTGATGTCGTTTTGCGCGACCGCGATGCACGCGCCCATCAGCGCCGTGATCGCGCCGATGAAGGCGACGACCGTCAGCGCGTGCAGCGGCACATCGGAGAGGAGTTGATCCGCCGCCATGAGCGGGAAGACGCGCGCGATGAGGAACACGCCCGCCGCCACCATCGTCGCGGCGTGGATCAGCGCGGAGACCGGCGTCGGGCCTTCCATCGCGTCCGGCAGCCAGACGTGCAGCGGGAACTGGCCGGACTTGCCGACTGCGCCACAGAAGATGAGCAGGCCGATGGCGGTCGAGAGCGCGAGGCCGCCGCAGACGGTCTGGCCGAGGAGCGAGTTGAGGACGTTGGCTTCGAGGGCGCCGTTGCCGCCATCATAGAAGAGCAGCGTGCCGCCCGCGTGTTGCAGCCAAAGCAGGCCGAGCAGCAGACCGAGGTCGCCGATGCGCGTCGTGATGAAGGCTTTTTTCGCGGCGGCGGCGGCCGACGGCTTGTGGAACCAGAAGCCGATGAGCAGATACGAAGCGAGGCCGACCAGCTCCCAGCAGATGAAGAGGAGGAGGAGGCTGTTCGCGACGAGCAGGCCGAGCATCGCGGCGGCGAACAGACTGAGGAAACAGAAGAAGCGCGTGAAATTCGCGTCCTCCTTCATGTAGCCGGTGCTGAAGATAAAGATCAGCAGGCCGACGAATGTGACCATCACGCACATGAACGCCGTCAACGGATCCAGCAGGAAGCCGAGGCGCAGCGCGCCGTCACCGAGATCGAACCAGGCGAAATTGAAAACCTGCTTCGCGGCCGGGTCGGCGAGCGCACTGCTGAGTGCGAAGCACGACACGACGAACGCGGCGGCCATCGAGAGGATCGCGGCGCCAGCCGAGATCGCGCGTCCGCCGCGGGGCGTGAGCGAGCCGATGGCGGCGGCGGTGAGCGGCAGGGCGGGAATGAGCCAGAGATATTGGGCGGAGAGAGTCATCGGCATTGCGGATTGCGGAATGCGGATTGCGAAATGTCGGACAAGGCGGGACGCGGATTTTCAATCCGCATTCCGCATTCCGAAATCAGCGCTTGGGTGAGCTGGCGCATATCAGCCTTTCAAGGTGTTGGCTTCCTGGAGCCGCACTGTCTTGCGATGACGCGAGATCGCGATGACCAGCGCGAGACCGACCGCGGCCTCCGCGGCGGCGACGGCGATGGAGAACAGAACGAAGATGACGCCGGTGCCCAGCTCCGGATTCGGGCCGTAGCGCCAGAACGCGATGAAGTTCAGGTTGGCGGCGTTCAGCATCAGCTCGATGCCGAGGAGCACCAAGATGGCGTTGCTGCGCGACAGCGCGCCGATCAGCCCGACGCAAAACAGCAGCGAAGAAATCAGCAGGCAGATTTGCAGCGGACTCATGACGCGCCTCCCTGAATCAACCGGACAGTTGGCCAGGAAGAACACGAAAAGCCCAAGTCCGATTCGAGCATGGCGACCGTGCGGCTATAGCCGCTGCAACGAGCCGGACAGCCGTCGAGACTTTGGTGTTTTTTGTGGCCAATGAATGGAGAATTCATGACGCGTCCTCCGGGGTTTCGTCGCGATCGACTGAAGCGATGACTACGGCGCCGAGGAGCGCGACGGTGAGGATGACGCCGACAATGAGGAGCGCCGCGGCGTGCGGGCCCATGAGCGCTTCGCCCAGCTGCTTGACGCTGATGGCGGCGGGGACGGCAGCAATGACTTGGAAGGGCGCCGTCAGCACCGATCCGATCAGCACCCCCGCCACACCGCCCGCTGCGGCCAGGGCGCCGATCGCGCGGAGGACGGAGTCGGGCTCAATCGGGAAGGCTTCACTCTGCCGCGTCAGCAACACGGCGAACAGCACGACCATCGAGACGGCGCCGACATAGACGAGGATCTGCGCGAAGGCGACGAACTGCGCGCCGCACCACAGGTAGAATCCGGCGATGCCCGCCCAACAAAGGACGAGCAGCAGCGCGCTGTGGATCAGGTTGCGCAACGCCATCGCCACCGCCGCAGCAGTGAGGATGAGAAAGCCGAGAATGATGAGCGCGAGGGTCACGGAAGAATTGCGGAGTGCGGATTGCGGAACGCGGAATGGAGTGAAGCCTGATGTGCGGACGCGGCGCCGCACGCGCCAATCCGCCATCCGCAATCTGCAATCCGAAATTGGTTCATGTGGCGTAGGTGTATTCGCGCGGGGCGCGGCCGGCGCTGAGGCGGCGGCCGATGATGAGGAACGGCACCACGATCACGGCGGCGGAAATGGCCCAGCGCGCGATCTGCAGCGGCACACTCCAGTGCGGCGTCAGCGCCCAGAACGCGGCGTTCGCCACGTTGAGCAGCGCGAGCGGCACGAGGAATTGCCACGAGAGACGCGTGAGCTGGTCGATGCGCAGCCGCAGCAACGTGCCGCGGATCCAGATGAAGAACACGACCATCGCGACGAGTTTGCCCATGAACCAGAGATACGACGGGATGAACTCGAGGAACGGAAAGGGCGCCTGCCAGCCGCCGAGGAACACCGTGATGCCGAGTCCGCTCAGCGCGAAGAGGCCGAAATATTCCGCCATGAAGAACAGCGCGTATTTAAACCCCGAGTATTCGGTCAGATGACCCGCGATGAGTTCACTCTCCGCCTCGGGCAAGTCGAAGGGCGAGCGATTGGATTCTGCCAGCGCCGCCACGAGGAAAATGATGAAGCCCGCGAAACCCCACGGCGTGAACACGTGCCATTGCGGGAGGAAGCCGAAGGTCCAGCCGCCTTGCGCGAGGACGATTTGGGAGAGCGAAAGCGTGCTCGCGACAATCACAACGGGCACCACCGAAAGGATGAGCGGCAGCTCGTAGCTGATGAGCTGCGCCAGCGCGCGCATGGCGGCGAGCATCGAGTATTTATTCCGGCTGCCCCAACCGGCCATGAAGATGGCGAGTTCCGTCGCGGTGCCGGCGGCGAAAAAGTAGAGCAGCGCGGCGTCGAGCTCGACCGGGATCATGTGGCGACCGAACGGCAGCACCGCGTAGC
>PNJQ01000082.1 GCA_013821985.1 Opitutus sp.
GTGCGCTGCCGCACGCGCGGGTGGAGTTGAGCCCGGAAGGGTTGGTGTGGGTCGGCGGTCCGTCGCTGTTCCGCGGCTATTTTCCGGAGTGGCGACACGAGCGGAAATTTTTCGAGACCGCCGACCTCGGGCGTTTCGATGCGTCGCGGCGTCTGCAAATTCTCGGTCGGCACGACGCGGCGATCATCACCGGCGGAGAAAAAGTTCATCCGGGGGAAGTTGAAGCCGTGATCCGGACGGCGACGGGCGCGGCAGAGTTCGCCGTGGTGGGCGTGCCGGACGCCGAGTGGGGCGAGCGGGTGGTGTGCGTCTTCTCCGCGGCGCAGGCATTCGATCTCGCCCGCGCGCGCGAAGCGGTCGCGCGGATGTCGCCGCCGCAGCGTCCGAAGGATTTCGTCGCCTTGTCCGAGTGGCCGCGCAACGATGCGGGGAAGCTGAACCGCGCGCGACTGGTGGAAATGCTCCGTGGCGCCGGAACCACCTGAGACACGGACTTGCGAACTTGGCGACGGACGTTTTGTTGTTGGTCGTGCACCCTTCCGAAGAGCTTCATCCGATCCAGGTGGCGGGTTATGCGCGCATGTCTCCGTCGAAGAAGCATCGAGTTTTTCTCAATCTCATGAACGGAATCCGCGAACTGAAGATCGTAGGCCTGCGTGCGCAACATCCGGAGTGGTCCGAAGTGGAATTGCGCCGCGAACTCGCGCGGATCGTCCGCAATGGACGCACTTGACCCACTTGCGTTGTTGGTTGCGCCGCTGTCGCGCGCCAACGTTCCGTATCTCATCACGGGGTCCGTGGCGACGATTCACTACGGCGAGCCTCGCTACACGAACGATGTCGATCTGGTGATCGCGTTGCCCGCGGAGCGGTCGGGCGAAATTCCTTCACTCTATCCGCCACCGGAATTCTATTGTCCGGACGCAGACTTCATCGCCGCGGAAATAACCCGGGAGGAAGGAGCGCACTTCAATGTGCTGCACGTCGATAGTGGCATCAAAGCGGATTTTTACCCGTCGCGACGGCATCCCTATTACGAGTGGGCGTTCGCTCACCGACGCGGGCTGGAGATTGACGGCATCACGTGGTGGTTCGCGCCTCCGGAATATGTGGCGATGTGGAAGCTCGCGTTTCATCGCGAAGGTGGAAGTGACAAACACATTCGGGACGTGCGCTCGATGATCCGCGTGCAGGGCGCTCAGATGGATTTGGAGCTGTTAGAGCGAGCGGTTAGTGAGCTTAGGTTGCAGCGTGAGTGGCTGAAAGTGAACACTCCTCCAATTCCCCAATGAACAAAGCCGAGATCGCGGCGGTGTTGAATGACATCGCGACGTTGCTGGAGTTGAAGGGCGAAAATCCGTTCAAGATTCGCGCTTACACCAGTGGCGCGCGAATCGTCGAGTCGCTCAGCGAAGAGGAAATCGATCAGCGCGTGGCCGCCGCGACGCTCGATGGGGTGAAAGGCATCGGCGAGGCGCTCGCGCAAAAAATTGGCAAACTCCGCACAACGGGGAAACTGGAATTCTATGAAAAGCTGAAAGCGTCGCTCCCGCCCGGCTTGGTGGAGCTGTTGCAGATTCCCGGCGTCGGGCCGAAGAAGATCAAGGCGATGCACGACCAGCTCGGCATCGACACGATCGAGAAGCTGCAACAGGCCTGCACCGAGGGAAAAATCGCGGCGCTCGCGGGCTTCGGCGAAAAGACGCAGGCGAAGATCATGGAAGGCATCGCCAATCGTCAGGCTTACGGTCGGCGACACCTGTGGTTCGAGGCGTTCGCGACGGCGGAGCCGATCCTCACGGCACTGCGCAAATTGCCGCAGGTGAAACAGGCGGAGCACGCGGGAAGTCTGCGGCGGCGGATGGAGACCGTGGGCGATTTGGATTTTCTCGTGGCCACCGATGATCCGCAGCCGGTGGCGGATTGGTTCGTGAAGTGGCACGAGGTGAAGGACGTAACCGCGCACGGTGAAACGAAGGCGAGTGTGCGCCTCGCGTCGGGTATCCAGGCGGACTTGCGGCTCGTGCCGCCGGAGCAATTCGTGTTCGCGCTGCACCATTTCACCGGCTCGAAGGACCACAACGTCGCGATGCGCGGACGCGCGCTCGCGCGCGGGTTGAGCATGAGCGAGTGGGGACTGGTGCCCGCGGAAGGCGAGGGCACGGCAAAGGAGAAAGCCGAACGGATGGGACGCAAGACGACGATCAAGACGGAGGAGCAGCTGTTTCGCGCGCTTGGTCTGCAATTCATCCCGCCCGAGCTGCGCGAAGGGCAGGGCGAGATCGAGGCGGCGGAGAAAAGCGAACTGCCGGTGTTGCTCGAGGAATCGGACATCCGCGGTGTCTTCCACAATCACACGACCGAATCCGACGGTCACAACACGCTCGAGGAAATGACCCGCGCGGCGGAGCGACTCGGATTCGATTACCTCGGCATTGCGGATCATTCGAAATCCAGCGTGCAGGCGCGCGGGCTCGATGAGACGCGTCTGCTCGCGCAGGTTGCGGCGATCAAGCGGCTGAATGCCTCAGGCAAATTCAAGACGCACGTCTTCGCCGGCAACGAGTGCGACATTCTGCCGGACGGACGGCTCGATTTTGCGGAAGAGGTGCTCGCGCAGCTCGACTATGTGGTCGCCGCGGTGCATTCGGCGTTCCGCCAGGACCGCGAGACGCAGACCAAGCGGATCATCCGCGCGTTGGAAAATCCGCACGTGACCATGCTCGCGCATCCGACCGGGCGGCTGTTGCTTGAGCGTCCGGGTTACGAGATCGACACCGACAAGATCATCGACGCCGCGATCGCGAACGGCGTGATCATCGAGATCAACGCGAGCCCGTGGCGGCTCGACCTCGACTGGCGCCATTGGCGGCGCGCGGCGGAGCGCGGACTGTGGTGCAGCATCAACCCCGATGCCCACTCGACGTCGCAACTGGAGTTTTTCCGCGCCGGAGTCGCGGCCGCGCGCAAGGGCTGGTTGACCAAGGAAAATGTGCTCACGACGCGGTCGCTTGCGGAAATGAAGAAGTATCTGGCGAAGCGGCGCGCGCGGTGAGCGTCGAGACCCTCGCTCGCTTTCTGCGTCGTTTCCGGTGCTCCGGAGAAAACGGCACCGATCGGGTGACAAGCATCGCCGCCCGCGGCGGACGGGCCGGTCTGGAAAGCGCAGGGCGCGACATCCCCGATGCCGCCGCCCGGTGGGCTTCGGATTACGCGTCGTCGGGTGCGCCGATAAGATGGCGGCCGAATGCGCCCAATTTCTCGCAATTTACCGCTCGGTGCCGAACTTCAGGACGGGGGCGCCCATTTTCGCGTGTGGGCGCCTGCGACGACGCAAGTCGCGGTTGAACTGTGTGCCGCGCACGGCTCCGCGACGACGGTGCCGCTCACGCCGGAGGCCAACGGCTATTTTTCCGGCCAGGTCGCGGGAATCGGCGCGGGCGCGCGCTATCGCTTGCGTGTCGATGGCGGAGCGTTTCCCGACCCCGCCTCGCGGTTTCAACCGGAGGGTCCGCATGGTCCCTCGCAGGTTGTCGATCCGCGCTTTGCCTGGACGGATGCGGAGTGGCGCGGGCGTCCGGTGCGCGAGTTGGTGATTTACGAGCTGCATCTCGGCACATTCACGGCCGCGGGCACGTGGCGCGCGGCGATGGAGCGATTGCCGGAGCTGGCGCAACTCGGCGTGACGATGATCGAGGTGATGCCGATTGCGGATTTTCCCGGAGAATTCGGCTGGGGCTACGACGGCGTGAATCTCTTCGCTCCGTCCCGCCTCTACGGATTGCCCACCGACGCGAAGGCGTTCGTCAACCGCGCACACGAACTCGGCCTCGCGGTGATCCTCGACGTGGTTTACAACCACTTTGGTCCCGACGGGAATTATCTCGCGCAGTTTTCGCGCGATTTCGTCAGTCGCGCCTACGCGAACGAGTGGGGCGATGCGCTGAACTTCGACGGTGAAAGTGCCGCGGGCGTGCGGGAGTTCTTTTGCACGAATGCGGCTTATTGGATCGGCGAATTTCATTTCGACGGGCTGCGGCTCGACGCCACGCAGCAGATCTACGACCGTTCGCCGACGCACATTCTCGCCGAAATCGCGCAGGCGGCGCGCGCTGCGGCGCCGCGGCGGGAAATTTACCTGGTGGCGGAGAACGAGACGCAGGAAGCGCGGCTCGTGCGCGCGCCGGTGCGGCAGGGCTATGGTCTCAGCGCGATTTGGAACGACGATTTTCATCACACGGCGATCGTGGCGGCCACGGGCAAAGCGGAAGCGTATTACAGCGGCTTTCGCGGCGCGGCGCAGGAGTTCGTCTCGGTCGCGAAGCACGGATTTCTTTACCAAGGGCAGTGGTATGGATGGCAGAAAAAGCGCCGCGGTGCGCCTGCTTTGGACCTGCCGAACCACGCGTTCGTCAATTTTCTCGAGAACCATGACCAGGTTTCGAATTCCCTCCACGGTCGGAGGCTGCACGAGCTGACATGTCCGGGCCGGTTTCGCGCGCTGACCGCGTTGCTGTTGCTCGGTCGGGCGACACCGCTGTTGTTTCAGGGCCAGGAATTTTCCTCCACGGCGCCGTTCGTCTATTTTGCGGACCACGGGCGCGAGTTGGCCGAGGCCGTGCGGCAGGGCCGCGGCAAGTTTATCGCGCAATTCCGTTCCGCCGAAGCCGCCGACACGACGCGGTGGCTGTCCGATCCCGGAGCACGGAAGACGTGGAAGCGGTGCAGACTGAATTGGGGAGAGCGCGAGCAGCACGATGCGGTGTGGCGCATGCACGCGGAATTGCTCCGTGTGCGCCGCGCGACGCGGGCGATTTTCGAGCCGGAGCGGGTCGATGGCGCGGTGCTGGGGACACGGGCGTTCGTGCTCCGCTACTTCTCGGCGTCGGACGGCGATCGTCTGCTGGTGGTGAATCTCGGCGCCGATCTGCGGCTGGAGCCGGCGTCGGAGCCGTTGTTGGCGCCGTTGGAGAATTGCGGCTGGGACGTGCAGTGGTCGAGCGAGGCGCCGGAATGGGGCGGCGGTGGCACCGCGCCGCTTGAAACGACCGCCGGTTGGTTCGTGCCGGGTGAAGCCGCGGTGTTGTTGCAACCGGAGGAAGCGCGTGAACTCCCGAGCGTCCGCCTTAGTGAGAAGGATTGAGTTCGACACGGTGACGCGTGACCGCGTGCCGGAACTGCTCGATCGCCAGTGGCTCGTGACGAATGGGCTCGGTGGCTTCGCCTCGGGCACGATCGGGGGGGCGGTGACGTGGCGCTATCATGGGCTGCTCGTCGCCGCGCTGCCGGCGCCGTTCGGTCGCACGGTGGTGCTCAATTATCTCGGCGAAACGCTGCGGCTGCCGAACGGGCGCCGGGTGCAGTTTGGCGGCATGGAAGTCTCGGGCGGAGGCGTCGCGTCGTATTTGCGCGAGTTCCGGCTCGAGGACCATCTGCCGGTGTGGCGCTACGAGATTGACGGCGTGATAATCGAAAAGCGTGTCGTGATGCCCAACCTGCAGAACACGGTGCATGTGGCGTATGCGCTTCGTTCGGCCCACCCGGGCTGCCGGTTGGAGCTGCGACCGTCGGTGCATTTTCGGATGTTCGAGGCGAGCGTCAGCGCGCCGCTCGAGCCGGACAACTACGAGATGCGGGTCCGGGGCCGGCGTTTCGAGATCGCGAGCCGCTCCGGCGGCGCCGTCCTGCGGCTGGCCCTGAGCCCGGCGGAGGACGTGCAGTTCGCGCACGATGGCGGCACGGTGCAGTCGCTCGTCTATCAGCGCGACGCGGAGCGCGGCTACGACGCGAAGGGCGAGCTGTGGTCGCCCGGGCGCTTTGCCATTGGACTGCGACAGGACGACGCGGTCACGCTTGTTGCCTCGACGGAGCAGTGGCACGTCATCGAAGCGATGACGCCGGAAGTCGCATTGACGACCGAGCAGTTGCGCCGCGAACGGCTGTTGCGACTGGCCCAACCGGCGGTGCGGCGCGGCGCGGCGGCGGAACTCGTCCTGGCGGCGGATCAGTTCATCATCGTGCCGAGCGGACGCATTGCGGATGCGGCACGCGCGCGGGCGGCGGGCGACGAATTGCGCAGTGTGATTGCAGGATATCACTGGTTCACGGATTGGGGGCGCGACACGATGATCAGCCTCGAGGGGCTGGCACTCGTGACCGGGCGGCACCACGAGGCGGGCTGGATCCTGCGGACCTTCGCCCACTACGTGCGCGACGGGTTGATCCCGAACCTGTTTCCCGAGGGGCAGAACGAGGGGCTCTACCACACGGCGGATGCGACCCTGTGGTTCTTCCACGCCGTGCATCGCTACGTCACCGTCACGAAAGACGGCGAGACGTTGCGGACGTTGTTGCCGGTGTTGCGGGAAATCATCGCCGCGCACGTGCGCGGCACGCGTTTCGGCATCGCGGTGGATCCGGCGGACGGTCTGTTGCGGCAGGGCGAACCCGGCTACCAGCTCACGTGGATGGATGCGAAGGTCGGCGATTGGGTGGTGACACCGCGGGCCGGGAAGGCGGTCGAAATCAACGCGCTGTGGTATAACGCGCTGCGGCTCCTCGAAGATTGGGAGCGCAGCGAGGGCGGTGACGCGATTCAGGCGCGCGAGTGCGCGCGATGGGCCAAGCAAGCGCAGCGCTCGTTTAACGCGCGCTTCTGGAACGCGGCGACCGGTTGTCTGT
This sequence comes from Opitutus sp., assembly GCA_013821985.1. Classification (GTDB taxonomy): domain Bacteria; phylum Verrucomicrobiota; class Verrucomicrobiia; order Opitutales; family Opitutaceae; genus Didemnitutus. The sequence continues at coordinate 6,682 of PNJQ01000082.1, forward strand.
TCGATGTGATCGACGGCGCGACACCGCCCGACGCGGCCGTCCGGCCGAACCAATTGCTCGCCATTTCGCTGCCGCATCCGGTGCTGGCTCCAGAGCGCTGGGCGGCCGTTGTCCGGGTGGCGGAGCGCGAACTCGTCACGCCCTACGGCCTGCGCTCGCTCGCGCGCACGCATCCCGACTACAAGGCGAACTACCAGGGCGACCTGCGCGCGCGTGATGCGGCCTATCACCAGGGCACAGTGTGGACCTGGCTGATCGGACCGTTCATCGACGCGTGGCTGAAGGTGCATCCGGGCAATCGGGCCGACGCGCGAAAATTTCTCGCCGCCTTCCCGGCGCACCTGAGCGAGGCGTGCGTCGGCTCGATCAACGAGATTTTCGATGCCGAGCCGCCGTTCCGGCCGCGCGGCTGCATCGCGCAGGCCTGGAGTGTGGCGGAGGTGCTGCGGTGCTATGCGCTCACGGCACCGGAGGAGGAGGGGCGGGCGTAGCGCCCGACCTGCGTCCCGACGCGCGTGGGGCGGCGACGGCGGGCTTGTCGTGGCGCTTGCGGGCCACCAAGCTGCCGCGTTCATGAATTATTTGGTCACCGGTGCGGCGGGCTTCATCGCGGCGAAGGTCTGTGAGCAATTGCTCGCGGCCGGACACCGCGTGGTCGGCATCGACAACCTGAACGACTACTATGATGTGCGCCTGAAGGATTGGCGCATCGCGCAGTTGCTTGGTGAAACCGGGGCCGTCGCCCTCGGTGAACACGGACAGCCCTCGCGCTATGCGGACCGGCGCGTGGCGGCGGGCAGTTTCACGTTCCAGCACCTCGACACGGAGGACGTCGCCACGCTGGGAAGATTGTTCGACGAGTTTCAGTTCGACGCGGTGTTTAATTTGGCCGCGCGTGCCGGCGTGCGCTACAGCATGGAGAATCCGCACGTCTATCTTTCGACGAACGCACACGGCACGCTGAATGTCATGGAAGCGATGCGGCGCCACGGCGTGACAAAGCAGGTGCTCGCCTCGACGTCGTCGCTCTATGCGGGTTGTCCGCTGCCGTTCACCGAGGACCAGCCGGTCAACACACCGCTCTCACCCTACGCCGCGAGCAAGAAGGCGGCGGAGTTGATGGCTTACAGCTACCATCGGCTCTACGGCATCGACACGACGGTCGTGCGCTATTTCACCGTCTTCGGTCCCGCGGGCCGACCCGACATGGCGCCATTTCGCTTCATCCAGTGGATCGCGGAAGGAAATCCGATCCAGCTCTTCGGCGACGGTTCGCAGTCGCGCGACTTCACCTACGTCGATGACATCGCGCGCGGCACGATCCTCGCGGCGAAACCGGTCGGCTACGAAATCGTCAACCTCGGTGGCGGCAACAATCCCCTTTCGATGCAGGCCGTGATCGCGCTGCTCGAGCGGCTCATCGGGCAGCAGGCCATCATCGCGGGACAACCGCCGCACGCCGCCGATCTGAAGGAGACCTGGGCCGATATTGCCAAGGCGGAGAAACTTTTCGGTTGGAAACCGAACGTGAGCGTCGAGGAAGGCTTTCGCCGCACGGTCGAGTGGCACCGCGCGAACCGCGGCTGGCTCGGCCAAATCCGCTCCTGACCCGTGAAGCCAAGACTTTTCAGCGCCGACCCCAAAGCCAGCTATCTTGCCGCCCAAGCGGAGATCGACGCGGCCGTCGCGCGCGTCCTCGCGAGTGGCACCTACATTCACGGCCCCGAGTTGGCGGCGTTCGAGCGCGAGTTGGCCGCCTATCTCGGCGCCCGCGACGCCGCGGGCGTGGCGAACGGGACCGATGCCCTCGAGTTGGCCTTGCGCGCGCTCGGCGTCGGCGCGGGCGACAAAGTGGCGACGGTGGCAAATACGGTAACGGCCACGGTCGCGGCGATCGTGGCCACGGGGGCGCAGCCGGTATTCGTCGAGGTCGAGGCTCAAACCATGTTGATGGATGCCGCGCGGCTCGCGGAGCGCTTCGCCGCGGCGGACGGCGCGAGCATCAAGGCCGTGATTCCCGTGCATCTCTACGGTCTGCCCTGCGATCTTGCCGCGATCGTCGGCGTGGCGCGCCGGCACGGCGCGAAGGTGATCGAGGACTGCGCGCAGGCGCACGGCTCGACTTTTGGCGGGCGCAAGGTCGGCACGTTCGGCGATCTCGCGGCGTTCAGCTTTTATCCCACGAAGAATCTCGGCGCGCTCGGTGATGCCGGGGCGATCGTGGGCAATGACGCGGCGCTGCTCGACCGCGTGCGCGCGTTGCGCCAATACGGCTGGCACACGCGTTACGTCAGTGACGAGCACGGCCGCAACAGCCGGCTGGATGAGATTCAGGCGGCAATCCTGCGCGTGCGGCTGGGACGGCTCGACCGCGAAAACGCCCACCGCGCCCGCCTCGCCGCGGCCTACCTGACTGGTCTGGCCGGCGAGCCCTTGGAGTTGCCGATCGTGCCATCGGCCCGATCGCACACCTGGCACCAGTTCGTCGTGCGCACGCCGCAGCGCGAGGCGCTGAAGGTTTACCTCGAAGGCGAGGGGATTCATTGTGGCGTGCTTTACCCGGTGCCCGTGCATCAGCAGACCGCGTATCGGCAGGAGGTTAGCCTGCCTGAGACCGAGCGCGCGTGTCGTGAGGTGCTGTCGCTCCCGTTGCACCCGGGCGTGACCGAGGCGGACGTGGCGCGGGTGTGTGCCGCAGTTCGGGCGTGGCGAGTTTGAGGCAGTCCGCCCAAAGGCGTGACGCAGCGTTTTTGGACCGCTGAAGCCCTTTGTTTGCATCCGCGTCAGCGGCTGACGCGTTCATTTACCGGTTGTGATTGGGCGCAAGGGACATCACTTTCCGCGCAGTCTCCCCAGACCCTGTTGTTATGAACGCTCCCAGCGCACCCCACGCGCTTTTTGCCGCCCGATCGATGAGTAATCATAATCGCGCGGAAATGCGGCAGGCGTTCGACGATGCCATCCGGTTGACGGAGAAAAACCGCCTCACGCTGCGCGTGCCGCACGGGATGAAACCCGTGCAAAACAAGCGCGGCATGCATTACCATTACCGGCCGGAGATTTTTCTCGGGCTGCAGGGGTGGACGGATTTCAGTTTTCCGCGCGAGTCCTTCCGCCTCGGTCCGGAGGAAATTTGCGTGATCCCGGCCGGCGTGCCGCACGGCGAGACCGTGCACGCGGGCGCGCCGGATAAACCGTTTCGCAACCTGGTCTGCGGTTTCTACAACAACACGCTCAGCTTGCACTTCGCGCACGAGGCGCGGCCGGCGAAGCCGGACATCGAGGTGATCGAGTTTTTCGACGCGCCGAATCTCGACGTGTTTCTCACCCTCGCCAACTCGCTCGCGCAAACGCACAGCATGCACAGCCCCGCGCGCGACTCCGTGCTGAAGGGCCTGCAGCTCGCGTTGCTCGGCCTGTTCCGCAACATCGTCGAAACCGGCACGGGGCAGCTCAATTCCGACATCGGCAAAGTCTTTCAGGCGAAATGTCTCGTGCGCGAACAATTCGCGAATTCAGACCTGTGCGTGCAGCACATCGCCGAGGTGCTCGGCTGTTCGGCGGACTATCTCTCGCATCTTTTCCACACGGAGACGAAGGAACGGCTGACGCACTACATCCAGCGCATCCGCGTTGAAGGCGCGATCCTCGCGCTCGAGACGACGAAGCTCACGATTTCCGAGATTGCGTATGCGAGTGGCTTTGCGGATCCGGCGTATTTCGCGCGCGTGTTCAAGCAGCACAAGGCGATGACGCCGCAGGAATTTCGCGCGCGGATCGAGGCGCACCGGGTGCAACAGGAAGACCAGCCGAAGACGGTTTATTACGACCGACTGGATTTCACGCACGGCGAACCGAAGCCGAAGGGCACGGGCAAAATGCCCAAGGCGTCGTAGCGAGGTGGACGCGCAGGGTTCTCTGCGCGTCGGGGCGGGGCCCGCCCACCCTCAGGCCGCGGATTGCTCCTGCTCGCTCGGCACCCAATTCAGGGCCAGCGCGGCGACCAACATCGACCCGCCGCCAAACATCACCGCGCCGAGCGCGTGGCCGCCCAGCAAGTGCTGCACGGCTGGCCCGAGCAGCGTGGCGGCGAGGATCTGCGGGAGCACGATGAAGAAATTGAACACGCCCATGTAGAATCCCATTTGGTTCGCCGGGATCGCGTTCGCGAGCAGCGCGTAGGGCATGGAGAGGATCGTGGCCCAGCCGATGCCGACGCCGATCATGGAAATGATCAGCAGTTCGGGCGTCTTAAAGATCCCGGCGGAGATCAGGCCGAGGCCCGCGCAGAGAAGACCGACGCGGTGCATCATCTTCGCACTCACCCCCTGTTGGGCGAGGGCGACGAGTGCGAACGAGATGAAGAACGCCACGCCGTTATAGACGGCGAAGCACAGGCCGCCCCATTCGATGCCCCGCTGGTATTCGAGCGAGCCGGGCAGGCCGCCAAAGACGCCGCGGGCGATCGCCGGCGAGAAATAGATCCACATGCAGAACAGACCCAGCCAGGTGAAGAACTGCACGACGGCGAGACGGCGCATGACGTGCGGCATGTGCGCGATGCCGTGCACGATTTCGGTGATGAACGAGGTCGGCTTGGCGGTCGCGTCGGCGGTCGCCGGCTCCGGCGGAAACTCCTTCGTCGTCACGACCGTGTAGATCACGGAGATGAGATAGACGATGGCGCCGATGTAGAACGAGAGTTTCACGGACCACGGAATGCCGGTGTGCGTCACCGACGCGTCGATGAGTCCGAGATTGGTCAGCAGCCAGGGCAGCGAGGACGACAGCACGGCGCCGAGCCCGATGAGCAGGCTCTGCATGGCGAAGCCGACCTGGCGTTGTTTCGGCGGCATGAGATCAGCCACGAACGCGCGGAACGGCTCCATGCTCACATTGACCGACGCATCGAGCACCCAGAGCAGCGTGGCCGCCATCCAGAGCGCGCTGGAGTTCGGCATCGCGAGGAGCGACAGGCTGGCGAGGATTGCGCCGGCGAGGAAATACGGCCGGCGACGGCCGAGGCGCTTCATCCAGGTGCGATCGCTGTAGTAGCCGATGACGGGTTGCACGAGCAGGCCGGTGAGCGGCGCGGCGAGCCAGAGAATCGGGATCTCGCTTTCGGAGGCGCCGAGGAATTCGTAAATCGCGCTCATGTTCGCCATCTGCAGCCCCCAGCCGAACTGGATGCCGAAGAAGCCGAAGCTCATGTTGAAAATCGCGGGGAGGGAGAGGGGCTTCAGTTCTTTCATGGGGGGAGGAGGGACGCGTTCGAACAGAAAAGATCTACACGATACGAGTCATCCTGAGCGAAGCGAAGGATCCACGATGATGATCGTTGCGGTCATGGCTGGATTCTTCGCTTTGCTCAGAGTGACGGTCCGTGGGTTTTGTCGGAGGCTGCTTGCAGGCGATGGGGGTTGAGGATCGCCTGCAAGCAGGCTCCTCCAAAATGGCATCAGGGTTGAGGGGGCGGCTCGGAGTAGTCGCGGACGGGACGGGAGCCGGTGCGATCGAACAATCGGACCCAGTGCCGCAACGTCGCCAGTTTCTCGGCGCGGAGTTGCTCCAGGGCGGACGGCGCGAAACGCCACTGCCAATTGCCTTCCATCGTGCCCGGACGATTCAGCGTGGCGGAGGCGGGCAGATCGAGCAGGTCCTGCATCGGCACCACCGCGAGACGTGACACCGACGCGAGCGTCGCGCGGATGATCGGCCAGGCTGCGCGCGAGCCGGCGAGTTGGAAATAGTCGTCGATCTTCTCGCGATACGGCGATTGCAGCGATTCGAGCCAGCCGCGCGCGGTAACGTTGTCGTGCGTGCCGGAGTAGGCGACGGACTCCGGCGGGTAATAATGCGGAAGATTGGCGTTGTTCGCGTCGTGGCCGTAGGCGAACTGCACGATCTTCATGCCCGGCAGGCCGGCGGCGCGGCGGAGATCGACGACGCCGGGGCCGATGTAGCCGAGGTCCTCGGCGATGATGCGCGCCTCCGGAATCGCGGCGCGCACGGCATGGAAGAACTCGGTGCCGGGGCCGCATTTCCACTGACCGGTGCGCGCGTCGGGCGCACCGGCGGGGATTTCCCAGTAGGTGTCGAAGCCGCGGAAGTGGTCGAGGCGGATGATGTCGTAGAGTTCGAATGCCGCGCGCAGACGGTCGATCCACCATGCGTAGCCGGTAGCGCGGAGGTGATCCCAGTTGTAGAGCGGATTGCCCCAGAGCTGGCCGAGCGCGGAAAAATAATCCGGCGGCACACCCGCGACGGCGAGTGGCTGACCTTCGGTGTCGAGTTGGAACACCGCGCGATTCTGCCAGGTGTCGGCGCTGTCGAGCGCGACGAAGATCGGCACGTCGCCGATGATGCCCACCCGGCGGTCCGCGGCGTAACGACGCAGGCGGTCCCATTGCGCGAAGAAAACGTATTGGTAGAAAACGTGGCGCTCGGCCTCGGCGCGCACTTTGGCCGGGAACGCGACGCGCAGCGCCGAACTCCAGCGGCGATACTCTTCGGGCCACGTCGTCCACGCGCGGCCGCCGAAGTGCGCCTTGAGCGCCATGAAATCGGCGAACGGTTCGAGCCAAAGCGCGTTGGCGCGGCGGAAGTGCGCGAGCGAACCGTAACCGCAGCACTCCTCGGCCTGCGACGCGGTGAAGCGATCGCTCGCTTGCGCGAGCACGGCCCAGAACAGTTCGTAGAGCCGGCCATAATCGACGCGGTCGTGCGGCAGGGCGCGCAGCGGCGCGAGTTCGGACGCCGTGAGCAGACCGGCGGCTTGCAGTTCGCCGAGGTCGATGAAGTAGGGATTGCCGGCGCGGCCGGAGAAGAGCTGGTAGGGCGAGTCGCCGTAACCGGTCGGGCCGATGGGACAAATTTGCCAGTAGCGCACGCCGGCGTCGCCGAGCAGATCGATGAAGGCGCGCGCGCCGGGCCCGAGGTTGCCAATGCCGTAGTCGCCGGGCAGCGATGAAACGTGGGCGAGGACGCCGGCGGAGCGGGTGTTGAGCCAGGAGACGGGGGCGTCCATGTCAGCGAAGTTCGAGAGCAAGAGGTTGACCGTTGTCAGCGAGACGGACCGTGAGCGCGCCCTGAGCGTCGCGCGTCCACTGCGCCGGGGCGAGTGGCTGGCCATTCACGATCACCGCATTCACTTCGCGAGCACCGTGGAGAACAATCTCGAAGTTGCGGGAAGGTGTCGCGTGCCCGCCCTCGCGGGAAAGCGTAAGCTGCGACGCGGAGAATTTCACCGTGGTGCGGCGAAACGCGCCGCGTTCGTGCGCGGGCGAGAGGCCGTCGTCCTCGTAGAGTGAGCCGGTGGCGGCGCCATTCGCGTCCGGATAAATGTCGAAGCGCAACGGGCTCCACGGCTTTTCGCCGGTGTGGTTCATTGGCACGGTCGAGGGAACGACGGAGCCGCCGCGCACGTAGAGCGGGAGGTGGTCGAGCGGCACCTCGACACGGAGTGTCTGGCCGCCGCGGTGCTGCGCGCCGGTCCAGTAGTCGAACCACACGCCATCGGGCAGATAAACTTCGCGTTCGCGTTGCGCGGCACGCGTGACGGGCGCGGCGAGGAGCGCGTCGCCGACCATGAATTCATCGTCGAGATTCGCGGTGTTCGGGTCGTGCTGGAAGTTGAGCACGAGCGGACGGAAGAGCGGCACACCAGTGCGGTGCGCCTCCTCAATCGTCGTGTAGAGAAACGGCATCAGCGCGTAGCGGAGTTTGAGAAACTTCCGGACGATCCCCTCGTAATGCGCGCCGAAGCGCCACGGCTCCTTGTCGTATTGGTCGATCGCGGTGTGGTTGCGGAGGAATGGCGCGAAGGCGGCGACCTGATAGGCGCGGGCGAGCAGTTCGCCGTCGCCGCGACCGATGAAACCCGGAACGTCCGCGCCGACGAACGCCTGCCCGGAAATCCCGAGCGAGGCAAACATCGGAATGTTCAGCGCGACCGACGGGAACGTGGCGTTGTTGTCGCCGGTCCACTTCACGGCGTAGCGCTGGATGCCCGCATAGCCAGCGCGGGTGATGACGAACGGGCGACGGTCGGGCTGCAGACGTTGCAGGCCTTCGTAGGTGGCGCGCGCCATGTTGAGCGCGAACGTGTTTCGATTCTTCGCGTAGGGTGAGAGCTGGCCGAGATCGTCGAACACGACGTCCATCTGCGTTTTTCCCGTTTGATCGAGGAAGTCCGCGGGCTCGTTCATGTCGGTCCACACGCCAGCGATGCCACGATCGGTGAGTGCGCGGTGCAGATCGCCCCACCAGCGGCGCGCTTCTTCCTTCGTGTAATCGACGAAGACGGATTTGCCGGGCCAGACTTCGCCGATCCAGAGGCTGCCATCCTGACGATGGAGAAAAAAGTCCTTCGCGATGCCTTCGTTGAAAACGTAATAGGAATCGGCGGAAGAGGCGAGGTCGCGGTCCTGCGTCGGGTCTTTCGCGCCCGCGGCCGGCGGCTGATGCTTCACACCGGGATCGATGATCGTGACGACGCGCACGCCTTTTTCGCCGAGGCGCTTCGTCAGCGCCGCGGGATCGGGGAAGCGCGTGCGATCCCACGTGAAGACGCGGTAGGCGTCCATGTAGTGGATATCGAGATAGATGACGTCGAGCGGCAGGTCGCGTTTGCGATATTCTTCGACGACGCGGTCGAGCATCGTGTCGGGATAATAGCTGTAGCGGCTCTGTTGGTGACCGAGCGCCCAGAGCGGCGGCATCGCCATGCGGCCGGTGAGTTCGGTGTAACGGCCGACGATCTTCTTCAGCGACGGACCGTGGAAGTAATAGTAGTTCAGCTCGCCGCCTTCGGCGGAGTAGTCGGCGGATTCCTGCGTGAGGTGGCCGAACTCGAAGGTGCTGCGGTAGGAATTGTCGAAGAAGAGTCCGTAGGCGACGCCGTCCTCGAGACCGAGGTAGAACGGCACGCTTTGGTAGATGGGATCCTTGCCCTCTTCGTAGCCGGGCGTGTCGGAATTCCACATGACGAACTTGCCGCGGCGCTTGTCGAGGCGCGCGGCTTTTTCGCCGAGGCCGTAGAAATGTTCGTCGAAGCCGAGCTTTTTGCTCGCTCCGATCGTGCCGGACTTCGGGTCCCGGGCGATGGGGCGATGGTCGGCATTGACGACGCGGCCGGTGGCGGCGTCGCGGAATTCGATCAGCAGCGGATTGCGGCGGATGACGACATTGACCTCGCCCGTGCCGAGCGTGATCGCGTCGGCGGTTTCGGAAAGTTGGAATTTGGTTTTTGTCCAATCGGTCTTGGCGATGGCCCACGAGTGGTCCTTCGCGGCGGGTTGACCGGCGAACTGCGCGCGAACGCGCACGAGGTCAGGCGCCAGAATGGAAATGGCGACGGCCGAGCCGTCGGCGCAGGCGAGTTGGACGCCTTCCGCGGTGCGGGAAAGGGAAGTGACGGCGCCGACCGGTTGCAGGCTGCGTTGTTCGGCAGCGAGGATGGCGGCGTGACCGACGAAGAGAGAACTAGCGAGAGCGCACACGAGAAGACGCACGGCGAAATGGGAGTTGACCTGACGACGCGGGAGAAAGCGCGGCCACCAGTGACATGCTGGTGGCCGCGAGTGAAACGAAACGGGAGCTGCGTCCCGATCTTTAGAACTTATACGAGACGCCCATCGAATAGGAGGCGCCGTATTGCTGGTAGTTGATCACCTGACGCGGGTCGTTGTTGTTGTAAGTGACCAGAGGCTCGTTGTTCAGGTTGTAGGCCTGCGCGAGGAGCGTGAGGCCCTTGAGCCGGCCGCTCTCGAACGTGTAGCTCACCTGGGCGTCGATGACGTTTTCCGGCTGGGCGACGGAGAAGCCGCCGTTCGGGTTGACGTCACCGCTCGGGCTCGGGACGCCGAACGTGGTGATGTA
>PNJQ01000083.1 GCA_013821985.1 Opitutus sp.
AGGAAGTGGAGGAGCTTGTCCGCGGTGGCCGGCACGACGTCCTCCTTCGTGAGCGCCTTCACGGCGTCGGCGAACGGCTGCGTGAGGCCCCAGAGCGAGTGCTTCAGATGAAACGGCAGAATCGAAAGCTTCGGCAGGCCCGAGCGGTTCGGGCCGAGACGGTTTTGCAGGCGCGCGAGCAATTTGCGTTCGGCAATCGTGGTGAACGCGAAGAACACGCCGAAAATCGTCAGGATGACGACGATCGTGATCAGGTTATGAACCAGCCACTGGGTCGGCTCAGGGAACCAAGCGACGATTGTGTCGCGCAGAGCGAGGGGGGCGGTCTCGAGGAAAGAGTTGGCGGCAACGTCTGCGCTCATGAGGCGGTGGGCGGCTGCGGAGCCGCCGCGCTCGGCGCGGGGGCGGGTTTCACTTCGGTGGTCGGCTGGCCGGGGTCCGCGAGCCCGGCTACAGGGGCAGCGGGTGATTTTGGCGGAGTTGTCGCGCTAGCGGTCGCCGGCGTTGTAGCCGGGCTCGCTGAGCCCGGAACGGGAGCGGCCTTGGCGGCAGCGGCTTTCGCGGCGGCCGCGGCCGCGGCGGCTTTGGCTTTTTCTTCGGCGGCTTTGCGCTCGGCGGCGAGGCGTTCGTCCACTTCGGCGGCTTCGGCGGGGCGGATCGCGTTGTAGTAGGCGTTGGATTTCGCGAGCTGCTCGCGGTCGAGCAGCAGGCCTTCGAAGCGATTCACGGCGGCGACTTCGAAGACCTTATCCATCTTGATCGAGTCGAACGGACAAACCTCGGCGCAGATGCCGCAGCTCATGCAGACGGACGTGTCGATGTCGAAGATCGCCGGATAGAACTGCTGCTTGCCCGCGGCGTCGGGCTTTTTGTCCTTCGATTTGACGATGTAGATGCACTGCGGGGGGCATTCTTTCTCGCAAATCTGGCAGGCGACGCAGCGGAGCGTGCCCATCGGGTCATCGGCGGTTTCGCTGACGAGGAAGGGGAAACTGCGGTAGTTCTCGCCGAGCGGCGGCGCTTGTTCGGGATACTCGACCGTCACCATGCGTTCGGGTGTGGTGTAGCTCCCGACGAAATTTTTCGCGGTGACGGCGAGGCCTTTGAGGAGTCCGGTTCCGAGCATGGGCTAGAGAAGAATGGCTGAAGGGCTGAAGGACTGAAGGGCGGAAGGACTGAAATCTCTCGCAGCAGGCGGGTTCACGTGACCGATGCGGAAAAATGGAGCGGGAGAGAAAATCATTTTCAGCCTTTCAGTCCTTCAGCCTTTGGTTCACCGGTCCACTTCTCCGAGGACGATGTCGATGCTGCCGAGGATGACGACGGAGTCGGCCACGGTGTGGCCGAGGCACATTTCCTCGAGGAGCGTCAGGTTGATGAGCGTGGGCGGGCGGACGCGGTAACGATACGGATTCGGCGTGCCGTCGCTGATAAGATAGAAACCGAGTTCGCCTTTCGGGCCTTCGATGCGGCCGTAGGCTTCGCCGGCTTTCGGGCGGAAACCGCGGAGCTTCGCCTTCGGGTCCATCACCGGACCGGCGGGGAGATCGCGGAAGGCTTGTTGGAGAATCTTGATCGATTCGCGCATTTCCAGAATGCGAATCATGTAGCGATCGTAGGTGTCGCCGTGCGCGCCGAGCGGCACGCGGAAATCGAAGCGCGGGTAGAAGCCATAGCCGTCCACCTTGCGGATGTCGTAATTGTAGCCGGAGGCGCGGAGGCACGGGCCGGTGATGCCGGCGTTGATCGCCTTCTTCGCGTCGAGGACGCCGATGCCCTGCGTGCGCGCGAGCATGATCTCGTTACCCGTGAGCATGCGCTCCCACTCGTCGAGGAAGCGCGGGAAATCGTTCACCAATTTCGCGGCGGCGGCGAGCCACTCGGGCGACGGATCAACGCGGCAGCCGCCGAAGCGCTGGTAATTGCACATCATGCGCGAGCCGCTGAGCGCTTCGAAGAGATCGAGGAATTTTTCGCGCTCGCGGAAGCCGTAGAGGAGCGGCGTGAACGACGTGCCGAGATCGTTGAAAAGGAAGCCGACGAGACAGGTGTGGTTCACCAGGCGCGTCATCTCCGCGAGAATGATGCGGAGGTATTGCGCGCGATCCGGGACGGGCTGGCCGGCGAGTTTTTCCACGGAGAGCGCGTAGGCCCAGTTCGTGGACATCGAGCACAGATAGTCGAGGCGGTCCGTGTAAGGCATCGACGCGAGGTAGCTCGTCGTCTCGGCGATTTTCTCGTGATTGCGGTGCAGGTAGCCGAAGACGGGCTTCAGCTTCACGATCTGTTCGCCGTCGAGCGTCACGACCATGCGGAACACGCCGTGCGTGGACGGATGCTGCGGTCCCATCGAGACCTCGAGCAGGTCGCCGTGGAACGAATCTTTGACGGCGCGGACGGTCGGGCCGGTGTTCGCGGTGAAAGTGGAAAACGGGGAGAGGCTCATGGCTTGGCCTCCGTGGAAGGTTTTGTCGCCGGGCTCGTTGAGCCCGGGCCGGGGTCGGCGACCCCGGCTACCGCTACAGGAGCCGGATAGTGCGCTTTCGCGCGGGCGAGCACCTGGTCGTGCGGGGTCGGCTCGTATTCGAAGTCGTCCGGCGCCACGTAGTCCTTGCGCATCGGGTGGTCCTCGAATTCGTCCCACATCAGCAGGCGGCGGAGATCCGGGTGACCGTCAAAGACGATGCCGTAGAGGTCGAAGATTTCGCGCTCCTGAAATTCACACGAACGCCAGACGGGCGTGAGCGAAGGCAACGTGACTCCATCGCTCCGATTGGCCGTGCGCATCCGGATGATCACCGGGCCAAGCTTCAGCGCCATCGAGTAGAGGTGATAGACGGCTTCGAGGTAGCCGGGCTCGAGGCGCTCGGATTTTTCTTCGACGACTTTGGGCTGACCGCCGGCCGGATCGGGCACGGTGGTTTTTTTCACGTCAACAATCTTGCGGTCGGGCCAATCGACGCCGGTCGCATTGGAGCAATAGTCGAGTTGAAGGGTGGCGTCGTCGCGGAGGAAGAGCGCCATCTCGCGGCCGAACGCCGGGTCGATGAGCAGCGAATGCTCGGCGGCCGCGCCGGGATTCTGGATGATGGAAATTTTCGCGCCGGGGAAGCGGGCGAGCAGGCGGTCGCGGAGTTGTTCGAGGGATTCCATGGCTCAGGCCTTGCGCGGACTCGCTGGCGGCGACCACACGTCGGGATTTTTCGAGGGCACGAGATCGTGCGCGCCGTATTCGGGCACGGGGAATTCGCTTCGCACATCGCTGCGCAGGTGCTTGGCCGTATCAGGACCCGCGACGCGCTCGGCCTGAATCTTCTTTTGCAGTTCGATGAGTCCGTTGAGCAGCGCCTCGGGGCGCGGCGGGCAGCCCGGGATGTAGATATCAACCGGAATGAAACGATCGACGCCCTTGAGGACGTTGTAACCCTGTTTGAATGGCCCGCCGGAAATCGCGCAGGCGCCCATCGCGATGCAGTATTTCGGTTCCGGCATCTGGTTCCAGAGGCGGACGACTTGCGGAGCCATTTTCTTCGTCACGGTGCCCGAGACGATCATGAGGTCGGCTTGGCGCGGGGAAGGCCGGAAGATTTCCGCGCCGAAGCGCGCGATGTCGAAACGCGCCGTCGCCGCGGCGATCATCTCGATCGCGCAGCAGGCGAGACCGAATTGCAGCGGCCAGATGGAATTCGCGCGGCCCCAGTTGTAGAGTTCCTCGAGGCTCGTGAGGAGGATGCCGTGACGGCGCAGCTCTTCGCGCTCGGCGTCGGAGATGTTGCCGGCGGCGGGGAACCCTGCGACGGGCTCAGGGCTAGGCGGCGTCGGAGTTTGTCCGCCTGCGCTCGGAGAGCTACGGCGAGACTCGTCCAGTGGCTGCGCCACAGGCGAAGGCGTGGAGGGAGATTCGCTCATTTCCAGTTGAGGTGGCCGCGGGCCCAGGCCCAGACGAGGCCTTCGGCGAGGAGAAGGATGAACACCAGCATCGCGAACAACGCGCCCGCGGGCAGGCCGGTGAGGGCGACGGCAAAGGGCAGGAGGAACAGCACCTCGACGTCGAAAATCAGGAACAGTATCGCGTAGAGATAATAGTGGGCCTTGAACTGGATCCACGACTCGCCTTGCGGAGGCAGGCCGCATTCGTAAACGGCGTTCTTCAGCGCGTTCGGCTTGGCCGGCTGAAAAAGGCGCACCCAAAGCTGCGCGACGCCCAACAAGATCAACGGGAAAGCAACAGCGACGCCGAGAAAGAGGGCCAGGAAAGCGTGGGGGTGGCCATTCATGTTAGTTGAGTAAGTTGAGCTTCCGAATCTGCCAATCCCTATTCAACGCCGAAGCCGTTTCACCGGTTGTCAGAAGCTCATCATCCTTTGCTCTGCGCGCCAAATCAGCCGGCGTGATTCGGCCAAGATATGGTGCGTGCTCGTCAAGAAGTGACGAGTGACGCGCGCCGCGGTCCGCTAAGGTGGCGGCGTAATCCACTCCTTCCACCATGGCCACTGTCACTGATCGTCTTTCCTACAACGTCGCGGGTCGCTTCTACGTCGATTCGTCCTGCATCGATTGCGACCAATGTCGCGTCATCGCCCCCGAAAATTTTGCGCGCAACGAAGAGACCGGCACGTCCTTCGTCACCAAGCAACCGGTGACCGAGGATGAGATCGCGAAGTGCAAGGAAGCCGCCGACGCGTGCGCCACCGCCTCGATTGGCGACGACGGCGAGTAAATTTTGGTTCAGGTCAGTTCAGGTTCAGGTTCGTTTGTGTGTTGACCGGCCGCGCTGCAAAGTGCGGCCGGTTGGCTTTTTCGGGTGCGAAGGTGGGGCATGGACTCGGTCTCGCTGCGATGAGCGCCCGCGAATCGGTTGTGTAGGAGCCTGCTCGCAGGCGAAATGGACCAACGCAGCGATTACCACGCGCGCGGAGGCGAGCCATCGCCTGTAAACAGGCTCCTACAAATGAGACGGCCGTTGGCGGCAGGCCTACGGCTACGCCCGCCCCAAAGAGCTGCGCCACAGCGCAACTTCACCGGGGAGCCCGTGCGCATCGAGTTGTGCGGCGATTTGGTCGCGTGTCGGTTCAACGACGCGGTGCTTCGGATCGCTCGGCCACTCGGGTCGCACGGCCCGCGCGATCGCCCAGCACGCCCACGCGCGCCAACGCCGCTGGTCGCGGCGCGGTTCGTTCATTCGGTCCGCGAGGTGCTGGAAATGCACACGTGGGTTGCCGATGAAAATTTCCGTCGGCGTATGCGCGAGAAACCACGCCATCGCGGCGTAAGGCAGAGGCCAGTCGCGCAACACCGGCTCATCGCCGCGCAGGTCGGCGCCGAGCGCGCGGTCGAGGCAAAGCGTCGCCCGCGCCGCCAGGCCGCGCTGCCAGAGATAATGTCCGTAAGTCAGCGCCGTGAGATAAAAATCCGGTCCGCGATCCTCGCCGAGCGAGGTGAGCGCGCCGGCGTCCATCGCCGCGGGCGGCGCAGGCAGGTGAGGACAGGGCGGAAGTCGCGGGGGCATTCGATCGTTCTCGTGCTCTCAATTGTTCTTGTTCTCTCGATTGATACTGGAGAGTGGCGGACTCAGCAGAGAGAAAGATTAAGAGTAAGAGAACGAGAAAGATTCTGCTGCGCGGACGCTCCATGTGAAACCGCAGTTCTCAGTCTAAGGTGGGAGGGGCTTTGTGCCCCGACGGATCACGCACGCCAAGTCGGCGCGTAAAGCGCCTCCCACCAAAACTTCCCCGCGGGAACAGGCTTGGCGAGACGCCGCTGCTCCGCGCATAACGGAGGCCTGCACCCTCAAGAATCAGAGCTGATCAACGAAGTCCGCGGCTGGAAACGCGTGGCGCTGTGGCTCGCAGCGACGCTGCTGCGCGTGTGGGCTCGCACGCTTCGCATGGAAGCGGACGCCGACACCTTGGCCCGACTCACGGCGTCCGAGACGCCCGCGGCCATCGTGATCTGGCATAACCGGCTGTTTCTCTCGGTGGAAATTTTTCGCCGCTACCGCACGCGTCGCCCGGTGTGTGGTTTGGTGAGCGCGAGCAAGGACGGCGCGTGGCTCGCGGCATTTTATCGCATGATCGGCCTGCATCCGGTGCGCGGGTCGAGCAACAATCTCGGGCGCGAGGCGGCCAAATTGCTGATCGAACGCATGCGGGCCGGGAGCGACTTTGGCATCACGCCGGACGGTCCCCGCGGGCCGATGTATGTGGTGGAGCCCGGAGTGCTCGTCGTGACGCGGCGGCTGAATGCTCCGATGATTCTCATCGGCGCCGAATTCGGGCCGGCCAAACGGCTAAAAAGCTGGGACCGCTTCTACGTGCCGGCCCCGTTCTCGCGCGTGAAGATGCGCGCGGAAATTCTCCCGTCCGTCCGACCCGACGGCCAAAAAACCACCGCCGAGGACGTGCGCGCGGCGTTGCTGCGGCTCAATCCGGATCCGCCGGAGGCGTGAACAACTCAGCGGCGACGGTTTTCTGCGGTAGCGCCGGTCTCTGACCGGCGGACGAACGTGGAGCAGAGGACGGGTCGCCGGTCAGAGACCGGCGCTACGGCGAATCCCGTGCTCGGAGGCGGCGTGGTTCCCGCCTCCGGCCAAAAAAAGGCCGCCCAACGGCGGCGGAAAATGGTCGGGCTGGTGAGACTTGCGCGCCTGCGGCGCGTTCGAATGCGCCGAAGGCGCACAAGCTCACGACCGAGCGTATTGCAGGTCCAGCCATGCCCGGCCGGCTCCGGATTTTAGGAATTTCTCTCTTTTCCGCGCGGACACGTAATCCGGATGTTCTTCCGTGTGCAGCAGGTCGAAGTCGCCGATTAGTCGGCCGGAATGCGATGATCGTTTGTGTTCAGCGAGGCGCCGGGCGAGGTCGGAAGTAATTCCGACATACCGCTTTTCGCGACCGCGCAACACATAGACCGTAATCATCTGAAAATGGTCGGGCTGGTGAGATTCGAACTCACGACCTCTTGCACCCCATGCAAGCGCGCTACCAGGCTACGCTACAGCCCGATGATTCATCGGAAGGACGAAGAAGCCCCACGCTTCCGGGCGAGGCAAGTTATTATTTTTCAGCAGAACGCGGCCAAAAATGCCGCACCGCAAACGCGTGCCCAGAGCCGACTTTCAGGTAACGCTCAAATTCCCGAGCCCGCGCTACATCGGCGAATGCGACGTAGACAACCAGTCTCCACGGTCGCGCGTCGCGGGTGTGCGGAGAGCGCCCGGAGTTGTGGTCATCCAATCGCGATTTCAGGTCGGAAGTTAATCCAACGTAACGCGTGCCGGAACGGGCAACACTCTCGAGAAGGTAAACGTAGTTCATCGGGGAAGCCCTACTTCGCAGGGAGAGTTCGCCGCCGGCCCGAAACGACGTCGGATTTGAGGATGGCCCCGCCATACGTAGCTCCAAAGGAGCGAAGTATGGCGTCCCCGGCGTGACTCGAACACGCGACCGTCGGTTTAGAAAACCGATGCTCTATCCAGCTGAGCTACGAGGACAAAACCGGGCGGACATTGCGTCATCGCGCCGCGCTTGTCCAGAACACGACTGGGCTGCGCCAGTTACTATGGTGGTCGAGCAAAACTGAGTCGCCGGCTTACAGCCGCTTCTTACTGAACGCCCGGCCTGAGGGTGATTTCAGGTATTTCTCAAACGCCGTGGCCTTTGGGCGATCGCGGAAGGCGATTGCGGTTTTGATCCGCCACGGACGGCTCTTGGCAGTGTGGGGCACGGCGCCAGCATTGTGCGTTGTGAGCTGGGCGGCGAGATCGTCGGTTAGACCGACATAAAATCCGCCCGACGGGGCCAAGGATTCCAAAATATAGACGTAGGCGAAGTCGTTCATGTGAGTTCGCCCCGTCTGGCTTGCCCAATACCCCGTTGCCGAGGCCCGCCTGCGTCCTCCGGACTACGGCGCGGCAGCCTTCGCCAAGCGCCTCGCAACTTTACTTGCCGAGCCGCAGCTCGAAGAGTGAATCAGCGCACGGAGGCGGGCCTGCCATCCGTAGCCTCAACCGCCCGCGGGAGTGAAAGCCGGCCGTCGCCAGGCTATGGCCGGCATTTTCCGTCCTCGCTTAGCTCGGCGGAGGATGGTGGAGCAGATCGGGATCAAACCGACGACCTCGTCGTTGCGAACGACGCGCTCTATCAACTGAGCTACTGCCCCGAAAGGGAGTCGAACTGTTTGCAGGTCGTTTTCGCCGGAGTAAAACAAAATTTTTCAGGAAGTGAGAACGCGTCATAGCTGGATTTGCACCTGCGTGCGGGGTTGGCGCTGAATTTGCTCTTGCGCCGGTCGTCCCCAAGCGGGACACAGACCCTCCGACAGCCACCAACCTCCACTTTACGACATGAAGAAGACCACCAAGAAGACCACCGCCGCTGCGAAAGCGGTCGCTCCGAAAGCCGCCGCCCTCAAAGCGGTCACCGCGCCCACGGCCGCCCCCAAGAAGGCGCCGGCCAAGAAGACCACCGCCGCGACAGCCCCCGTCGCCGTTCGCAAGAAGGAAGCCGCGCTGCGCGAGGCGCCGGCCACGTTCATTTCCGCCCGCATCGACATCGGCTTCGGCAACCACCTCTATGTCCGCGGCGAAGGCCCGGGCCTGAGCTGGGATCACGGCGTAGCGATGGACTGCATCGCCGCCGACGGCTGGGCGCACACGATGAAGGGCGCGACCTCCCCGGTCATCTTCAAGGTCCTCATCAACGACGAAGTGTGGAGCAAAGGTCACGACTACGTCGTCGAGCCCGGCCAAAGCGTCAGCATCACGCCGACGTTCTAAGCCACGACGGCCCCCTTCCGAGATCCTCTCCCCGCGCGGAATTTTTGGGCCGCAAGTGGAGCGCGTTGGCAACGCGCTTTAGCATTCTCGTTCGCGGTAATCACGGGCGAGTGGGGACACACGCGCTTCACCGGCGCATTTCGCCCTCGCTGTAACGGTGTGCGCCTGCTCGGGGCTTGAACCCCGACCCGGCGGCTGCGCTGGATTGGGTCCATGAGTTTCGATCCGCGCCCGGTATTGCTCGAAGGCACGCACGTCCGCCTCGAACCGCTTGAAGAGCAGCACCGCGCGCCGCTGCAGGCTGCCGCGCAGCAAACGCCGGACGTGTTCCAGTGGTTTCTGACGGACACGCTCGCGAAGCCCGCGGCGTATCACGCGTGGTTTGGCGATGCGTTGCGCAACCAAGCGGCGGGCACCGAGGTCGCGTGGGCCATCGTCCGCCGCAGCGACAATCGCATCGTCGGCTCGACCCGTTACCTGGATCTCCGCCGCGCCAACCGCGGGCTCGAAATCGGCAATACGTGGCACGCGCGCGAAGCGCAACGCACCGGGATCAACACCGAGGCGAAATACCTGCTGCTCCGCCACGCCTTTGAGGTGCTCGGCGCCGCGCGCGTGCAGTTAAAGACCGACGAACGCAACGAGCCGTCGCGTCGCGCCATTGCGCGCATCGGCGCGGAGTTCGAGGGCATCCTGCGCCAATACCAGATCCGCTTCGATGGTTACGTGCGCAACACCGCGATCTTCAGCTTCACCGCAGCGGAGTGGCCCGCCAAGCGCGACCGGCTCGAAGCGATGCTGGCGCGCTGAGCGGTGGATGAGCGGAATGGGACTTGCGCCGCCGCGCGGCGCTCTCGTTTCATGCGGGTGACCGATCCACCCAACCCCGACCATGAACGAACTGCGCTCCCGCGTCCTCGTCCTGCTGGCATCGCTCGGCCTCGCGGCCGCCGCCATCGCCCAGCCGGCCCAACGTAGTTACTCGAACTACTATTTCTTCGGCGATTCCCTCACCGACAGCGGCAATACTTTCGCTCTCACCGGTTCGCCACCCGCGCCGTATTTCAACGGCCGCGTCTCCAACGGCATCACCTACGCCGAGTATCTCGCCTCCGGGCTCGCCGCCGCCGTGACCACTTCGAGCAACGCCGCGCGACTCAACTTCGCCTTCGCGGGTGCCACCGCCATGCCGGGCAGCGCCGTGCCGAGCCTCGCGCAACAGATCGGCATGTATCAGGCGCGCGGCATCACCGCGAATCCGAACGGCCTCTACGTCCTCCTCGCCGGCGCGAACGATCTCCTGAACGCCCTCCAAGTCCCCGCCAACCAGAACGGCACGGCAATGGCCAACACCGGCGTCGGCGCCTCCACCGCCGTCACGACCGCCGTGCAAAGCCTGGCCGCCCTCGGCGCGAAGAACATCCTCGTCCTCAACCTGCCGGATATCTCGCGCACGCCCCGCTTCACCACCGGCTCGGGTGCCCCGGGCGCGATCTTCATGCGCGCCGGCGTCGAAGCCTACAATCGCGACATCGCCGGCCGCCTCGGGCAGATCACGTTGCCTCCGGACGTGAACCTCACGCTCGTGGATCTCGGCGCCGTCTTTGACCGGATCCTGACGAACGCGTCGCACTTCGGCTTCTCCGTCACCAACCAGGAATACCTTGGCGTCCTCCAATCCGGCGCGAATCCCGGCAACGTGAACGGCTACATGTTCTGGGACGGCATCCACCCAACTACGCGCTCGCACGCCGTCTTCGCGCAGGTGCTCACGGAAGTGTTGAATCCCGAGTTCGTCCTCGGCACCGCCGCTGTGCAAGGCACCGCGGTCCTCGCCGCGACGGATATGAGTGCCGATGCCATCGCCGGCCGGCTCGACCTGCTCCGCATGGCCGGCAAGCGCGACGGCGCCCACGGCTTCATCAGCTACAGCGCCAAGGACGGCTCGCGCGACTACACGGGTTATCAAAACGAATTCGACTACACCGCCAGCGTGATCGCTGCCGGCTTCGATCTGAACGTCTCCGAAAATGTCGTCGCCGGACTCGTCGTCACGAAGGAAAGCCTCGAGGCGAAACTGAAACCCGCTGCCGGCTCGTTCAAACTCGAAGGCCAGCTCGTTTCCGCGTTCGCCCAGTGGAAATCCGGCGCGTTCTTCGCCGATGCCGCCGCCGGCTACGGTTCGCACGACATTCGCAGCATCGCCCGCACGACGATGTTCGGCGGCTTCGAAACCGCCGGCAAAACCGACGGTGACCGCTGGACCGCGCAAGCGCGCGCGGGCTGGGATTTCGCGACCGACAACCTGCACGTCACGCCGTTCGTCGGCCTCCGCTACACGCGCGCGAACGTCGGCACCTACACCGAGACCGGCGTCGCCGGCTTGAACTACGTCTTCGACGAACAGCGTGCGAAGTCCGTCGATGCCGTGTTCGGCGCCGCCGCCGACTGGCAGATTCGCAGCGGCGACACGCCGCTTTACCTCGGCGTTTCCGCGCTGTTCCAGAAGGACGTGGCGGACGACGTGCGCGAATTCTCCGGCCGCCTCGCCGACACGCTGTCGGCCCGCACGCGCATCGCCGTGCAGGATGGACTCGAAGAAAGCATCAAGCTCGGCGTCCGTCTCGGCGGCGCGTTCAGCCAGCGTTGGGGCTGGAGCGCCGGTTACATGGCCGAGATCCGCGACGACGGCGACACCGCGACTCAATACTCGCTCTCGCTGCAAACCGGATTTTGAGCGAACGTGCCAGGCGAACGAAGTTCGCACCTGCACCCGCCAACGAGGCCGCGCTGACTGCGCGGCCTTTTTATGCGCACGTGACGATTCTCAGTTTTGTAGCGGCGAGCGCCAGCGAGCGGTCACATTCTTGTCAGTCGTTCTATTCGCCTTTCCGTGCGAGCCAGAAGCGGCACTCGTCCGAGAAGTCGCGCACGGCTTTCGATTCGGGTGCGATGCGGCGGCGCATCTCGTCCCACTCGTGCGTCCAACCGGTGGCGGCGAGATCCGCGAGAATTTCCGCGCGGTCGGGCAGATGCATGAACACGCGGTAACTGTCGTCATCGACAAAGTAGCGGTCGCCGAATTCGAGCAGCGCGGGATCTTGTTTTCCTTCGACCCAGAGTTCGGCCTGACGCTTCCAATGGCGACGTTCGGCCGGTTCGTCATCGCGATCGTGCGTCGTGAACAGCAGCGGCGCGCCGGGCCGCGCGAGCCCGTGCAAACCACGCAACGCCGCGCGCCGGTGTATGCGCCCGGGAATCTGCATCAGCCCGTTGAACAGAAACAGCACGCCCGCGAACCCTCCCGCGTTCGTCGCTCTCCGAGCATTGTAACCTATTAGGTTACAAGTGCTCTTTCCTCCGAGTGACGCCGCGGCGGCAATGTATCCTAATAGGTTACATGACGTGGGGAGCTCGGTGGCGTCGGCGTGCAAGAAGCGGATGCGGCGCGTCAGCTTCTTCTCACGAGCAAAGGCGCGCGCCTGCTCAAGCAGTTCCTCGGCGAAATCGAAGGCGGTGATCTTGGTGTAGCCGAGCTCGGCGAGTGCGAGCGTCACGCGCCCGGTGCCGCAGCCGGCTTCGAGCAGCGGGGCCTTCGGGTCGGGAAAATGTTTTTCGATCAGCGTGCGTTCCGACGCCCACAAGCCGAGGCGCTCGGCGGCACGGGAGTAATGAAGGACGGATTCGACCGCGTTGAAGTCCGCGCGCACGGTGGCGCCGGAAATTTTGGGCGGTGAAACGGAGGTCGACATGGGTGCGCGCGTTGGGCGGTGACTCTGGCGCCGCCGCGGTGCGGAGCGGAATCCGCGCCCTATTTTTTTCTCCAGGCGGCGATGAACATGCCGTTCGCGTTCAGGTCTTGCGGCCAGAGGAAGAGTTGCGGACCGGGGTCGGCGACCCCGGCTACAGTGATGACAGCGGGTTCGAAGTCCGGATGCGCGACGGTGAACGCGTCGGCGATCGCGGTGGTCTCGGCGCGCGTCAGCGTGCAGACGGCGTAGACGAGACGGCCGCCGGGCTTGAGCGATGGGGCGACGTGGTCGAGCAAGCGCTGTTGCACGATGGCGAGTTCGCGCACGTCGTCGAGCGAGGTGGTCCACCGCGCGTGCGGGTTTCGCTGCCAGGTGCCGACGCCGCTGCAGGGGGCATCGACGAGGATGCCGTCGAATTTCGTTTTCGTCGGCGGCTTCACGCCGCCGTCCCACGGCGCGGCGCGGTAGTTGAAAACCTCGGCGCGGCTCGCGCGCTTCTTCAGGTGATCGAGGCGGCGCAAGGAACGGTCGCTCGCCCAAATCATGCCCTTGTTTTGCATGAGATCGGAGAGGTGCATCGTCTTGCCGCCTTCGCCCGCGCACGCGTCCCACCACGTCTGGCCGGGTTGCGGTGCGCAGGCGTGCCCGACGAGTTGCGAGGCGAGGTCCTGGATTTCGAAGCGGCCGGATTTGAATTCGGGCGTGAGAAACAAATCGCGCGTGCCGGTGAAGCGGAACGCGGAGCGGGGAGTCGACAGTGACGGAGGGCCGGGCTCAGCGAGCCCGGCTACAGTTGCGGCGGGCGTGCAATCGCCAAGTGCGGCGGCGACGGCGGCTTCGTGGCCGCGGCGCGCCCGAATCCACAGGGCGGGTTCGCGCTGGAGTTGGCGAAGCCAGGCAGTGGCGGTGGGCGAGAGCTTGGATTTGGAGGGCGGCGCTTCGTCGCCGCCGTGAATGGCAGAAGATGTTCGCGCAACGGAGGACGGGGCTGGTGATTCGGATCCCGGCGCCGACGGAGCGGCGCCCTCCATCTCCGCCGACGCGACGAACGGCGTCTCCGGCCAAGGGATCGAATCGAGCACCCATTCCGGCACGGCGCGGGCGGCGAGCGCCTCGGGTTTGATGGCGTCGGGATGGCGCTCGAAGCGCGCCTGCTGCGCGAGCGCCGCCTCAGCCTGTTTTTGCAGCGACTGCTTGGGATCGAGCCAGCGCAACCAGCGGAAATACGCGAAAACGGCGCGGCTCACGTCGCGGCGCAATCCCGGCGACGAGCCGAAGCGCGTGCGACCGAGTGCCTCGCGCAACGCGGCGTCGGCCGGCGTGCCGGATTGCACGAGCTTCAGGACGCGCGCGGTTTCGTTGAGGACGGCGGAGTCAGGCATGGAAGGAAGCCCACGGAATACACGGAACACACGGAATGCAGAGGAGAATTATTCCGCCGAACGCCGCGTGGCTCAGCCGAAGGATTTTTTTCCCCAGCGGCGGACTTCCTTCATTTCGGGGGCGCGGGTTTCGACGAGGGCGCCGGAGCAGGCGGGGTGGTTGCGCAGTTCCTGGAACGCCGGGCCGGTGACGCGCCACTTCAGGGCGAACGACGTCTCCGCGATCGGGGCGACGCGACCTTCGAAGAGGAAGGCGAGTTCGACTTTCGTGTCGCCGTTCGCGGCGTCGATCGCCTGACGCAATTTTTGCAGGAAGTCGGCGGTCTCGGCGTGCTCGGGTGAGAGGAGCCACGTGACTTTGCGGATGTTGTTCGGGAGATACGCGTCGAGGTGGTAAACTTCCTTGATGTTCAGGCGCGCGCCGTCGTTGCCCTTCATCACCGAGCCCAGGAGCACCATCGGAATGTTTTCGCCGAGCACCTTTCCGTAAGCCTCGTAGGCGTCGGCATACATGTTGACGGAGATCGTGGCGCGCTTGCTCGCGAGATTGAAGAAGGCCCACGGCCGGTTGTCGCGTTTCGAGAGGCGCTTCGTGATGCCGCTGATCAGGCCGGCGAGGCGGAACTCGACGCGGTCGCCTTCGAGGAGAACGGATTCCTCGGTGTGCGTGCAGAGCGCTTCGGCAAGGCCGGTGTAGGCGTTGAGCGGGTGGCCGGAGACGTAGAAGCCGAGGAGTTCTTTTTCGAACTGGAGGCGCTCGGTGGAGGTGAAGTCGGAGGCGGACGGCGCGGCGAATTCGGCGCTGATCCGCGACGGGGGCGTCGCGGCTCCATTTTTCTTCTTCGGTGCTTCTTCGGCGAGCATGTCGAGGAAGCTGTGTTGGCCGGCGGCCTTGTCGCGCGCGTGTGCGGCGGCGCCGGCGAGGGCGGAATCGATGCCGTCGAAGAGCGGCTTGCGCGGCGCGCCACTGAAGTCGAACGCGCCGGTCTTCACCAAATGTTCGAGGACCCGCTTGTTCAGCGCCCGCGCATCGACGCGCGCGACGAAATCGGCGAAGTCGGCGAACGGGCCGTTGGCTTCGCGCTCCTCGATGATTTTCTGCGCAGCTTGTTCGCCGACGCCCTTGATGCCGGCGAGGCCGAAGCGGATGCGCTCGCCGACCGGGGTGAACATTTCGCGTGATTCGTTTACGTCGGGGCCCAGGACGGTGAGGCCCATCGCTTCGCATTCGGCGACGAAGTGCGCGACTTTTTCCGAGTTGCCGAGTTCGGAGCTGAGCATCGCCGCCATGAACTGCACGGGGTAATTCGCCTTCAGAAAACCCGTTTGATAACTGAGGACGGCGTAGGCGGCGGAGTGGGACTTGTTGAACCCGTAACCGGCGAACTTGTTCAGGATGTCGAAGATCGAGTTGGCCGTCTTCGCGTCGATTTTGTTCACCTTCGCGGCGCCTTCGACGAACTTCGCGCGTTCCTTCGCCATGGCGTCGGCGTCTTTTTTCCCCATGGCGCGGCGGAGCATGTCGGCGCCACCGAGCGTGTAGCCCGCGATGATCTTCGCGGCTTCCATGACCTGCTCCTGATAAACCATCACGCCGTAGGTTTCGCGGCAGACGTCCTCAAGGAGCTTGTGGGGATACGTGACAGTGCTGGGTTCTTTTTTGCCGCGGATGTAGTCGGGGATCCACTCCATCGGACCGGGGCGGTAAAGGGCGATGAGCGCGACGATCTCGTCGATCGAGGAGAGGCTGATCTGGCGGCAGAGGTTTTGCATGCCGCCGGATTCGAGCTGGAACACGCCGGTGGTGCGGCCGGAGTTGAGCAGCTCGTAGGCCTTCTTGTCGTCGAACCCGAGCGCCTCGATGTCGAATTTCGGATCGGCGGTGCGGCGGATGTTGTCCACGGCGTCGGCGATGACGGTCAGCGTCTTCAGGCCGAGGAAGTCCATCTTCAGCAAACCCAGTTTGCCGACGGCGTTCATGTCGTATTGGACCGTGACGTCGCCTTCCTGCAGCGTGAGCGGGACGAATTCGTCGAGCGGCCGGTCGGTGATGATGATGCCTGCGGCGTGCTTGCCGGTGTTGCGCACCATGCCTTCGAGCACGAGCGCCTGCTCGACGATTTTTTTCGTGGCGGGGTTGTTCTCGACCTCGTTGCGCAGCTCGGCGGATTTCTCGATCGCCGACTTCAACTCGATGTTGAGTTCGTCCGGAATCATCTTCGCGAGGCGATCGGCCTCGGCGTAAGGAAGGTCGTGCACGCGCGAGACGTCGCGGATGACCATCTTCGCGCCGAGCGTGCCATAGGTGATGATGTTCGCGACGCAGTCGTTGCCGTATTTCTGGCGAACATAATCGATGACCTCGCCGCGGCGGCGCATGCAAAAGTCGATGTCGAAGTCCGGCGGCGACACGCGCTCGGGATTGAGGAAGCGTTCGAAGAGCAGCTTGAAGCGCAGCGGGTCGAG
>PNJQ01000084.1 GCA_013821985.1 Opitutus sp.
TGCTTCCGCGTGCCGCATGTCCGCGCTCCCGCCATGAGGCCGAGGCTCACCGCGGCCAGCGCGACAGGCACGACCGCAAAGAGTTCGCGGTCCCACCGTGCGCGATTCCACACCATCCACAACGTGAACGCCGCCGCGAGCAGCACCACGACCGAACTGACGGCCGGAGCTTCCGGTTCCTCCGGATGTCGCGGCAGCCACGCCAGCGTCAGACCCACGGCAGCGAGCAGGGCAGCCGCTGCGGTCGCCCACGCCGGCTCACCCAGCCGCGCCGCCGGCGAGGCCGCCAGCGATACCAGCCAAATGCCCGCAAGCCCGAGGACGCGCGAAATTTTCCAATCGCCGCCCGTGCCCGTCGCGTAATGCGCCGCGAGTTGCGCTGCGCTCAGCGCCACGAAATACGTCAGCAAGCCGGCCAGCGAGCCGGTGCCGCTGGAAAACGCCAGCGGTGCCGCCAACCCCGTCGCGAGCGCCACCGCCATCGCACCGTCGCTGCGAATGCGCGCGGCGAGCGCACCGGCCAGCAAGGTCGCCACCGCTGCGCCAGTGAAACCGAGCCCCAGCGGAAACAGATGCGCGGATTTAGCACCGAAATAGAGCGCGAAAGTCCAAGTGCCCACCCCAACCGCCAGCAGCGTGAGGCCCAATTCGCGCCGTCCCGCGAACAACAGCCGCATCGCCACCGCTCCGGCCATCACCCCGGTGAGCAGCCCTGTGGTGACGCGGACCGCCGGAGATATCCAGCCGCGCTCGATCGACACCGTCAGGCCGTAGATCGCCCCGATGAGAAAAATCACTGCGCCCGCGCCCGCGATCCACACCGTTGAAGGCACGTTGCGCAATTTGTCGCCCAGCGCCGGCTGCGGAGGCGGTCGGCGCGTCGGCGTGGCGAGCGGAATCACCGGCGGCGCTTCGCCCGCACTCGCCGCCGGGACGGCCTCGTCCAACGAGCGCACTGGCATCGGCGGGACCGATTTTTTGTCGGGGCGGCTCAGCGCCGCGAGTTGAGCTTCGAGTCGGGAGACCCGACCACGCAATTCAGCCAGTTCGGCTTCGAGTGGGTTCATGGGAAAATCGGCCCGTCACCGGAGCCAAGCGCGCTGCACCCATGACGCAAGGGCGGATTCCCCCGCCCTCGTCAGAGAACCATGAAAGAAAATGCGACCACGAGCGTCGGGATCAATGCTCCCGCCAGCAGCCCGAGCGGCGAGACCCCTTCCGGGAAATAGCGCTGGAGAATTGATTGACCGGCCGGATTCGGCGCGTTGGCGATCACCGTCAGCCCACCGCCGGTCACGGCGCCTGCCACGACCGCGAATTTCAATTCTTCGGTGAATCCGGGGACGAGCGTGGCCAGGTAAGTGATGAGCGCGTTGTCGTTGAACGCGGTGAGAATCGTGGCCCCGGCAAAGAGCGGCACTTCGCCCAAGCTGCCCAGCACCGGCTGAATCCACCAACCTTGCAGTCCGCCGTGGACCACGAGACCGGCGAGAAAAAATCCGACGAGCAGCGGCGCGCGCAGATCCAATTTGCTTTGGTGGTGCGCCGTCGCCTGGGCGAACGCGAGGTAGAACAAGAAGCCGCCGATGAAGAGCGCCGGATAATGCGCCATCCAGACCGTGAAACCGAGAAAGGCCAAATGCACCAACGTCACCCAAACCGGCACTGGCTCGTCGCTGGCCGGATTTGGATCCGGCGGGGCCGATCGCATCGCGAGCAGCTCTTTCCGGAACAGCAGAAAATAGATCAGGTTCGACAGCAGGATGCCTGACACCGCGTGCCAGCCAAAATGCGTGAACATGTAAGTCATGTCCCAACCCCATTTGGCGGCGACCATCAGGACCGGCGGCGCCGCGAAGTGCGTCAACGTGCCTCCGATCGAAATGTTCACGAACAGCAAACCGATCGTCGCATACTTCAGCCGCGTGCTCGGATTGAGGACATAGAACTGCTTCACGAGCAGCAGCGCCGCGATCGTCATCGCGGCCGGTTCGGTGATGAACGAGCCGAGCAGCGGCGCGATTGTCAGGATGGAAAGCCACCACGCCACCGGACGGCCGCGGCCGATGGCGGCCACGATCCGCAACGCCTGCTCGGCCATCTTCAGCACCGGACGGGTGGACGCGAGCGTCATGATGATGACGACAAACATCGGCTCGGTGAAATTCACCGTTTCCGCGATGTAATGGACGCCCGTATCCAGGCCCTTGAACCAGACGATCGCCCCGAACAGCGCGATGGCCCAGATGCCGAAGATCGCCTCCACCTCGCCGAAGAAATGCAGAATCTGGCCCCAGAAGCTGACTTCCTCGGGATGGCCGTCGCCGTCGCGGTCCTGGCGCGCATACTTCTTTTTCATCGCGGCGGCGTGACGTTCCTCGATCACGTGCGCCCAATGCCTGATCCGGGCACTCGCAAACGTGTGGGACACCGCGAACGCAAAGATGACGGTCGCCACGATATTGAACGGCTCGGCGGCGGCACGCGCCTTCATCACTTCCCACGCCGAGTTCGAATCGACCGCCGGATACGAGTCCAGCGCCCGTGGAAAGTCCACCGTCGGAGCTCCTGCGGCGGACCATCCGGCGGTGGCGAAAACGGCGAATAAAACGGAGAGGCGAAGCAGTCGGTTCATGGCACGAGGAACGCTGGGATGTCTTCGAGGCGGTGGACGAAACGATGCGCGCCCGCCTTGACCGCGCATCGTTCCGCATAGCGCCCAAAGCCGATGAAAAGGTCAACCACATCACGCGTCTCGAGATCGCTGACCCCATCGCCCACGAAGACGACGCGCTGCGCCTGCCACTCGGCGCGGAGCGCGCGGACGATCTCAGGTTTCCCTCCGCGGCGCGCCGCGGGATGCCCGACCGCATAACCGGAATAATTGCCTTGGGCGTCGAAGTCCAAGCGCACCGCCTCCACGCGCGCGATGCCGAGAAATTTGGCGAGCGGTTCGATCACCTGCGTGTAACCACCGCTGACGATCACGGGCGTCCAACCTGCCCCACGCAGCGTCGCGAGCGTCGCGAGCGCCGTCGGCTCGACGTGGCGCACGTAGAGTTCGCCGATCGCCGCCGCCTCGGCCCGCGTCGGCTTGATGAGTTCGAGACGCAGCCGAAAAATATCGTCGAGCGCGATGCGACCTTCCATCGCGTCACGCGTCATCTGTTCGACGCGTTGAAAACATTCCCGTCCACGCAGTCGGGCCAGTTCGTCGATGCCTTCGATCGCGCTCAGCGTCGAATCGCAGTCGAAGCAAATGAGTTTCACGGGTGAGTTGCCCACGCACCACACGAAACACATGAAAACTCCGCGCGCCTATCCTTTTCCGTGTCTTCGGTGGGTTGCGAGGTGGTGCGGTTTGAGGTGAGGATGGTTCGAGGTGGTCGCCGCCGTCCCGGCGGCGACCAGCGCGCCCCGCGGCATGTTACATGCTGCGCGAGTTCTCGGCGCCGTCGGGACGTCGGCGCCCGCCTCGGAAGCTCGCGCCGGACTCTACCCGGCGGACGCACTTGGAAGAGTATTCGCCGATCCGGAGAGGCTCGTTTCGCGTTCGCGTTCAGGCCCTCCTTCGCCCTTTGGGCTTCGGAGGGTTTGCGTCGGCTCCCGACGCAAAAAAGCCCTCCTGGTCGGGAGGGCTCGGGGAAAGTCGCTGCGGAAACGCGAATTACTTCTTCGCGGTGCCGCGCTTGAACTTCGTGGTGAACTTCTCCACGCGGCCGGCGGTATCGACGAGACGCTTCTCGCCGGTGTAGGCGGGATGCGAATCCATCGTCACGTCGCGGACGACCATGAAGTAGTCCTGACCGTCGATTTTTTCGGTGCGGGCGGACTTCATCGTGGACTTCGTCAGGAAACGCTTGCCGGTGGCAACGTCGGTGAAGCACACGTTATTGAGAGCGGGATGGCCTTGTTCTTTCACGGCGGGAAAAGGGAGTTAGATCAACCCTGGCGCGCCTTGTAGCGCGGGTCGGTTTTGTTGATGACGTAGATGCGGCCCTTGCGGCGAACGACTTGGCAGTCGGGGTGACGCAGCTTCGCGGATTTGATGGAGGAAACGACTTTCATAAAAGCGATGAAAGAAGAGACCCGCGATGGGACCTGTCAAAGGAAATCTCCCGGAGAAAACAAAGCGGTCGCGACGCCGCGGGAGGAGCTCGAATCCAGTGAGACGACACGCGCTTATCCGCAGAACGCGAGGAAGTTCCGCGGAAGGAAGAGCCACCATCCGCGCCTCCAGCTGACGGTAGCCCGCGACCTCCGGGCGCG
Source organism: Opitutus sp. (assembly GCA_013821985.1). Classification (GTDB taxonomy): domain Bacteria; phylum Verrucomicrobiota; class Verrucomicrobiia; order Opitutales; family Opitutaceae; genus Didemnitutus. Next base: position 4,270 of record PNJQ01000084.1, read on the forward strand.
GGTGAGCGACGCGCAAATCCTGAACCCGCGCCCGAAGGTCGCGGGCTACCCTATTTCGCCGCCTTCGGCTCCCGAAACGCTAACGCCGCGACCTGGCGGTCCGGGCGTCGCGGTTCGTGGGCGTGGCCTGGTTCGCGGTCAGTGATTTTGCCGGGCGCTCAGATCGCGGTGCCGCCGCGCTCGCCGGTGCGGATGCGGATGCACTCCTTGAGGTCTTGGATGAAGATCTTGCCGTCACCGACTTCGCCGCCCTGGCCCGTTTTGGCGGACTGAAGGATGGCGTTAACGGTGATGTCCTCGAAGGCGTCGTTGCAGGCGATGACGATCTGCACGCGCGGAATGAGGTTGGGGATGACTTTCTGGCCGCGCTGGAACTCGACTTCCGTCTGCTGACCGTGGCCGCTGACACGCGTGACGGTGATGCGTTCGATCTCAGCGTCGATGAGCGCCTGACGCACGTCGTCGAGTTTTTCTTCGCGGATGATGGCGGTGATAAGCTTCATGGTGGGGCTCCTTAGTTGAGGTTGTTGAGACCGTAGCCGCGCTCGCCGTGCAGTTCGTGGTCGAGACCACTGCGCTCGGAACGCTCGCTGAGACGGAGGCCGATCGTTTTCTGCACGATGAAGCCAATGAGGAGCGTCATCGCGCCGGCGAACAACACCGTCGCGCCGACGGCCTGCAGTTGCACGAGCAACTGGTCCGTGAATCCCCACCCTGCCTTCTTCGTCGCCGCGTCGGCCCACCAGGATTCGCGGATAAAAAACACCAAGCCGATCGCGCCGAGGATGCCGCCCGCACCGTGGACACCGAACGCATCGAGTGTGTCGTCGTAGCCAAGTTTGCCCTTCAAGGTGATGATCAGGTAACAGCCGAGCGCCGCGATGGCGCCGAGCGCGATGGCGCCTTGCACGCCCACCACGCCGGCGGCGGGAGTGATCGCGACCAAACCCGCGAGGATGCCCGAGGCGAGCCCGAGGCTCGTCGGTTTGCCGTGCACGATTGCTTCGATCAGCACCCAAGTCAGGGCGCCGGTGGCGGCGGCCACTTGTGTGACGGTCAGCGCGCGCGCCGTGTCGAGATTCGACGCGATGGCCGAGCCGGCGTTAAAGCCGAACCAGCCGACCCAGAGCAGGCCCACGCCGAGCAGGACCATCGTGAGGTTGTTCGGCGACGTGGAAAGTTTCGGGTGCCCGAGGCGCGGTCCGAGGAACAGCGCGAGCACGAGGCCGCTCACCCCCGACGAGATGTGCACGACGGTGCCGCCCGCGAAGTCGATCGCGCCCTTCGCCCCGAGATTGAAGAAATAACCATCCGCCGCCCACACCCAGTGACACAGCGGCGCGTAAACGAAGAGCACCCACAGCGTGATGAACGCGATCCAGCCCTTGAAGCTGATGCGCTCCGCCACCGCACCGGCGATCAGTGCCGGCGTGATGATGGCGAACTTCCCCTGAAACATGGCGAACACGTATTCGGGCACGCCCGCCGACAGGATCGATTCGTCGATGCCCTTCAGAAAAACGAAATCGCTGTTCCAGCCGACGAGACCGCCCAGCACGTTCGGCCCAAACGCCAGCGCGTAGCCGACCACGGACCACAGCACGCCGACCACGGCCATCGCGATGAACGAGTGCATCATGGTGCCGAGAACGTTTTTTGTTCGCACCAACCCGCCGTAGAACAGGGCGAGGCCGGGAACCATCAGGAGGACGAGCGTCGTGGAGACGAGCATCCACGCGGTGATGCCGGAATCCACGACGGGCGCAGGCGCGACGGGAGCGGCATCTTGGGCGAAACCGAGCAAGGGCAGCGTCGCGAAAGCGGCGAGCGCGCCCAGCACGCGAGTAGGTGTGTGTTTGGTCATGGGTGAAGAGGAGAATTCCTGCCGGCCCAACGCACACCCTGTGCCACGCCGAAGCGCAGCGTGTGTCATACCCCTGATCCAACGGTCGAAGGTGGACGGGCCGGTCCCTCTGCCCGTCAAGGAGCAGCGCAACAAAGCGAATTCTAATCCCGCGTCACGCGCCCACGTTGCCTACATTCAAAGACGCGCAGAGGGACCTGCGCGTCCATCTCGCACACACCACACCTGTCATTCTGAACGGAGCGAAGAATCCATGCGACCGACCGCGCTGCGCCCGCCGCGCCTCAATTCAGCGACGGATCTTCCGGCTCATCCGCGAGCAGTTTCAGCTCGGGATCCATCGAACCCAAAATCATCTGCCAGAGTTTCGGCCCGTCCTCGCTCGCGAGGTTATAGTCGGTCGGACCAGCGACGAACCAGGTCTGCTGCTTCATTTCCTTTTCGAGCTGACCCTTGCCCCAACCCGAATACCCGAGGAAACCGCGCAGCGTTGCGCGCGGATCGAGCGCGAGCATCTCGGCGCGCTGCGGATCGAGGCCGAACTGCAATTCGAACTCGCTCGAGTCCTCGCGCCAGCGCCAGCCGGCCAGAATCAATTTCTCCGTCTCCACCGGCCCGCCGCGATACAGCGGCACTTTCGAGAGCGACCCGAGCGCGAACTCCGCACTGAGATCGCCCAGCCGGCGTCCCACGGGACGATTGATGACGACGCCGAGGGCGCCCTCCGGATCGTGCGCCGAAAGCAACACGACCGTGCGGCCGAAATTCGGGTCCTTCATCGCGGGATGCGAGAGGAGCAACTGGCCCGCGAGACTTTCAATACTGGAGCGGCGCGATTTCATGCTTCGAATGGGACAGCGTATTTTCGTCCGCGTTGCACCGGGTATCCCGCCTACAGTTTTGTGATTTTCACCCCGGCCTCTGCGAGGATCGGGGTGACCAGCGGATCATTGTGATAATCCTCGTGGAACTTGATTTCGGCGATACCGGCGGCGGCAAGGATCTTCGCGCAATTGATGCACGGGAAATGCGTCACGTAGGCGGTGCAGCCCTCGAGGCTTGAGCCGCGGCGCGCAGCGTCCGCCACGGCGTTCTGCTCGGCGTGCACCGTGGAGAGTTCGTGGTTGTCGCGGACGCGTGAGACGTGCGGCGTGCCGGGCAGCCAGCCGTTGTAACCGGCAGCGACGAGCCGGTTCCGACGCTCGCCGCCCGTGACGATGATGCAGCCGACGTTCAACCGTTCGCAATTCGAGCGCGATGCAATGAGCACCGCCGTCGCCATGAAATACTCGTCCCAACTCGGCCGATGCGGGAATCTGTCCGTCGCCTCGACGACCAGATCGATGAGCGTCGGTTGCGCCGCGGGCAGCGGAGCCGCCGCGGGAGCAGGGGGGTTGAGTCCGGCGTCCATGGCGCCACGGTGGGAAACCGCCCGACGCGAGGCAAGGTGGAACCTCGCGCGCGCACCGCCAACGCGGTCTTCGCGCCACCGCGCTTGCGCCGCCCCGCCCTCGCACTCAACCTGCTCGCGATGGCTTCCCTTCAACAACTGGTCGATTACTGCGACCGCCGCACACGTCGCTCCTCCTACAAGGATTATCCCGGCGCCGTGAACGGCCTGCAGGTCGCCAACGACGGACGCGTGACGAAAATCGGCGCCGCGGTCGATGCGGGTCGCGTGCCGTTCGAACAGGCCGTCGAGTGCGGCGTGGATTTCCTCGTCGTGCATCACGGGTTGTTCTGGGGCGGCGTGCAGCCGCTTGCGGGCGCCGTCTATGACCGCTTCGCGACACTCATCCGCGGCAACTGCGCGGTCTATTCCTCGCACCTCCCGCTCGACGGCCATGCCGAACTCGGCAACAACGTCCTGCTCGCGCGCCAGCTCGGCCTCCGCCCGAAAGGCCGTTTTCTGCCGCATGACGACGAATTCGTTGGTTGGACCGCGCCGTCGAAATACAAACGCTCGCAACTCCGCAACCGCCTCGAGGAACTTTACCCGCGCGTCATTGCGCTCGAGTTCGGCTCGGCGCAGCCGAAGCAGATCGCGTTCTGCAGCGGGTCCGGCAACAGCGCGATTGCCACGCTGCCCGCGCTCGGCATCGACACGCTCATCACCGGCGAGCTGCGCGAGGAGTGGTTCAACTTTGCGCAGGAAAATAATCTCAATGTTTTCCTCTGCGGCCACTACGCGACGGAAACGCTCGGCGTGAAAGCACTCGCCGCCGAGCTCGCGAAAAAATTCCGCCTCCCCTGGGTCTTCATCGACACCGAAAACCCGCTCTGAATTGAAACCACGAAATACACGAAACACCCGAACGACGGTGGTCGCGCCGATGCCCCGCTCCGTTTGTTTTCCCCTTTCGTGGATTTCGTGTTTTTCGTGGTTCCCCTCATGAAAATCGCCGTCCTTCACGGTCCCAACCTCAACCGTCTCGGCAAACGCGAGCCGCACATCTACGGCACCGCGACGCTCGCCGAACTCGAAGCGCTCATCCGCGCCGCGGCCAAGCCGCTCGGCGCGCGTGTCGTGTTTTTCCAGTCGAACCACGAAGGCGCACTCATCGACCAAATCCACGAACTCGCCGACGCGGGCATCGACGGCTTGATCGTGAACTTCGGCGCTTACTCCCACACGAGCATCGCGCTGTTCGATGCGCTCAAGAGCGTGTCGCCGCTGCCGGCCGTCGAAGTGCACATCTCCGATTTGAAGAAGCGCGAACGCTTCCGCCATCACTCCTACTCCGCCGCCGCCTGCATCGGCCAGGTTGCGGGCAAAGGTTTCCCCGGTTACGTCGAGGCCTTGCAACTGCTGGTGAAGCATCTTGGCCCCACCCGGCGTGCCGTCGCCCGCCGAGCCACCTCCCCGCGCGCCTAAGATGGGCCAGCATCTTCCCGATTTCACCGCGCCGCGATGGTTCGTGTGCCACACGAAGCCGCGCTGCGAAAAGAAATTCGCCGAACTCCTCGCGCGCGAAAAATTCGACCACTACGTCGCGCTGATCGAAAGCGTGCGCCGCTACGGCACGCAAAAGAAGGTGTTCACCAAGCCGCTGTTCGCCGGCTACGTCTTCGCGCAGATCGTCCCGGAGAAAAAGGCCCGCGTCTATCAGCAGGACCTGCTCGTGCGCGCATTGATGGTCGAAAACGAATCCGTCTTTCTCCGGCAGCTCGAGGACGTGAAAGCCGTCTGCGCCTCCGGCTACGAGGCCGCGCTGCATCCGCTGATCAAGAAAGGCACGCGCGTGCGCGTCTCCGGCGGGCCGCTGCACGGGCTCGAAGGTTACGTCGATGATCCGGTGAACCCTCGCGGAATTGTGGTGTCCGTTGACGTGCTGCAACAAGGTCTCTTGGTCCGATTGCCGTTCGAAAACCTGCAACCCCTCCCGTGATTCGACCCATTTCCCGCCAACTCTGCGTCCTGCTCTGCTTGGGCACGGTGGGTTTGTTCCCCATCACATCGGCGCAAACGAGCGGACCGGTGCCGGCCGCGCCGGAAAACAGCGCCGCCCCACCGGAAGCCGTCCCGCTGCGCGTCCGCGGGTTGTTCGACCTCGATTTGCCGCGCTTCGATCCGCCGGGCACGTTTCGCCTCCAGTTCAATCCACGCTTCGGCGATCTCCTGCGGCGCGATTACATTCGCGTCCCGACCGGCGTGCGTTGGGCCGTGAACGACCGGCTGGAACTCTACGCCGAAATGGAGGCCTTCGCCACCCACGGCCTCGATGACAACACCAGCACCGGCTACGGGATCGGCGAACTGCGCTTCGGCAGTCGCTACCTGATCCGCAATTATCCGTGGCCCGATTACCAAACGAGCGTCGGCCTGAATCTCGAATTTCCCACGGGCGATCCGCCGCCGGACTTCACCGACGGGCGGAACCACTTCGCGCCGTATTTCGTGACGGAACACCGCTTGCCGCGGCACCCCCGGTGGACCGTCTTCGGCGGCGCCAGCGCCGACATCGTGACCGACTCCTCGGTCCCCGGCAGTCTGGGCATCAACTCCACGAAGGACGATTCGATCTCCCTCAACGGCGGCACAACCTACGACCTCGGCCAGGTGAAATGGACCCTGCAAGCGACCTACACCACCACGGTCATCAGCGGCATCGACGAGCACTTCTTCACTATCCGCCCGAGCTTCCTCTGGTGGGTGCCGCGGAAATACACGCTCAATTCGAAGACGCAGTGGATTTTCGGCTTCGGCGTGCGCTCGACCTGGGGTCCCGACGGCTACGAATTCTCCACCGGCTCGCGCGTTCGCGCCGAGATCACCTTCCGCCAAGCTCTCCGCCGCCTCCGCGGCGCGATGGATTATCGGCGGTAACGTTCGCTCGACTGTAGGGCCGGCCCTCGCGACCGGGCCGCAAGCACCCGCCACCGACTCGGCCCTCCGACTGTAGGACCTGCTTGCAGGCGATAACGAGGTTCGGTGCGCCTGCCGCGCGAGCGAGTTTCAATCGCCTGTAATCAGGCTCCTACAAAACGGGAGCGCACGCCCGGCCCGCCGCGTCCGCCGCGAGCGCACTCCTCACCACCGCACCGCGAGGAACGCGATGCCGTGCAACACCGCGCACGCCGCCAGCGCCGCGGCGAAATCGTCCGCCACCACGCCCCACCCGCCGGGCCAGCGTTGCAGCCGCGCGATGCCGAGCGGTTTCAAAATATCGAACAGCCGGAACAGCGCGAAGCCCGTCAGCAGCACCAGCCACTCCGGCCAATACCCGCCGAATGCCCACCGCGAACCGAGGAACACGAGCGGCATCACGACGAACTCGTCGAGCACCACGCAACCCGGATCGCTTTTGCCGAGCCGGCGCTCCGCCTCGCCGCAGATCGCCACCGCCACCCAGCTCAAAAACACTGTGAGCACCAGCGTCGTCGGCCACGGCAGCGCGCGAAAGAATACCACCGCATAGAATATTCCCGCCGCCGATCCCCACGTGCCCGGCGCCGGCAAATTGCGCCCGAGCGGTCCGAGCGTCGCCAGGTTGACGACCAGTTTCGAAGGCAGACGCGCGGCCCAGCGTGGCTCCGGCCAGTTCATTTCAGTCCATCACCACGTGACCGTGCCGGCGGAAATACGACCAGCCGGACGTGATCGTCAGCACCGCCGAGGCGACGTAGAGCAGCAGTCCGATGCCGTGGACGCCCGTGATCCACGCGCTTTGGTCTCCACGGAAAAGTTCCCCGAAATCCCGCTCGAACATCCGCGCGCCGAGCAGCCAGCCGATGGCATTGAGCTGCACGAAGGTCTTCACCTTGCCGCTTTGGTCCGCCTCGATCGTGATGTTCTTCACTGCGGCCGCCATGCGCATGCCGGAGATCGCGAACTCGCGCGTCAGGATGCCGAGCAACAGCACCATCGCCGCGATGGAGTAATTCTTCCCGAGGAAGATGAAGAACTCGCCGTTGATCAGCGCCATCATCAGGCCGAGCACCATCACCTTGTCGATCACCGCGTCCATGAACCGGCCGAACGACGACACCTGATTCGCCCGCCGCGCGAGCAGCCCATCGAGCCAGTCCGTCAACGCCGCCGCGATGAACAGCCAGAACGCGATCGTCGCGGTCCACGCCGACTCCGCATACATCAGGCCGACCACGACGAACATCAGTGGCACGCGCGAAATCGTGAGCAAATTGGGCAGCGTCATGAACCGCCCGAGTCGAGCCAGCGCCCCGCGCCTTGGCAACAATGGAGATGCGCGCACGCGCTACGTCCGAGGTCCATCCCCTTCTCCTCCCCGCCCCGCTGGGCGTGAATCGTTCGGACTATGCACCCGCCTCCTCATCCGCGCAGCGCGCGCCCCTGCCGCGAAATCGCTCGCCAACTCCCACCGGCTCCCGTTGGCTCTGCGCTCCCGCCGCATGAGACACTGCATCTACCCCGGCACCTTCGACCCCTTCACCAACGGTCACCTCGACGTGCTGTTGCGCGCCGCGAAGCTCTTCGACCGCGTCACCGTTTCCGTCGCGATCAGTTCCACCAAGGAGCCGCTCTTCTCGGCCGAAAAACGCGTCGCGCTGATCCGCGCCACCGTCGGCAAGATGCCGAATGTCGATGTCACCAGCTTTGACGGCCTGCTCGTCGAATTCGCCCACGCCCAACGCGCCAGCGCGATCATCCGCGGCCTGCGCGCGCTCTCCGATTTCGAGTTCGAGTTCAACATGGCCTTGATGAACCGCCACCTCGAGCCGCAGGTGGAAACGATTTTCGTCATGCCCAACGAGTCCTACAGCTACACCAGCTCAACGCTCGTGAAGCAGATCGCGCGACTCGGCGGCGACATCACGAAGTTCGTGCCCGCTCCCGTCGCCGAAGCACTCCAGGAAGTTTTCGTTCATCCCAACAAGCGGACGCGCCGCGTGGGCAAGAAAAGCGACTGGCACCGCCGCTCGACCTGAGCACGGTCCCGTTTCCACGACGACGTTTTCGCCGCGTTCGTCGCCTTTCGTCCACGCTTCGCCCACCCGCGGTTGGCTCTCCCGCCGCGCCGAGTTCACTCCCCTCACTTTCCCCTGTCCGACTATGACGACCCGCACCCTGCTCCGCTTCCTCGTTCTGTTCGCCGCCGCGCTCGGCTTCGCGGCCGCGCTCACCGCGCAACCCACCGCCGGTTACTACCGCTTCCCGGCAATCCACGGGGACACCGTGGTGTTCACCGCGGAGGGCGATCTCTGGAAGGCCTCCGTCACCGGTGGCACCGCGCAACGCCTCACGACGCACGCGGGTTTCGAAATGCTGCCGTCCATCTCGCCCGACGGCAGATGGGTCGCCTTCACCGCCCAATATGAAGGCCCGCAGGAAATTTATCTGATGCCGCTCACCGGCGGCTTGCCGAAGCGCCTCACGTTCGAAGGCGAAAACGCCCTCGTGCGCGGCTGGACACCGGACGGCAAAATCCTCTACGCCACGCGCCACTACGCGACGTTGCCCGACAACCAACTCGTCGCGCTCGACCCGCAGACCGGCGCGCGCACGTTCGTGCCGCTCGCGCAGGCCGACGAGGGCGCCTACGACGATGCGGGCAAGACGCTCTACTTCACGCGCTACTCATTCCAGGGCTCGCACGCCAAACGCTACACCGGCGGCACTGCGCAAAATCTCTGGCGCCTCGACGCCGGCGCGAAGGACGCCGTGCAGTTCCACCCGGACTTCAAGGGTGTGAGCCGCTGGCCGATGTGGTCCGCCGGCCGCGTGTTTTTTGTCAGCGAACGCGACGGCACCAGCAATCTGTGGTCGATGAAGCCCGACGGCTCCGACCTGCGCCAGCACACGAAGCACGCGGACTTCGGCGTCAAATCCCCGCAGCACCATGGCGGCCGCATCGTCTATCAGAACGGCGCCGACCTCTGGCTCTACGACACAAAGTCCGATCGCTCCACGCGCCTCGAGCTCACGCTCGCCTCCGACTTCGACCAGACGCGCGAGACGTGGGTAACGAAGGTCACCGACTTCATCACCGCCACCGCGCTCTCGCCCGACGGCGACCGCATGGCCTTCGTGGCGCGCGGCCAGGTGTTTGTCGCGCCCGCCAGCGGAGGCCGCCTCGTCGAGGTGACGCGCCAGAGTGGGGTGCGCTACCGCAGCGTCGCGTTCACGCCCGACGGCAAATCCCTCATCGTCCTCTCCGACCAGTCCGGCGAAGTCGAATTCTGGAAAGTCCCGACCAATGGCATCGGCACCGCCGAGCAGCTCACGACCGGCGCCGACAATCTTCGTATGTCCGGCTTCCTTTCGCCCGACGGCAAACTCATCGCCTACTCCGAACGCGACGAGGACCTGATGCTCTTTAATCTCGAAACCAAGGAAACGAAACTCATCGCGCACTCCCGCAATCAGGATTTCCGCGGCGCCGACGTCGATTGGGCGCCCGACAGCAAGTGGCTCGCCTACGTGCTCACCCCCGCCACCGGCAACTCGCAGATTCAACTCTACAGCGTCGAGTCCGGCCAGTCCACGCCCGCCACCAGCGACCGCGTGATCAGCAACAGCCCTGCCTTCAGCCCCGACGGCAAGTGGCTGTATTTCCTCTCCGACCGCACGTTCAACTCGCCCGTGCTCGCCCCGTGGGGCCCGCGCCAACCGGAGCCGTTCCTCGACAAGCCGACGAAGGTCTACCTCCTCGCGCTCGCCGACGAGAAACGCTCGCCCTTCCAAGCCACCGACGAACTCTCCGCCGAGGAAAAGAAAGCCGCGGACAAAAAGGACGAAAAGAAATCCGACGACAAAGCCGACCCCGCGAAGGACGACAAAAAGCCCGAACCCACCGGCAAGGCCGACGACAAAGCCGTCGCGAAGTCGGACGAGAAAAAATCCACTGACACCGACAAAAAAGCCGACGCCGCGAAGAAGCCCGAAGACAAAAAGCCGAAGGTCGAAGTGAAGGTCGCGCTCGAAGGCTTGATGGATCGCCTCTGGGAAGTTCCCGTCGCCAGCGGCAACTACGGCAACCTCACCGTCAGCGACAAAGCTGTTTTCTTCACCGACCGCGACGCCGGCGCGACGGGCCCGAGCACGGCCCGTCTCCTCGCCGTGGAGATCAAGAACAAGGACGTCGAAATCGTCACCGTCGCCTCCGGCGTCGCGAGCTACCGTCTGTCGCTCGACACGAAGAAAATGCTCCTCCAGCAGGGCGAAAACTACGCGATCATCGACGCCGGCGCGCGTCCCGCCGGAGATGTGAGCAAGTCCCGCGTCTCGCTCGGCGGCGTGCGCTTCGCCTATTCGCCGCGCGAGAGCTGGCGCCAGATGTTCACCGACGCCTGGCGCCTGCACCGCGATTATTTCTACGCGAAAAACATGCACGGCGTCGATTGGAAGGCCAACCTCGACAAGCACCTGCCGCTCGTCGATCGCGTCACCGACCGCTCCGAGTTGAACGATCTCCTCAACTACCTCGTGAGCGAACTCTCCGCGCTCCACACCGACGCCAACGGCGGCGAGTTCCGCGACGTCGAGCCGGTGATCAACGTCGCCTCGCTCGGCGCCCGCTGGTCGCGCGACGAGAAAGCCGGCGGCTACCGCCTCGACTACATTTTCCAAAGCGACCCGGAGTTCCTCGAACGCCGCGGCCCGCTCCTCAAGCCCGGCACCGGCATCAAGGTTGGCGACGTGATCACCGCCATCAACGGCGTTGCGACGCTCTCCGTGCCCGACGCCGCCGCGCTGTTGCGCCATCAGGCCAACAAGCAGGTGCTCCTCACGCTCACGCCCGCCGCCGGCGGCGAATCCTTCTCCCGCGTCGTGACGCCGGTTCCCGCCGCGGAGAATGCGAATCTCCGCTACACTGATTGGGAATACACGCGCCGCCTCACGGTGGACGAGAAATCGAAGGGCGAGATCGGCTACGCGCACATCCGCGCGATGGGCACCGCAAATTTCTACGAGTTCGTCCGCAATTATTATTCCGCCGCCAACAAAGCCGGCCTCGTGCTCGACCTCCGCCACAACCGCGGCGGCAACATGGACAGCTGGATGGTCTCGCGTCTGATGCGTCCGGCCTGGATGTGGTGGTCCACGCGCGACGGCGATGCGTTCCCGCATCTGCAAAATCCCTTCCGCGGCCACCTCGTCGTGCTCGTCGATGCGTGGACCGCGTCCGATGGCGAGACGATGGCCAACGCGGTCCGCAAACTGAACCTCGGCAAGACGCTCGGCACGCGCACCTGGGGCGGAGGCATCTGGCTCACCGGGTCGAACTTCCTCGTCGATCGCGGCATCGCGCGCGCCGCGGAATTCGGCTCGTTCATCCCCGGCGAAGGTTGGGTGATCGAAGGCGACGGCTTCACGCCCGACATCATCGTCGATAACAACCCCGCCCGCGCCTTCACCGGCGAGGACGCGCAACTCGACGCCGCGATCAAGCACCTGCAAGAGCTGATCAAAAAAGACCCGCGCCACGTGCTCCCCACCCCGCCCCCCTGGCCCGACAAGTCACAAAAGTCCGCGCCGAAAAAATAGCGGCGAATCACCGCGCCCGCACTACTCCGCCAGAAAAGGTGGGCGGTCAGGTCCCTCTGGCCGCCAAAAATTTCCGCACATCTCCACGCCACTAGCGCGGGCCGTAAAAGCAGCTACCGTAAAAAGTGAGGTTTTTGTCGGAGTGGTCCCGCACCGCAGAAAACCTCACCGCCGCACAACATCCTTGAGCCTCAGCGTCTTTCCTCCACTTTCGCCGAAGCGGGCCAAACCAAAGTGAGGTTTTCACTGAATCTGAATTAC
>PNJQ01000085.1 GCA_013821985.1 Opitutus sp.
CAGCTCCGCGAGGGCGTAAACAATTTCTTCGTCACCTTCATCGAAGTGCTGAAGGACCGCAGCGGCGCCGCGCTCGAAGTCGAAGCCGGCGGCGTTACGAGCGGCGATTATCTGCAAGGCTTCTTCCTCGGCACGCGCGACGCGCTTTCCGAGAAGGACCGCCACTCGATCACTGTCACCGTGGCCGACGTTTCGCCGAAAACCCTCGGCCTGCTCATCGCCCTCTACGAGCGCGCCGTCGGTCTTTACGCCGCGCTCGTCGGCATCAACGCCTACCACCAGCCCGGCGTCGAGGCGGGCAAGAAGGCCGCGACCGCCGTCATCGCGTTGCGCGCGAAAATCGTCACCGCCCTGCGCGCTGCACCCGGCGAGCCATTCACCGCCGAGGCGCTCGCCGCCAAGCTCGGCGAGCCGACTTCGGCCGAGCTCGCGTTCAAGATTCTCGAACACCTCGCGGCCAATCCGGGCAGCGGCGTGACGAAGACCGCGCGCAAGCCGTGGTTCGAGAGCACCTACGCCGCAGGCGCTGCGTGAGTTCGCCTGCGAAACCTGTCGCCGTCGGGCTCGCTGTCGCCGCGCTGGTCGCGGCCGGATTTGCCTGGCGTGCGCAACGCGCCGCCACCATCGCCGAAACCCGCGCCGCCGCGCTCGACCGTGAACTCACGGACACGAAAACCGCGCTGAAGAAATCACAGGAGCGCGCCGATGCGCTCGCCGCGAAAGCCGTCGAACTCGACAACCAGCTCGGCTCGGTGAAAACGCGCGCGACCGCGACCGCGACCAAGAGCTCGCAGCTCAACCGCGAGCTCGCGTCCGTGAAATCCACGCTCTCTGAACGCCAGCAACGCGAAGTCGCGCTGCTCGCCGAGATCGAGACTCTGCGGCAAAAAATTTCCACGCCAGCGCCGCAGCCGATCCCGGCCGTGGTTCCGCCGTCCGCCGCTAGCGTCGTTGCCGAAGCGCCGACGAGAGCCGCTTCGACCTCGAGTGCTGAACTCGAAGATTACCGCGGTCGCATCTCCGCCCTCGAGGAGCAACTGACCGCGCTGCTCGCTCGTGCGCTGTCCGAACCACCAGCTCAATCCACCCCTGCGTCATCCGATCTCACGCCCGCCGCGCATTCCGCTCCGATCACGCCGGCTTTCGTTGTCGTCCGCGTCGGTCCACGCGACGCCTTCGTCGTCCTCGACTACGGTGCCGACCATGGCGCGACCTCCGGCGAATTTGCGACCCTCGCTCGGGGAACTTCCGAGGTCGGCCGCGTTCAAATCAGCGATGTGCGCCCCCGTTTTTCCGTTGCCCAGGTGGTTTCTCCACCGCGGAAAGGACAGTTGCAGACGGGCGATATTGTCCTATTAGCCAGATAAACATGTCCTCGCTCCGCAAAGCCCTCTTCGCCCTCGCCCTGGGTCTGCTCGCCCTCGCCGGCCTTGCCGGTTGCACCTCGCCACAGCAGGACTCCTCGATTCCGTGGAGCCGTCCCGCCGACTGGGAAGGCCGCATTCCCGGCATGGGTAACTAAGGCGCGCTCCGCGCCATGACTGCGCCCGCCGCGAATGCTTCGTCGACGGTAGGAGCCTGCTTGCAGGACGAACTAAGGACGCGCGCATGACCACGCTGGCCGGCAATCCGTCGCTCGTCCCTCAGCCGGGCCACCTTTACGTGGTGGCGACGCCGATCGGCAATCTCGCCGACCTCACCGAACGCGCGCGCGCCATCCTCGGCGCCGTCGATGTCATCGCCTGCGAGGACACACGCACGACCGGCGCAATGCTTCACCGCTTCGGTCTGCACAAAGACCTCGTCCCCTACCACGAGCACAATGAGACGGAAGCCGCCGAACGCCTCGCCGAGATGGTCGGTGCCGGCAAATCCGTCGCCGTCGTCAGCGACGCCGGCACACCCGGACTGAGCGATCCGGGCTTCCGCATCGTGCGCGCGTGTCGTCGCCGCAACTTGCCGGTCGTTCCCGTGCCGGGACCCTGCGCACTGACGGCCGTGCTGAGCGCTGCGGGCTTGCCGACGAACGGTTTTTTGTTCGCGGGATTCCTTCCGGCCAAATCGGCCGCACGCATCGTATTTCTCCAGAAGCACCACGACTTCGACTACACGCTCGCGCTCTACGAAAGCTGCCACCGCATCGACAAATTCGCCGCCGAGATCGTCGAAGTGCTCGGCCCCGACCGCGTGATCTGCATCGCGAAGGAAGTCACGAAACTGCACGAGACCTTCCTCGTCGGCCTCTCCGCCGACGTGCAGGCGCGCCTCGGGAAGACGAGCCTCAAGGGCGAATTCGTCGTCCTGATCGCGCCGAAGGAGTTTGTGCCGTGAGCAAGCGAAGCACCTGGCTCGCGTCCGCCTGGTTGTTGGTTTCACCCTTGTTCGTCTTTTGGATGGTCTATGCCGCGGCCTATAACGCATGGCTTACCGCAACTCCGCTCCCCCCCGGCGACCTCGAGCATAGGCAAACGCGTGCATACTGCTATTTCGCGGCGGCGATTGCGGCGACGTTACTGAGTATTCTGTTCGGCCTCCATCTTCGCAGAACCAAGAAAACGTCGATCGATGCGTCCTAACGTCGCGGTCCTCGATATCGGCAGCAACTCGATCAAGGTGCTCGTCGCCGCGCGCGCCGACGACGGCCAGCTCCAGCCGTTGCTGCACAAATCACTCGATGCGCGCATCAGCGCCGGCATCAGCGCCGCGCAACCGCGCTTGAGTGAGGACGGCATGACGCGCGGCATCGCGGCGATTCGCGAATTGCTCGCCCTCGTGGCGCCGCACGCTCCGACGCGCATCCAACTCGTCGCCACCAGCGCCGTGCGCGACGCGGCCAACGGGGCGGAATTTCGTGCGCGCATCCTCGCTGCCACCGGTCACGAGGTTCGTATTCTGACCGGCGAGGAGGAGGCTAACTCGATCGGACGCGGGCTCACGACCGATCCCACCCTTGCGGCCCTGCGCAATTTCTACGTTTTCGATCTGGGCGGCGGGAGCCTCGAGTGCCTCGCGTTCCGCGAACGTCGCATCGAGCAGGCGATGAGCTTGCAGCTCGGCTGCGTGCGCTTGATGGAAAAACTTGTGCCGGACGCGTCCGCCCCGCTCAGCGCGGACAGTCGCGCAGCCATTGCGGCGCACGTCACGGACGGGATCCGCGCGGCCGGTCTGCGCTTGGATTCCAACCGCGCGGCCGTCGGCACCGGCGGCACCGTGGCGACCGTGCGCGCCATCCTCGGCGCGCGTTCCGGTGCCGCCATGGAAGAGACGCCGGCTTGGGTGACGGTGGCCCAGTTGCGCGACCTGCTCGATCTGCTCGCTCCGATGACACTCGAGACGCGACGCCGCGTGCCGGGCTTGCCGCCGGGCCGCGCGGACGTCTTTCCGACGGCGCTCGTGACATTTCTCGCCCTCGCTGCCGAGGGCGGATTCACCGAGTTTCAGCATTCAGTGCGCAACCTGCGTTACGGCCTTGCCGCGGAATTGCTGGAATCTTTGTAGGCGCCTGCTTGCAGGCGATGAATGCGGCTCGCTGCTCCCAAGGGGTGCGAGCGTCGTTATCGCCTGCAAGCAGGCTCCTACAAAACGTTACGACGCCTTCCGCAGTGCTTTCATCAACTCGTCGAAATCCCGCGGTGGCGCCGCGCGCAAATCAAGCGGCTTGCCAGTCACCGGGTGCGCGAGCAACAGGTGCTCGGCGTGCAACATCACGCGGGGCGGCGTCGGCAGTGACGGACTTTCCTTCCAGCCGTAAACTTTATCGCCGAGCAACGCGTGCCCGATGGATTTCAGGTGCACGCGTATCTGGTGAGTGCGCCCGCTGAAGATGCGGCAGCGCAACAGCGCCGCGCGCTCGCCAAATTTTTCGAGCAACACCCAATCCGTGCGCGCCGGCTTGCCGCCCTCGCCCGTCGTCATGCGATGACGGTGCACCGGATGCCGCGCGATGCCGCGGTCGATCGAGCCGCTCAACGCCTTCGGCACGCCGCTGACGAGCGCCAGATATTCCTTGGTCAATGTGCGTTCCGCAAATTGATCGGACAGCGCGCGGTGCGCCGCGTCGTTTTTTGCCACGACCAGCAGGCCGGTAGTTTCCTTGTCGATGCGATGCACGATGCCCGGCCGCTCCACGCCGCCGATGCCGCTCAGGTCCGAACAATGCGCGAGCAGCGCGTGCACGAGCGTGTCCTCGCCCGTGCCGACGCCAGGATGCACGACCATGCCGGACGCCTTGTTCACGACGACGAGGTGTTTGTCCTCGTAGATGATATCGAGCGGGATTGACACCGCGCGTAGTTCGGCGGGCCTCGTTTCCGGCAGGGAAAACTCGATCGTTTGACCCGCGCGCACGTCATCGCTCTGGGCGACAACTTTGCCGTCCACCTTCACGAGTCCCGCCTCGAGCGCGCGTTGGAATGCCACGCGGCTGTGCTCGGGAAATGCGGCCGCGAGCACTTTGTCGGCACGCTGCCGCTTGGCGTCGTCGGGGATTTTGTAGGAACTTGCTGGCAAGCGATCCGAACGTGGCGCGCCGCGCGGTCGCCTGCAAGCAGCCTCCTACAGGGGAAAATGGAAGGTGGGCCGAGGGTGGTGGTCGCCGCTGTCCCCAGCGGCGACAAGGACTCGCGAAGCGCACCCCATGCTCGTAGTAACCGATGCACCTGCCGCGTTCGCTGTCGCCGTCAGGGACGACGGCGACCACCTCGAGACACCGGAACGGGCTACGGGAGAATTCAGCCCGCAATGATCGCGTCGAGCTGCGCGAGGAACGGCGCTTTTTTCCCCTCCGGCAGCAGCGCGACTTCCCAACCGTTGCGCGCGACTTGCGCAAGTTCGCGACGGGAGAATCCGAGCGCGTGAGAAACGGCGAGGTATTCTTCGTTCACCGTATTCGCAAAGCAGAGCGGGTCGTCGGTGCTCAGCGTGCAGCGCACGCCGGCGGCGAGGAGTTTCTTCAGCGGATGCGCCTCGAGCGACGGCACGACCTTCAAGCCCACATTACTGATTGGGCAGATGTCGAGCGTCACTCCGCGGTCCACGCACAACCGCACCACGGCCGGATCCTCGATGGCGCGCACGCCATGCTGCACGCGCGTCACGCCGAGTTGCTCCACCGCCTCTCGCACCTGTGCTGCGCCGCCGAATTCGCCGGCGTGACACTTCGTCACGAGACCGGCGGCGCGATATTTCGCCCAATAAGCCGCGGTCGCGGGATCGGTCGGCATCGCTTCGTCCCCGTGCAGATCGACGCCCGCGAGGCCTTCCCACTCGAGCAGGTCGTCAACGAGGTGTTTCATCGAGCTGGTGAAAATATCGCGCGGCATCCCGGTGAATACGCGCACGTGAAAATGCGCGGGCGCCGCGCTCCGGATCGCCGCGATGATTTCCGGTCCAGGGATCTTCACGAACTCCACCATCGGCAGATGAAAGCTCGTCTCAACATAGTGGACGTTCTGCGCCGCCAGTCGCGCGAACATCACTTTCGCCGCCTCGTAGTAACGCTCGGCGGTGGTGAACCACGGCACGGCGTTGTCGAGGAGCTGCTTTTCAAAATCCGGGAAATTTGCGTAGCGATAGTTTCGCTCGCGAAACGCCGGCGCGGCGGGCCAGCGGTTCGCATCCCAGGCATGTAACAGCTCGTAAGGCAGCGCGCCCTCGACATGCAGGTGCGTCTCCGTTTTCGGGAGCGATTGAATGAACGCGGGGAGCGAGGAGTCGGGGAGCATGGGGTGGATTCTGTTCGGTCGGCGCTCTTGCTGTAGGGCCGGCGCTTGTCGCCGGGCCGCCCCATGTAGGAGCCTGCTTGCAGGCGACCGCAGCATGATCGCCTGCAAGCAGGCTCCTACAGGACGATCACGTCAGCCCTTTTTCAGCAGTTGGTCCGGATTCAATTTCTGCAGCGCCTTCGGAACGAAGAGACCGTCCTTGCGGATGAGTATGCCGTCGAACCAGATTTCGCCGCCGCCGTATTCGGGGCGCTGGATGCAGACCATGTCCCAGTGCACGGCGGACTTGTTGCCGTTGCCGCCGATCTCGTAGGCCTGGCCGGGCGTGAAGTGGAATGAGCCCGCGATCTTCTCATCGAAAAGAATGTCGCGCATCGGCTGCAGGATGTGCGGATTAAAACCGATCGCGAATTCGCCGATGTAGCGCGAGCCGTCGTCGGTGTCCAAAATCTCGTTCAGCCGCTTCGTGTTGTTGCTCGTGGCCTCGACGATCTTGCCCGCCTTGAAGGTCAGCTTGATGTTGTCGAACGCAGTGCCGAGGTAAACGGTCGGCGCGTTGTAGCTGATCGTGCCCTCGACGCTCTCCCTCACCGGACAGGAGAAAACTTCCCCGTCGGGAATGTTGCGCAAGCCGCCGCACGGCACGGCGCCGATGCCTTTGATCGAAAAACGCAGATCGGTGCCCGGGCCCTTGAGGTGCACGCGGTCGGTCTTGTTCATCAGCGCCGTGAGCGCCTTCATGCCCGCGCCGTAACGCGAATAGTCGAAGGTGCAGACGCGGAAAAAGAAATCCTCGAACGCCTCGGTGCTCAGGCCGGCCTGCTGCGCCATCGACGGCGATGGCCAGCGGATGAGGACCCACTTGGTTTTGTTGACCCGGTATTCCTGCACGGGCTTCAAGATCTTTGCCGCCATTTGCACGCGGGCGGACGGCACGTCGGAAGTCTCGAAGATGTTTTCCGAGCCGCGGATCGCCACGTAGGCGTCCATCTTCTGCATGCGCGCCAGTTCCACATCGGCCGTGACTTGATATTGCTCCGGCACCGCGCCGTTGAGCAGCTCACGCGTGATGCGGGCGCGCTGGAGATTCACGTAGGGCAACGCACCGCGCGCGCGCGCCGCGCGGATCAGCGCGACGACGAACAAGTCGGGGCAATCGAAGGCATCGATCAGGACGCGCTCGCCCTTCTTGAGTTGAGTGGAGAAGCCGGTGAGAACCTCGGCCAGTTTCGCATAACGCGGATCGCTCATGCCGCACGTTCGCCGGAGGAAGCGCAGCGTTCAATCTCAAAGGCCGGAGGATCGAGGTGGGCGCCGCTGTCCCAGCGACGCCAAAACGCGTTCGGTGCTGATGCCGCGCTCGATGTCGCCGCTGGGGACAGCGGCGACCACCTTCACAGCGTGGAGACGCGCCGCCCTCGACGTGGGGACGCGCCGCCCTCGGCGCGTTCGTGCGACCGCGGCGCACTTGTGCCACCGCGGCGGGGGCGCCGCGGCTCCAGTGGCAACCTACTTCGCCGGCATCACCGCTGCTTCGCTCTCCGGCTCCGGCAACTCGTTCGCTGGCAGACCGCGAGGGAAACAAATCTTGCCGACCGCTTCCTTGAAGTCCGACGCGCCGCGTAAAATTTCGATCTCCAGGCGCAAATAATAGAGCGGCAGCGGAAATTTCTCTGCCGCGTGCAGGCGCACCGCGTCCTTTTCGGTCGTGACCACGAACTCCGCTCCCGCGGCCTGCGCCTGCGCGAACACTTCAACCAGATCCTCGTGCGTGAACCGATAGTGATCGAGGAAGCGGCTCGCGTGCACGAGATGCGCCCCACCCTCGCGCAGGAAACGCTCGAAACTCTCCGGCGTCGCGATGCCGCTGAACGCCGCGATGCGCCGCGCTTTCAAGTCCGTGATGGGACGCCGCTCCTCGCCGCTGCCGTTGCCATTGCCCGGGGCGTTACTGACACGCTGCAAATACTGCGGCCGGTGCGCGCACTCGATGATTTCGGCGTGCGGATTGTAGTGCCGGATGAGTGTCTCGAGTTCCTCGTCGCGGTGGCCGTTCGACTTCGTGAGGAAAACATACGACGCGCGCTTCAAGTGCTTCACCGGCTCGCGCAGGATGCCGCGCGGCAGGAGGAAGCCGTTGCCAAACGGATTCGTCTTATCGACGAGCAGCAGGTTGAGCCGGCCCTTCAGCGGCAAATACTGAAAACCATCATCGAGCACGAGCGTGTCGCAGCCGAACTGCTTGATCGCATACGCACCGGCCTTCACGCGGTCCTTGTCCACGAGCACGACGACGCCGGGCAGATTCTTCGCGAGCATGAACGGCTCGTCGCCCGCCAGTTCGGAATCGAGCAGCAACCGCTCGCCATCGCTCACGACGCGCGGCGGCTCGGGGTCCGCATGGGTGAAGTCATGCCACCACCGCTGCCACATCGGCGGGGATTTGCTTTTGTAGCCGCGACTGAGGATCGCCACCTTGCGTCCGCGATCGCGCAGCGCCCGAGCGAACATCTCCACCACCGGTGTCTTGCCGGTGCCGCCCACGGTGAGATTGCCGACGACCACCACGAGGCAACCCAGCGGCGTGTCGTGGAAAATCCGCTTCCGGTAAAGCCACAGCCGCGCCTGCACAATGCCGCTGAAAAGATACGAACACGCCTGCAAAAACGCCGCGAACACGAGCGGGCCCATCCCCTCGCGCTTGCCCATGATGACGTCGATGCCGAATTGCTCGAATTCGTTGGTCTTTTGGCGAATCCAGCGGCGGAGCATGACGTGAAATGGCTTTGACGGGGCCGGTGCGGCGAATGGTTATGTGCAAGTTGAGGGCGGTCGCGCAACAAGCAACACCGGCCTCGCCGCTCATGACCTACAAGCTCTTCATCCCGGGTCCCGTCGCCGTCTCCGAGAAAACCCTGCGCGCCATGGCGCAACCGATGATCGGTCACCGCAGCACCGACTTCATCGCCCTCTACCGCGCGCTCACGCCGCAACTCCAGGCCCTGATGGGCACGCGCGACTCCGTCTATCTCGCCACGAGCAGCGCGTGGGGCGTGATGGAAGGTGCGCTGCGCAACGTTGCGCGAGAAAAAGTTCTCTGCTGCATGAACGGCGCGTTCTCCGACAAGTGGCTCGACGTCGCACGCCGCTGCGGCCTCGAAGCGGCCGGCCTGCAATTCGAGTGGGGCCAACCGGTCGATCCCGCCGCGCTGCGCGCCGAACTCGCGAAAGGCGGCTACGACGCGGTGACGATCATCCACAACGAAACCTCGTGCGGCTGCATGAGCGACCTGCCCGCGCTCGCCGCCGTGCTGCGCGAGTTTCCGGACGTCATCAGCATTGTCGATACCGTCAGCTCCTTCAGCGCCGTGCCGATCGAGAAGGACGCGCTCGGTTTGGACATCGTGCTCGCCGGTTCGCAAAAGGCGCTCGCGCTCCCGCCCGGCCTCACGGTCCTCTCGGTTTCGAAGCGCGCCCTCGCCCGCGCCGCGACCTCGCCGACCCGCGGCTACTATTTCGACCTCGTCGAATTCGAAAAAAATCACGAAGGCGGCATGACGCCCAGCACGCCGGTGATCCCGTTGATCTACGCGCTGCGCTCGAAGCTCGAAGACATCGCCGCCGAAGGCATCCCCGCCCGCTTCGCGCGCCATGCGCGCCTCAACCGCACGGTGCGCGACTGGGCTTTCGCCCGCGGCTTCCAACTCTTCCCCCGCGAAGGCTTCGGCTCGGTGACGCTGAACTGTTTCGCCAACACCCGCGGCATCGACCTCCCCGCGCTGAATCAAAAACTAAAAGCCCGCGGCTTCGTCATCGACGGCGGCTACGGCCCGCTGAAAGGAAAAACCTTCCGCATCTCGAACATGGGCGACGAAACCGACGAGACGGTCGCCGAACTCCTCGCCGCGCTGGATGCAGGTCTGACCGGGATAAAATACACGTCACACTAAGTTTTAGACTCACATCAGCTCGACAGCTTGGCGGTGTTGGAAGGTCGTCGAGTCACCCGGGGCTACAGCGCCTTTTCCGCAGCACGGAACTCTTCGAGCGCAATCTCCATGTCCGCAATGATGTCACGCGCCAATTTGTCTGGTGGCGGAAGGTTCCCCGTCTCTTCGAAGGAGTCGTCCTTTAGCCACGAAATGTCTAGGTTCGCTTTGTCTCGCGCGAAGATGTCTTTGCAGCTGAAACACCGAAAACGCTCTGATTCGCGGCGGAGATCGCGATTATCGGCTTGGAAGCATTGTATGAAATCCGCCAGCGCTTCAGTTGTGATCGGGTTGTGACGGAGAGTGAAGTGTCGGTTGGTTCGAAGATCATACACCCACAGATGCTTAGTGTTTGGAGACGTCGACTGTGGCTTTTTGTCGAAGAACAGCACGTTTGCCTTCACTCCAGTCGAATACCATATGCCGGGGGGAAGGCGCAGCAGAGTATGAACGTCACACCGTTCCAAAAGCCCTCGCCGTATTTTTTCACCTGCCCCCGCTTCGAAAAGAACGTTGTCAGGCACCACCACCGCTGCACGTCCATTTTCATTGAGCATGGTATACACGTGCTGAAGAAAATTGAGCTGCTTGTTGCTCGTCGTCGCCCAAAACTCTTTCCTTTCATAGTAGATCGAATCAGTCTCCTTTCGACTCTCGTCATTGAAAACGGTGATGCTGCTTCTCTTTCCAAACGGAGGGTTGGTCAGGACCATATCTACCGGAGACGGTGTCCGGGCGAGACTATCGGCGATCTCCACAAGAGGGCGTTCAATTCCTGTCAGACCATGAAGATAAAGATTCATCGCGCAGAGGCGAGTGACGCTGGACACGATATCCGTGCCGTGGAGAGCACGAGTCTGTAAAAAGCGACGATCGGCAGAAGTGAGGCTTGGGTTGTTCAGGTATTCGTATGCAGCAAGTAGAAAGCCCCCTGTTCCGCATGCAGGGTCTGAAATTCGCATCCGCGCCTCAGGTTGCATTACTTGGACGATTGCGCGGATGACAGGGCGCGGCGTAAAATACTGACCTGCCCCCCCTCGCACGTCCTCTGCATTTCGGGCCAACAAGCCCTCGTAAATCTCGCCTTTGACATCGAAATCAAGGTCGGCCCAGTTTTGTTCGTCAATGAGCTGGAACAGCCGACGCAACTTCGCTGGGTCGCTGATCTTACTTTGCGGTTTCGCGAAAATCAGGCCGAGTAGCCCAGGCTGGGCGCTCAAATTTCTCAGCGCCTGCTCGTATCTCTTCGCCAACGCTACGTCATTGAGAATGGCGATCAGCTTGTCCCACCCATATCTTGATGGAATCTCGCATTGGCCATCTTTTCCACGGCGTTCCCACGCAAGCTTCAAAAACAGGAGATAAGTAATTTGCTCCGTGTATTCGATGAAGGCGAGACCATCGTCTTTAAGGACATGAGCGTAGTTCCAGACTCTTTGGGCGATGGCTGAGGCTTTGGCGGACATGTGATTAAAGGAGTGCTGTGAGTAGCTCGGCGTCAAAGCCCTTGATGCACGCCATTGCGACCGTCGAAAACGGAGCATCTGGCGCAATTTTCTTCCGTAGCTCTTGCATCTTGGCTTCTGCCTTCGCCTCAAGCGCAGGGCTACCGCCGCAATTTTCGCTTTCGTTGAGATTCTCCGCAATGGCATCAAGCAATGTCTGGCACTCCTGCCAAGTCTTGCGGCGCGCATCCGTTAGGTTTGGAAAGTCATTAAGCCCGAAGAATTCGGCTGTTTTGCCAACCCGCGTTTTTTCCCATGCGTTCGCGCGAGGTTTCGGGTGCATCAAACCGTCCGGCCCAAACGTGACGAGCCGCACGTCACTGTGCTTCGTTGGATCGATAAAGAGGTGCTGCTCGTCCGCGATGGTTCGCTTCTTGGATGTCGCCACAACAGAGCCATCGCGTAGGGGAAAATAATTGCCCTTCTTGCAATTTGGAATCTGGCCCGCGACGCGGAAATTCGTCCAGGAAAAGGCGAGCCACCAGTATCCCTCGCGTTCCTTAGTGCGGTCGTCGGGGTCCACGACCTTTTTCTTCGGCCGGAAATGCTCGACGTGCATGTGGCTCACCGTTTCCCGCGCCTCGCTGAACCAACATTTCTTATGAGACAGCTTTTCCAGTTCGGGTTTCAGCTCCTGCCACACGCGCGACTTGGATTCGATGGCGGCATCCCGCTCAGGCTTGCCCTTCTTTGCCTCCGCCTCCAAGCGCTCAAGAGCACATTTTGCCTTCGCTACCCACTTCTTGGGCGGTTTGAATCCAGTCGTGTCGATGTGCCTCATGCACCGATCTCCTTCGCTGTGATCTTATGTGCAATTTCAAGAGCCTTGGAGCGCACCGCTTTCATTTCAGACCGCGTCATGACGGTGCGGAGTTCTGCGCGCGCACGAGCCATTGCCTGCGCGAATAACTCGAAATTTGCGTCGCGATGCTCATTCGCGAAGCCGGCGTCCGCCAACTCAACGGACAGACGATGCAATTCATCCTCCTCCGCTGCCGTTCGATGGCTTCCTTTGCCGAGCAGTTCAAACCGCCGATTCAACTTCTCCTGCGTGGGCAAATCGAGCGTCGATGATAACAGAAAATAATTCCGCAGAATGCCCGAGACGCCCAAACCGATGGGATCGAGTTCAGGGTGGATGACTTCAATTGCGGCCGTCTTGTCGTTGCGGTCCAGGACGATAACCTGTTCGCGCCGCAGCGGCGAAAGCACAAGCGGGTCATGCGTTGCGAGGACGATTTGGCTGTCGTTCCCCGTGTCCGCGATATCGCGCAGGATCTCGATATACTCCATCCCCCAAACAGGATTCAGGTGGGTGTCGGGCTCATCGAGGAGGAAGAGCGACTCCGCCTCTCTCGTGAATAGTAGCAGCCCGACGACGGTGAGCAGTTGCTGCTCGCCTTCACTCAGTTCGCGGAAGGTCAGTGAGTCGTCTGAGTTCTGCACGCGCACACGGATGCGCGTCTCGTGGATAAGGTCCGACATAAAGGTGCTCTCCAGTTCCTTGAAAAAATCAGCGTCCCTTTCGGCCAGCGCACGAAGGTCACCAAGCGCCTCCTCGTCAGGCAGGAACAAATAGAGAAACTGACTGTTTTCGGATTTCTCCCAGTTCAACGGGATGCCGCCCGGAAGCCGCAGCGGGGCGAGGGCGGCGCTGAAAAGTTTGTCGAGGAACCGCTGCACGACACCGCGCGCGTTCCAGAATCGTGGGTCGCCTTCTGTGCTGTTCCAATGCGGCTGCTTCATCACGAAGAGCACGCTCTCGAGGCTCGCGATGTGGAAATACTTCTTGAGGAACTTTCTCCCTGAGGGGTCTTTCGACGAGAAAAATGCCAGCAGCACGAACTGGCTGTGAATGGGCATGGCGTAAAAGAACGGACGCAACGGCAGGTCGCGTTCATTGCGGAGTGCCTCGCTGTAAATCTTCTGGTGCGGCCAGAAGTGCCGTTCGAGGCGGTTGCTCGGGCCGGAATAGTAGGAGAAGACGTGTCTTGGCCGAAATTCCGCACCCTTTCCCTTCACCTGCGGGCGGCTCAATTTTTCCGTTTCTTGGCTTTCCTGCTCCACCTCGAAATGGAACCGCTCACGCGGCTTCTCGTCTTTCGGACGATTGCTCACAGTCACGCGCACCTTTCCGCGCTTCATCGTGTAGGCTAGGTCATATGCGAAATCTGTTTCCCGCCCGAGATCGAGGTCACGGAAAATGATGACGAGAGCTTCCATGACGTTGCTCTTACCGCAGCCGTTTTGCCCGAGGACGACACGGAAACGGTCTTCCTGCGGCGTGAGCGGCTTGCGCTTCGGCTCCGTGTCGGCGGGTTCCGGTGCAATAAACGAGATGGAGAAGTCACGCAGGTTTTTGAAGTTCTCCAGCCAGAGCGATTCTAGTTTCATACCCGCACCTCCAGCCGCACAAATCCGCGTTCCTGCGGGTCACGTTTCTCACGGACCTTCCTTTTCGCGACTAGCTCCTTCAGCTCGGAAAAGAACGCCTCGACCGTGGACTCGTCGAAGCCGGCGGCGGCGAAGAGGTCTTCCGGTTTCATCGGCACCCTCGATTCTTTGAGCACTTCGAGTAAGTTTCGGCGTTCTGCTTTCATGATCTGCTTACGGCCACCACGACCGCGCTTGGGTTTCGGTTGGGCCGCGAGGTGTTCGCGCGCGGCGCGGATTTTTTCGAGCAGCACCGACGCCGGTTCGTCGTCGGCGTTTTGCTGGACGAAATGGCCAGTGACGGCGATGTTCAGGACGGATCGTCGCCACGCCCGCGCACGGGCCAGCGCAGTTTCGAGCGAAGCAGCGAATCGGTCGGCCAGGGTCAGGCGGTGATCGACTTGGCGGATTATTTCTTCCTGCTCGGCGAGCGGCGGCAGTGGAAAGACAAAATCCGCCAACTGCGATGTAAACATGTGCTGAATCAGGCTGCCTGAGTTCAACTCATCGACAAACTGACGAAAGAGCCGTGACTTGAACAGGAACAAGAAAAATTTCTGCAAGCCGAAAACCGGGGTCAGCCGAGCAAGACGCTGGTTCAGGAGACTGTGTTCACTATCGCTCGTCAGGCACACGCGCCCGAGAAACTCATCTTTAAGTGACTGGGCAGTGAGGTTCATCACCAGTTCGTTGCCACGAACTACGTGGTCTGGATACAATGCTTCATACCTCGGCGGCATGCATCGCGTATTCTTGTCGGTCCATTGGACGGAGCCGTCCGCGAAGAGGTTACCGGGGCGAAGCAACTTCACGCCTGTATCTGTGTATGCACTGCTAGGAAACGACCGGCCATTCTGAGAAAAGCCGACCTGTTCCCAGCCGACGCGAATCCAGCCGTTGGGCAGATTCTCGATTGCTGACGATTTGGGTGAAGCCGGCTCGGGGTAGCGGACTTTCCATTTGTCGTCCTTGGGCGGTTTGCCGGACTTCGTGAGGCGGGCGAGTTCGGCTTCTTCCCAGCGGGCGCGCCGTGTGGCGAGGAGGAGGCGCAGGAAGGCGGCGCCCGCTTCATCGGGCTTTGGCTGGGTCTTTCGCCATTCGCGGGTAAGTTCGCCCGTGACGGCGGCATGAAGCACGGCGGCGCGGTAACGCTTCAATTCCGCGAGCGCCCGTTGAGCCGCCGCCTCTCCGGCGCTGATGCGCGGCAGGATGGCATCCAATTTCTCGACAATGCGCTCTTGCTCGGCGGCAGGTGGGAGCATGATGGGCTGCGCAAACACGTCGCGGTCGCGAACAGCCGGATAACTCGACCCGGTTTGCAATGCATGGAGCGGCTGCATGAATCGCTCGGAAAGCATTTGCTGGAACACGAATTCGCCCGCCACGCCCGGACCTAAGCGGATGACCGTGAAGCCGGTGGATGCGACAGGATTTGTCGGATCATCCTCAATTCGGGCTATGTTGCGCAGGTAAGTCCGGACTGTAGAAAACAAAATATCGCCCTTCCGCACTGCCTGACGCGCCCTACTTGGCGCATCCTTCCCCAACACAATTTTTGTCTCCGCAATCAGGTTCCGCCGATTGTCGATGCCTCCGATGTCAAAGTAAGTGAAGCTAGCATCGGGATCGTCGCCGGGCTGCATCGTGGCCACAGGCAAACAGATTTCGCCAAGCGAAACCTTCAGCCATCCATGAGGTGATTCTTCGCGAAGCATTCGGTGAGCTAAACTAACCTAACTCGAAATAGAGTGGTGTGCCCTTGAACGAAACGCAGAACTGCCAGCACACGTCGCCGCCCATTCGGAACCAGCCGGACTCGTTGAAAGGGCAGCGAGCAGGAGTTTGGAGTCGAGATTGGCGATGGGCGATGGCGGGGCGGTCCATGCGGATGAGCAGCACAGCGGAGCGGCGAGAAGGCGGCAAGTGCTGAGGCGAGCGGGAGGAAAAATTCGCACCGGAAGCAGTCCGTGCGGAGTGCGCGGCGGATGAACGAGGTGAAGCGCTGGCCCAAGTGTGTTGTGCGGTGCGCATGCGAGTTCGTCAAGGCCACGCCCTGACGAAGCACGTTTCGGCGCGCAAATCAGTTCCGCGGCCCGTCGTGAAACGTGGCGTCCGCAGCGGAAAATTTCACGTAGCGATTGTCGCGCGCGCGAGCGCGCGCAGACACGCGTGCGCGCGTGCGCGTGCGTCTCGGGAAAAAAAGTAGTGCTTGAAATCGGCGGCGGCGGGCCGTAACGGCTCCCGCTCCAATGAAGTCCCTCATCATCGCCGAGAAGCCGTCGGTCGCAGCCGACCTCGCTCGCGCCCTCGGCAAAGTTCCCAAAAAAGGCGACCACTACGAGAACGACGAATACGTCATCTCGTCGGCGGTCGGCCACGTCGTGGAACTGCAGATGCCGGAGGACATCGACAAAAAGAAATACGGTTTCTGGCGCCTCGAGACGCTGCCGATCATCCCGGAGAAATTCGAACTCAAGCCGATCGAGGATTCGAAGGAGCGCTTCAATCAGCTGAAAAAGCTGATCGCACGAAAGGACATCAAGGAAGTCG
>PNJQ01000086.1 GCA_013821985.1 Opitutus sp.
GAAGCGCGCCACCGACGTCATGATCGCTGGCAAGGTCGCGTGCGTGTGCGGCTACGGCGACGTGGGCAAGGGCTCCGCGCATTCGCTCAAAGGCTTCGGCTGCCGCGTCATCGTGACAGAAATCGACCCGATCAACGCGCTCCAAGCCGCGATGGAAGGCTTCGAGGTCAACACGATCGAATCCACGCTCGGCGTCGCCGACATCTACGTCACCACGACGGGCAACCTCGACATCATCACGCTCGAGCACATGCGCGCGATGAAGGACCAGGCGATCGTCTGCAACATCGGCCACTTCGATAACGAGATCCAGGTCGACAAGCTGAACGCCTCCGATGCGAAGCGCATCACGGTGAAGCCGCAGTATGACCAATACACGTTCCCGAACGGGAAGACGATCTACATGCTCGCCGAAGGCCGCCTCGTGAATCTCGGCTGCGCTACCGGCCATCCGTCGTTCGTCATGTCGAACAGCTTCACCAACCAGACGCTCGCGCAGCTCGATCTCTGGAAGAACAAGGACAGCTACAAGGTCGGCGTTTACCGCCTGCCGAAGCACCTCGACGAGGAAGTCGCCCGCCTGCACTTGGAAAAAATCGGTGCCAAGCTGACCAAGCTCACGCCCGACCAAGCCAAGTATCTCGGCGTCCCGGTCGAAGGCCCCTACAAGCCCGAGCACTACCGCTATTGAATCGTAAGCCGATTCAAGAGCGTCCGCCCGACATGTCCGCCATAGCTTCAGCGACGGTGAAAGCCTTGCGCGAAGGCGGACCGCAGCGAGTGAACTTCTCTTCCACCGTTTAACTTCAACGCCGCGGAGCAATCCGCGGCGTTTTGTTTTCCCCATTTGTAGGAGCCTGCTTGCAGGCAACCAGAGACGTTCGAACGCGGCATCCGCCACCGAATATCCTCATCGCCTGCAAGCGGGCTCCTACAAAAATCCACCGATCCCATGGCCAAACTCATCCCTCAACCCACCGTCATCGAAGCCGCCGGCAACAGGCCGAAGCTCATCGAGGAATTTTTCGGTCGCGTGAATTCAAAGACCGATGCCGTCAGCATCGCGCGCATGCGCAGTCCCGGCGGCTGGGTCGAACCGGGCCAGACGCCCGAGTTCGACGAATACACTGTCGTCCTGCGCGGCGAACTCCAGGTCGCCACCAAGTCCGGCACGCTAGCCGTCCGCGCGGGCCAAGCCGTGCTCACGCCGAAAGGCGAATGGGTGCAATATTCCACGCCGCACGCCGACGGCGCCGAATACATCGCGGTGTGCCTTCCGGCGTTTTCTCCCTCGACCGTCCACCGCGACACGTAATCGAATTTGAGCTCTGGAGGTGGGAGGGGCTTTATGCCCCAACGAACGTCTCGCGTCGGGGCATAAAGCCCCTCCCACCAAAAAATAGATCCTCGTCGTCACTCACCCCATGAACCGCTGGATCACCTTCGATTGCTTCGGCACGCTCGTGGACTGGCACATGGGCTTTGCCAACATCCTTCGCCCGCTCGCCGGAACGCGCGTCGCTGAACTGATCGCGGCCTACCACCGCCACGAACGCTCGCTCGAACAGGAGCGCCCGCATCGTCTCTACGCCGATGTGCTGCGCGAAGGCGTGGCCCGCGCGGCGCACGATATCCGGCTCAGCATCTCGCCGGCCGCGCGTGATGCACTGCCGGCCAACTGGGGCACGCAACCGGTGTTCGCCGACGTCGAGCCGGCGCTGGCCGAATTGCGCCGCGCCGGCTGGAAACTCGCGGTGCTCACCAACTGCGACCGCGCACTCTTCGCCCAGACGGAGCGCGGCTTTGCGCAGCCGTTCGATCTGGTCGTGACGGCCGAGGAGGTGAAGGACTACAAGCCCTCGCTCGCACATTTCCGGCATTTCTGGCGCGTGAGCGGCGTAGAGCGGGAAAATTGGGTGCACGCGGCGTGCAGCTTTTTCCACGACGTCGTTCCCGCGCGCGAGATGGGCATCGCTCGTCTGTGGGTCGATCGCGATCGCACCGGCGAAGACCCTGCGGCCGCCTCGGGGCGGATCGACAATCTCGCCGCATTGCCAGCTGCAGTGGCGGCGCTGACGAGTCGGAGCACGCAGCAGTAGCCGAACGCCGAACGCGGCAGTGTGATTGCACCCATGCAATGCGCCGAGTCGGCGCCGTGCGGCCGACCCCACTAGCGCGTCGCTCCGGAGCGCGGCTCGAAGTGGGGCGCCGCAATTGCCTCTTCGTTTTGGGCGCGCTTGTGCGCGTGGACAAGTTCGTCGGCCCAGCGCTCCAATGCGCGAGTTTCCTCCTCGCTGAGGGAATCGCTCTGCTTGCGCACGCCTTCGGGAGCCGTGCCGCGACTGAACTCGACGACGCGCTTGACCACGCCACGCCAATTTCGCGCTTGGAGAATTCCGCCGAGCGTCCGCATCGCGACCCAGTCGAACACGTCCGCCGGTCGCGACACGACACGGATTTCGAATCGCAATCCGCGTTGGCCCGGCTCCGCCGCGAACGTCACGACGCCCGCGAGCGGATGCCCCTCGATCGTGATGAACGTGAAGCTGCGCGGCGTCCGCTCGACCACGCGCACTTGAAAATGTCCCCGCAGCGGCAGATCGCCCGTCATGGTCGCCCCTGGATCAGCGCGGGTGGTTGCACCAGGCTCGGCCGCGAATTCCATCGGCATCAACTCGGCGAGGCGGTCGGCAACCTCTCGCATGAGTTCCTCGGCCGTGAACGCCGCGCCCTCGACGTCCGCCCAATAAATACTGCGGCTGAGTGCGCCCACTCCTTCCGCCAATTTCTGCTCCGGCAAAGCATCGACCAGCATTGCGAGACCTTCGTCAAGGGCCGTGGGCTTGAGCTGGAACACGCTGACGAGCGCATTATGTCGCGGCTCGGCGACAATGGCTTCGTCGAGCAACAGTTGCAGCTTCGGCGTGCTCAACGGGCTGTCGATCCCGAGCGCGGCGAGCGCCTTTTCGCCGCCGAGCAAATCGACCAGCCCAGTGCCGACGCGAGCGACGGAGGCGGGCACTGCAATCGTCTTCGGCTCCTTGCCGACGAGTTTGCCCAAACGCCGCAACAGGTCGGCCGTCGTGGTTACTTCCGGTCCCACGAGTTCGAGCGTTTGCCGCGTCAGTTCGGGTCGTTCGACGGCTTGGGCGACGGCTTCGGCGAAGTCCTCGCACCACATCGGTTGAAATTCCTGATCCGCCGCCCCAACCACGGGCACCGCCGGCAACGCCCGCAGCATTTTCAGCAGCGTGGAAATCGTCTCGTCACCCGGACCGTAAACATTGCCGGGTCGCAGAATCAGCCATGGTCCGGCATAGTTCCGCACCATCGCCTCAGCGGCGCGTTTCGAGGCGTGGTAAGCCGACTCGCCGCGCTCCACCCCGAGCGAAGAAATGAAGACGCAGAACGGCGCCCCGGCCTCCGACGCGGCTTTCAGCAGCTTCGCGGTGCCCACCACGTTCACTTTCTCGTAGGTCGCTTCTGGCGGATTTTCGGTGAGAATGCCGGCAATGTGAATCACGGCCTCGCAGCCGTGGACCGCCACCGCCAACGCGTCCTCGTCGTCAATGGCTGCGCTCACCGCCTGCACTCCGCGCGGATATTCCTCCGCCGCCTCGCGGGCGTGGCGGGCGAGCAGCCTGATTTCGTGCCCACGACGGAGCAGTGCGCGCAGCACCGCCGAACCGATGAGTCCGCTGCCCCCAGTGACGAGAGTTTTCATCCGGCAGCCTAGTCGCGAGCGCGCACAAATCCAGCGGCGGGATTTGCAAAATCCGGCCCCACAACGAAACTTCCCCGATGCCCGCACATGATGCCGTGATTGTCGGTTCCGGACCCAATGGACTCACGGCGGCAGCGGTGCTCGCCCGCGCCGGCTGGCGGGTCCACGTGATCGAAGCCGCCGCGGTGATCGGCGGCGGTTGCCGCACCGCCGCACTGACGCTCCCTGGATTCCAACACGACATCTGCGCCGCGGTGCACCCGACGGCGCAGATGTCTCCGGCTTTTCGCGAACTCGACCTCATGGCGCAGGGCGTGGAGTGGGTGAGTGGTCCACTTGCGCTCGCTCATCCTTTGCCCGACGGAGAGGCTGCATTGCTCTACAATTCGCTGGGAGCCACAACGGCGAAACTCGGGGTCGATGGCGATCCGTGGGGCAGCACGCTGCAACCGTTGCTGAAAGAGGAGTTTCTCGCTTCCCTGTTGCAGCCGATCTGGCACGTCGAGTTGGGTTCGTTCTGGCCAAAGGCGCGCTTTGGATTGTCCGCCCTTCGATCCGCTGCGGGATTCGCGCGCAGCAAGTTTCAGACGGACGCGGCCCGGGCGCTCTTTGCCGGCTGCGCGGCACACTCGACGCTCCCGCTCGAGCAGGCCGGCACCGCATCGTTCGGATTGGTGCTCGCGTTGTCGGCTCACGCATTCGGTTGGCCCATCGCGCGCGGCGGCTCAGCGCGGATCGTCGAAGCGCTGGCGAAAATTGTGGCGGCGCACGGCGGGATGATCGAAACGGGGCGGAGCGTCACGGCATTGGCGGAATTGCCCGAATCGCGCGTGGTGTTGTTCGACATCAATCCCGCGCAGATCGCGCGCATTGGTGGCGATGCGCTTCCGCACGGCTACGCGCGACGGTTGCAGGGATTTCCCCACGGCGCGGGCGTTTGCAAGGTCGATTGGGCTTTGGCCGGTCCGATTCCGTGGCGGGACGCGGCGTGCGCCCAAGCCGGCACGGTGCATGTGGGTGGCACGCTGGAGGAAATTTGCGCGTCCGAGTCGGCCGTGGCGCGCGGCGAGTTGCCCGAGCGACCATTCGTCCTCGCCGCGCAGCCGAGCGCGTGGGACGCGAGCCGCGCTCCGGTCGGGCGCCACACCGGCTGGGCGTATTGCCACGTGCCGAATGGTTGCGCGGTGGACATGACGGAGCGCATCGAGGCACAAATGGAGCGATTCGCACCGGGCTTCCGCGATCTCATCCTCGCGCGGCATACGATGACAGCCCCGGCGCTCGAGTTGCACAACCCCGCAATGATCGGTGGCGACATTGGGGGCGGTGCGAACGCGCTCATGAATTTCCTGTTTCGGCCAACGCCGCGCTGGAACCCTTACACCACGCCGAACCCGCGTCTCTTCGTTTGTTCGAGTTCGACGCCGCCCGGCGGGGGCGTGCACGGCATGTGCGGCTGGCACGCGGCGCAGGCGGTGCTGCGGCGCCACCGGCATTGAGACCGAGCCGGGGCGAGAGCGATTTTCTCCGGGACCTTGACCCGCAGGAAAATGCCTTGCGCTCGGCTGGAGCGGGCTCTTTCTTACGCCCTCCACTCCTCGGAGGGGTGGCCGAGTGGTCTAAGGCAGGTCTTTGCTAAAGACCCAGACCCCAAAAGGGTCTCGGAGGTTCGAATCCTCTCCCCTCCGCCATTTTTCGTCGTAACCGGCGAGCGCGTTACAGCTTCCCGCCGTAGAATTTCGGCTTCAGCACACCGATGCAGGGGATGTTCCGGTAGCGCTCGTTGAAATCCAGGCCGTAGCCGACGACAAATTCGTTCGGGATCTCGAAGCCGACGTATTCCGCCTCGAACGGCACGACGCGGCGGGCCTTTTTGTCGAGCAGCACACAGGTGCGGACGGATTTCGAGCCTTTCGCGAGGAGCAATTCCCGCACGGCGGACAGCGTGTTGCCGGTGTCGAGGATGTCATCGACCAGCAGCACGTCGTGGCCCGCGATATCGAGTTTGAGATTGTCGATGATGACGGGCTTGCCGGTCGCGTGGGTGCCGGAGTGATAACTCGAGGCGCGGATGCAATCGAGCCGCAAGGGCGAACGCAGCTGGCGCAAAAGATCGGCGGTGAAAATCAACGCGCCGTTCACGATCGCTATGACGGTCAGGTCGCGCCCGCGGTAAGCGCGGTTGATCTGCTCGGCGAGGGCGGCGATACGGCGCTTGATCGCGGTCTCGCTGACGAGGATGTGGTCGAGGTGTTTGAGCTCCGGGATCGACTTCTTCTGGGCCATGGCTCGTTAAGCCGCATCGCTGTGGCGTTGGCAACTGTTACAAGGTCGGAAATCGGCGGCTTTCCTTTTGACTTAACCTGGAGCGACCGGTTGCCTGCGCACGACGCGCCCGCACGATGATTTCCATCCAGGTTAAGCAACTGACCAAACGATTCGGCAACGTCGTGGCGTTGCACGGGCTCGACCTGACGATCCGACCCGGCGAGCTGTTTTTTCTCCTGGGCCCGAGCGGATGCGGCAAGACGACGCTCCTGCGCAGCCTGGCGGGTTTCTACATCCCGGATGAAGGGCAAATCCTGTTTGGGGAAGAGGACGTGACGCGCCTCGAACCGCACAAACGGAATACCGGGATGATGTTTCAGAGCTACGCGCTTTGGCCGCACATGACGGTCGCGGAGAATGTCGCGTTCGGTCTGCACGAACGCAAGGTCCCCGCGGCGGAAATCAAGAAACGGGTGGACGACGCGCTGTCGTCTGTGCGCATGGAGCAATACGCCGACCGCAAACCGAACAATCTTTCCGGCGGCCAACAGCAGCGCATCGCGCTCGCGCGGGCGCTCGTCATCCGGCCGCGCTGCCTGTTGCTCGACGAGCCGCTCTCCAATCTCGACGCGAAGCTCCGCCTCGAGATGCGCACGGAAATCCGCCGCGTCTGCAAGGAGTTCCAACTCACCACGGTTTACGTGACGCACGACCAAAAGGAAGCGCTCTCGATCGCAGACCGCATGGCGATCCTCGATCACGGCTACATTCTCCAGGTCGGCACGCCGCGCGATGTCTACAAACGCCCGATCCGCAAGATCGTCGCGAATTTCATCGGGGAAACCGATTTTCTCCCGGGCAAGGTGCTCGGCATTGCGGCGGGCTTCGTCACGGTCGAGACCCCGGTGGGACGCTTCGACGGCATCTTCGGCGATCCGAACAACATCCCGGCGGTCGGTGCGGAGGTGACAGTGTCGATCCGCCCCGAATGCTGGGAACTGCATCGCGACGCCGAGCAGCGCAACTTCGTGCGCGGGCGCATCGGTGATTCGATCTACCTCGGCGAGGTGGCGCAGTATGATTTCGTCACATCGAACAACGGCACGAAGTTGAAGATTTTCGAGCGCAATCCGCGCTTCGTGGACGGCTCCGCGCGCGGCGAACTCTACGCGGCGGTCGCGCCCGAGGACGTGGTTGTGCTCACGGCCTGAGGCACCGACGCCGTCGATGAAACGCGCCGTCATCGTTTTCGCCCTGATCATCGTGGTCGCGCTGCCCTTCGTGCTGCGCACCAAGCAAACGACCATCGGCCAAGCCGACGACACGGTCATCATCATCACGCCGCACAACGAGGCGATTCGCTACGAGTATTCCCACGGATTTTCCGATTGGTGGAAGGCGAAGACCGGCCGCACGGTGCAGGTTGACTGGCGTGTCATCGGCGGCACGAGCGAGATCACGCGGTTTCTCGAGTCGGAATACGTTTCCTCGTTTCAGAACTATTGGACGAAAACGCTCGGGAAGGAATGGAGCATCGATGTGCAGGCGGCGTTCACCAATCACCGACTGGCCAAGGATGCGCCCGCGGCGGCGCTGGAGGCCCGCAAGGCGTTTCTCGAATCGAACGTCAGCTCGGGCATCGACGTGTTTTTCGGCGGCGGCAGTTTCGATTTCATCCGGCAGGCGAACGCCGGGCGCATTGTCGATTCGGGGCTGATGAAGAAGCACCCCGAGTGGTTCAACGATCAGGTGATTCCGGCCGAGTTCACGGGCGAGCCCTATCTCGACAAGCAGGGCCGCTGGCTCGGCTGCGTGCTCAGCAGCTACGGTATGCTCTACAACAACGACTCGCTCGCGCGCCTCGGCATCAAACACCCGCCGCAGCAATGGGAGGACATTGCCGATCCCGCCTATGAAAGCGAAGTCGCGCTGTGCGACCCGACGAAGAGCAGCTCGATCGCGAAAGCGTTCGAGAACGTCATCCAACAGCAGATGTATCTCGAGTGGGCCCGGCTCGAGCGCGAGACAGGCAAGCCACGCAAGGAACTCGAAGCGCAGGCCGTGCGCGCCGGCTGGGAACGCGGTCTCAGCGTGCTGCAACGCATCGGCGCGAATGCGCGTTACTTCACCGACTCCTCGCAGAAACCGCCGATCGATGTCCTCCATGGCAACTCGGCGGTCGGCATGTGCATTGATTTCTACGGGCGTTACCAGGAGGAAAGCGCCAGTCAGCGCAGCGGCCAGAAGCGGCTAGGCTACTATTCGCCGCCGGACGGAACGGTGTTGTCGCCTGATCCGATCGCACTGATGCGCGGGGCGCCGAATCGCGAGGTGGCGATCGCGTTCATGGAATACGTGCTCTCGATGGAAGGGCAAAAACTCTGGAATTTCAAAGTCGGCACCGAAGGCGGCCCGCGCCGCTTTGCACTGCGCCGGCTTCCGATTCGCCGTGATTTCTACGCGAACAAGGAATGGAAGGCGTTGCGCTCCGATCCGGATGAGGCGCCCTACAGCGGCGAGAATCCGCTGATCTACAACCAGGCGTGGACGAGCGGTGACACATTTCGGGCGATGGCGTTTGTGATTCGCGTGATGTGCCTCGATACGCATCCGGAACTCGTTCAGGCGTGGCGCGAAATCATCAAGGCCGGCATGCCGGCCGATGCGCTCGCGGAAATGAGCAATCTTTCGTCGATCAGCTACGACAATGTCCAGAACCGCATCCGACAGGCGCTCACATCGAAAAACAAGGTGGACGAAATCCGCCTGGCGAACGAACTCGCGAACGGATTTCGGATGCAATACGAGCGCGCGGCGGAAATGGCGCGGAAGCAACGAAAGTAAGGCCGGGCGCTAGGCCGAACGCAGGGGGGGGCGGCAGAACCCTAATCCGGGCTACCAGTTTGCCACGGCGGCCGCAAAAGCCGTCTTGTCCGACGCTTTGAAAAACGAGGTGCCAGCGACGAATGTATCCGCACCGGCCGCGCGACACTCCACGCCGTTCGTCAGATCGACACCGCCATCGACTTCGAGGCGAAACTTCAAATCGAGCTCCTGACGCCACGCGGCGAGCTGCGCAATCTTGCCCAACATGTCGCGGCGGAACGGTTGCCCGCCGAAGCCCGGCTGCACGGTCATGACCAGCACGAGATCCACGTGCGGAAGCAAGGCGCGCACGCTTTCGGCGGGCGTGCCTGGATTGAGCACGATGCCGTTTTGACAGCCGAGTTCGCGGATGCGTGCCAGGGTTGCCGCGTGGTCGTAAGCGGGCTCGATGTGGATGCTGATGAGATCGGCGCCGGCTTTGGCGAACGACTCCACGTAGCGTTGCGGTTCGGCGAGCATCAGATGCGTGTCGAAAAATGTCTTCACGCCGGCCCGCCGTAGCGCGGCGAGGACTTCGGGGCCAAACGTGAGATTCGGGACGAAATGCCCGTCCATCAGATCGAGATGCAGCCACGGCGCGCCTGCGTCCGCTGCGAGCTGGGCACTCGTTCCCAAATTGGCGTGGTCACCGGCGAGCAACGAAGGGGCGAGAACAGAGGCGTGCATCGCCCTGCAATCAAGCGAATCCACCCGCGCTGCAAAGCGAGAAATGCAGGCAATCCTGGAGTGTGAGTGGCGCACTGGCGCCCCACCGACGGCCGGACTCGAATTCCGCCTACCAGGTCTCGAGCGTGGCCTTCACGGCTTGCTCGGCGAGCTGCTGCGCAAGGAGCGGCATCGTCTGATACTCCGACTGCTGTTGGCCGCTGTCGGTAAACACGCCGCGCTTCACGGTGAGGAGGCGACCGGCAAACAGATCGGTGTGCGCGCGATTGTCCGTGAGCGTGGCACGGGCGGTCAGCGTGATTTCGAATCGCCGCGCCAATCCGGTGTCGTCAGGGCGCACGACCGCGACGCCGCGGCCATAATCGTCCAAGCTCACCGTCAGCGTCGCATCGGCCTCGTCGGCTGAATCGACGAGCCGCACTCGTCCGTCCTTGATGAAGGCTTCGCGGAGTTCGGTGGTCGTGACGGCTTGGGTCTGCGGGAGCACGATCTCCGACTTGACGACGGCGACGTGCAGCGTGGAGAAGCGTGGCGTGCCGGCGGTGCCGAGCCGGTAATGGCTGCAGCCGGCAAGGCCGACAACGGCGCCGAGCATCAGGCAGAGCAGCGAGGCGCGCATCGGAGCCAGCGAATCAAAACAGCCAGAAGCGTTTCTTTTTCTTCGGTTCCGTCGCCTTCTGCTCGGCGGGAACGGCCGGAGGATTCTCACCCGCGAGCCGGGCATCGACGTCGGCGAGCATGGTGCGGGCGCGGGCCGCGACCGGTGAGTCCGGGAAAGTGGTGATCGCCTCGTTATAAAAGACCTTCGCGGCTTTGTAGTTCCGGCGGTATTTGTAGTAGTAGTCCGCCATGATCATCTTGCTCTGCGCGAGCATGGTTTTCATCTCGGCAAGGCCCTTTTCGGCCGAGCCGGCGCCGCTGTCGCCGGGGAACTGGATGAGATAGTCCTCGTAGTAGGTGATGGCGGCCTTGGTTGAAGCCTGGTCGTAAGGCGGGCCGTCCACGAGCGAGGCGTGGGTTTGCGCGAGTTTCAGGTAGGCGTCGGGCGTGAGGACGTTGCCGGGATAACTGTTGATCATGCGGTCGAGGGCATCGATCGCCTCCTCCGTCGCGCCCATGCGCTGATGGCCGCGGGCCACGTTCATGAGCGAGAGCGGCGCGTAGTCGGAAAACGGCGCGTTCTTCACGATCTGTTCGAAATACTCGATGCTCTTCTCACGGTTCTTCAGGCCCGGGATCACGCCCCACATATAGGAGCGTTTGCCATCGAGGAGCGCCTGCGAAATGCGGTATTGATCGCCGACTACCTGGGAAAACCGTTCGCTGCCGGGGTAGCGTTGGACAAGGTTCTGAAACGAATCGAACGCCTTGTAGTATTGGCGACGCTTTTCATAGAGCAGGCCGGTGCGGTAGAGCGCCTCGGCGGAAAACACGGAATTCGGGTATCGCTTGGCGACCTTCTCGTAGCCCTTGATGGCGCTGCGGACGCTGCCGGCTTCCTCCGCGGCCCGGGCCTGATTCATCAGCTCCAGGGCAGTGCGGCCTTCCTCGCCGGAAAGAACGGAGAGCGCACCGCCTTCGACGCGCCAGCCTTGGCCGGACGTCCAGACGAGTTCGGCGTGCAGCCGGGCCGCGCCGCAGAGCGCAATGAGGAGACCAACGAGAACGAGGAGAGTGGGGCGACGCATGAGAGGATTACCAACGAATGAGAGTTGAGCCGTAAGTGAAGCCCGCGCCAAAGGCAACGAGGAGTGTGTAATCGCCCGGTTTGATCCGCCCGGCGCGACGGGCCTCGTCGAGCGCAATTGGAATCGAGGCAGACGACGTGTTGCCGTAACGATCGATGTTCACGTAGAACCGGTCCATCGGCAGTCCGAGGTTGCCGGCCAGCGCCTCGACGATTCGCACGTTCGCCTGGTGGGGGATCACAAGATTGATTTGGTCAAGGGACAGGTGGTGTTGTTCCACCATTTCCCGGGCCACTGTCTCCATGACGCGCACGGCATTCTTGAAGATTTCCTTGCCCTTCATCTTCAGGAAATGGCCTTTGTCGGCGACCGTTTGGGCGCTCGCCGGGCAGCGGGAGCCACCGGCGGGCGTGTAGAGATATTCCGTCAGCTCGCCATCGGCGCCGAGATCGGAGCCGATGATGCCGATGCCGTCCTGATCAACTTTCTTCAGCACGGCGGCACCGGCACCGTCGCCGAAGAGCACGCAGGTCGAGCGGTCGCTCCAATCGACGATCGAGGAGAGTTTTTCCGCACCAATGATGAGCGCACATTTGTAGCGGCCGGTCAGCAGCTGACCGTAGGCAATCTCCAGCGCATAAACGAAGCCCGAGCACGCCGCGGCGATGTCGAACGCGGTCGCGTGGGGCGGAATGCCGAGCTTGTGCTGCACGACGCACGCGGTCGAAGGGAGCGGGTAATCAGGAGTCGCCGTGGCGATGATGAGCAGGTCGATTTCCGCAGCGTTGACCTTGGCATCGGCGAGGGCGCGTTCGGCGGCCTTGATGGCGAGATCGGAACACGCCTCATCGGCGGCGGCGATGTGGCGTTCGCGGATACCGGAACGCGAGCGGATCCACTCGTCCGAGGTGTCCACCATTTTGGTCAGCTCTTCGTTGGTGAGAATGCGCTCGGGCGCATAGGCGCCGACTCCGGCGATGATCACGGAGGCCATAGGGAAGGGGGTTATTGGGCCGCGGCGGGGACGGCGGGTTGCGTGAGGCCGTTGGCCTTCGCGACATCGTCTTCGATGCGGTGATAGAGATCCTGCTGAATAATCTTGTTGGCAGCGCGGATGGCGCTGGCCCACGCGTGACGGTTGCTCGAACCGTGCGCCTTCAAGAGATTGCCGCGCACGCCGAGCAGCGGTGCGCCGCCGTAACGGTCGGGATTCATGCGGTCCTTGATCGCCGCGAAGGCGCCTTTGGCCAGCACGGCGCCGGCCATTCGCACCGGGCTCTTTTTCAACTCGTCCTTGAGCATCCCGGTGATGAACTTCGCGAGCGACTCCCACGTCTTCAGCAGCGTATTGC
This sequence comes from Opitutus sp., assembly GCA_013821985.1. Classification (GTDB taxonomy): domain Bacteria; phylum Verrucomicrobiota; class Verrucomicrobiia; order Opitutales; family Opitutaceae; genus Didemnitutus. Next base: position 12,585 of record PNJQ01000086.1, read on the forward strand.
CCACGAAACCGTCGCAGACGACGACATCGACGTGATTGCGAAACACCTGAAAGCCCTCGATGGGGCCGACGTAGTTAACGATGCCGTTGATTTTCTTGAGCAGTTCGTGCGTCTCGGCCGTGAGCGAGTTGCCTTTGCCTTCCTCCGTGCCGATGGTGAGCAGGCCAACGCGCGGATTTTCGAGGCCGAGAATGACGCGCGCGTAATCAGCGCCCAAAATGGCGTTGTGCATCAGGTGCTCGGGGCGCGCCTCGGGATTCGCGCCCGCATCGATCAGCACGAAATTCCCGCCGTCCCGCGGGATGACCGCGGCGAGCGCGGGTCGATCGACGCCGTTCATCATGCGCAGGCGGAGCGTGCCGCCAGCCATGAGTGCGCCCGTGTTGCCGGAGCTGACGGCGACTTTGGCTTCGCCGGATTTGACCAGCTCGATGGCGCGGACCATCGAGGCGTCCTTCTTCGTTTTCAGCGCCTTGAGCGGCTTGTCCTCCATCGTGATCACTTCGGAAGCGTGCACGATGGACAGACGCGGATTGCCCTGCAGGCCGGCAGTGGCGAGCAGGGGATTCAACACCTCCTGCTGGCCGACGAGAAGGATGGCCGCGAGCGCGGCGTCCTCGCTCAAGGCGATTTTAACGGCCTCGACCACCTCGGCCGGGCCGAGGTCACCGCCCATCGCATCGACGGCGATTCGGGCGGGCACAGGCGTGGAATTGGCGGCTTCGGAGTCGATGGCGGGAAGCAGCCGGTGGAACTCAGACGGAAACGTCAACGACCTGACGGCCGCGATACATGCCGTTCTTCGGATTCACGCGGTGCGGGCGGAATGTGCTGCCGTCAACCGGATCTTTCGCGAACTCGGGGGCGACGAACTTGTTGGCGGCGCGGCGGTTGGCGCTGCGACGCTTGGATTGCTTACGTTTCGGATTGGCCATGGTAAATGGGAGATTTGCGAACTACAGCGACGGTTTTGAACCGACCGCAATTCAGGTTGGAAGGTCGAGGAGGTAAGGTCTGCGGCAGAACGCCGTCAAGATGTTTAACCGGTCCGCGGCAACCCCGATCAAAGCAGGTAGTAAACGGCCAATACCGCCGCCAAAAGCAGGCGATAATAGGCAAAGACCGCGAGGCCGTTCCGCGACAGGAAAGTCACGAGAAACTTGACCGCGATTGCCGCTGAAACCGCCGCAACGAGGCCCCCGAGCAACACACTCGACCAGCCGAACACCTCGATCATCGCCGGCCCGGACTTGAAGGACTTATAGACCGCGGCTCCCGCCAGCGTCGGCAGTCCGACCAGAAAACTGAACTCCGCCGCCTTCACCGGCGCGAGCCCGGCCAGATAACCGCCGACGATCGTCACCATCGAGCGGCTGGTGCCCGGCCAAAGCGCGAGACACTGCGCGAGGCCAATGCTCAGCGCCTTGCGCGGCGTGAGGTCGGCCGGTTCGCCCTTGGTGAAACCGATTCCGGAGTAATTGGCGCGCCGCCAGCGCTCGGCCCACAACATCAGGAACGCGCCGCCGACGAGCGCGGCAATGACGGCTTCGATCGAGAACAGGTATTTGTCGATCAGGTCGTGAAGCAAAAAGCCAACCGTGGCGACTGGCAGAAAGGCGAGGAGCACGTTGCGCAACAGACGCATGCCGGCGCTGCTCCGGCCGAAGAGGCCGAGCAACATGTTCACGAATTGATGCCAATACATCAGCACGACCGCGGCGATCGCGCCAACCTGAATGACGACGGCGTAGGTGTCAGCGGCGAGCTTCAGTGTCAGCGGCACGCCGGCCGGATGTTTCTCCGACGGCACCTTATACCACAGCGGCTCGCCGGCGCGGTTCGTCAGCTGTCGGTCCGACTCGAGTCCGAGCAGCTCGTTCGCGATAATGAGATGGCCGGTGGAGGAAATCGGCAGGAACTCCGTCACGCCCTCAACCACGCCGAGCACGATCGCGTCACTCGTGTCCAACTCGGCCGCCGGACCGGCGGCTTGCCCTGCGGCATCGAGCACCAGCGTGGTGCAGAGCAGGGTTATGACAGGAAAAAGTCGGCGCGAAAAACGGAGACTCACGAGCGAAAAGTCGGGGATGGGGTGGGGCGTGTCGAGAATTATGCTTTGCGACACGCGGGGGCTTCGACCTCCTAGGCGTTCCCATGTTGCCGACGTTGACGGAAAAAATCCGCGCCCGCCAGAATCTCGCGTCCCCCGAAGTGCGCGCCGCCGCGCTGGCTCTCGCGCAAGCGGACGTGCCCGAAGTGGAGAAGATCGAGTTTCTCGCCGAGTTGTCGTCCAAAGGAGAAACGGTGGACGAGATCGCGACCTTCGCCGACGCCTTCCGCGCCGTCGCACGCGATCCGGGAGTGCAGGAGTGGGCGCCGCGCGCCCTCGACATCGTCGGCACCGGCGGCGATCACGCGGGCGGGTTCAACGTCTCGACGCTGGTCACGCTCGTGCTCGCCAGTGCCGGCGTGCCGGTGATGAAGCACGGGAACGTCGGCATCACGTCCAAATGCGGCAGCGCCGACCTCATGGCCGCCATCGGCGTCGATCTGCACGCTTCGCCGGAGAAGACGCAGGCGGCGCTGCGCGAGCTCGGTTTCTGCTTCTTCTTCGCACCGGCGTATCACCCGACGTTCAAACACATCGCTCCGGCGCGGAAGGCACTTGCGGCCCGCGGGCAGCGTTCGATTTTCAACATTCTCGGGCCGCTCATTAATCCCGGCCGCCCGGCGCATGTCATGCTGGGAGTCTATTCGCCGGCCTTGGTCGAGAAATTCGCCACCGTGCTCGAGAAACTCGGCTGCACTGCGGGCATTGTCGCGCACGGCGTGATCGCGGACGGACGGGGCATCGATGAATGGACGACGGCGACCGACAATCTCATCGCGGGCGTCGGTCGGTTGCGTGGTGCGACTGCGAATTGGATTCCCGAGGACTTCGGCATGACGCGCGCGAATTTCGACGATCTCCTGGGGGGCGACCTTCAGGCAAATCTCGCCATCACCGACGCGATTCTCGTCGGGAAGGCGCCGCGTGGATTGATGGAGACGCTCATCGCCGTCGCGGCAATGGGCCTGTGGATTGCCGGTCGCCAGCCCGATCTCAAGAGCGGCGTGCCGGTCGCCCGCGACTTGCTGCTCGGCGGCGCCGTTGCCAAAAAGATTGCCGCCACGCGCGAATTCTATCGTTCGTAGCGGCATGTCCAAGCGGAAGTATTTCGGCACCGACGGAGTGCGCGGTGTTTACGGCAGCGAGTTGATGAACGAAGACTTTGCCTGGCGGCTCGGCGCCGCGGCGGCCCGGTTTGCGCGCGAACGCGGAGCGACTTCCGATGTGGTCTATATCGGTCGCGACACGCGCGCCTCGGGAGAGAAACTCGAACTCGCGCTGGCGGGCGGTCTCGCTTCCGAGGGCTTGCAGCCGGTGACGCTCGGCGTCGTGCCGACTCCCGCCGTGAGCCTCGCACTTCGCACCGCTCCGGCCGCGCTCGGCGTGGTCATCACCGCGTCGCACAATCCCGCCGCGGACAACGGCATCAAATTCTTCGGTCCGGGCGGCATCAAACTCACCGATGACGAGGAGTCGCGCATCGAG
>PNJQ01000087.1 GCA_013821985.1 Opitutus sp.
AGACTTGAGGAGCGACGGATTTGCGGCGGCGGCGAGGACGTCAGCTTTCACGATCCGGCCGTGCGGGCCGGAGCCGGTGACGCGTGAGGGATCGACGTTGTTTTGCGCCGCGAGTTTTTTGGCGAGCGGAGAGATGCGCAGGCGGCCTGTTGTAGCCGGGCTCGTTGAGCCCGGGCCGGCGTCGTCGGCCCTGGTTACAGGAGCGGCGGAAGAAGCGGGGGCGGCGGCCGATTCAGATCGCGACGAGGGCGCCGCAGCTCCGGAAGGAGCGGCGGCCGCAACCGGAGCGGGCGAAGGTGCGGGAGTAGCTTTCGCCTCGGGCTTCGCGGCGGGTGCCTCGGATTTCTCGGGCGCAGCCGGAGCCGGCGCGCCGGCAGGCGCATCAACCTTCTCGCCCTTCTCCCCGACGGCGCAGAGGGGGGCGCCGATGGCGACTTGGGAACCGGCGGGAGCAAAAATCTTGATGAGCGTGCCGTCGAAGAACGACTCGAGCTCCATCGTCGCTTTATCGGTTTCAACTTCGGCGAGCATGTCGCCGGACTTCACGGCGTCGCCTTCGTTCTTGAGCCACTTAACGAGCGTGCCCACCGACATCGTGTCGGAGAGCTTTGGCATATCGATGATGTTGGCCATTTGAGTAAGCAGTAAGCGGTGAGCGGTGAGCCGGGCGGTTTACTTCAGCACGTCGAGGGCGGCGGCGTAGATGCGATCGACATTCGGGAGCTGCACTTTTTCGAGCGGCGGGCAATAAATCGCCGGTGCGTCGATGGAGGTGACGCGCTTCACGGGGGCGTCGAGGTAGTCGAAGGCTTTTTCCTGGATAATGCAGGCGACCATCGCGCCGACGGAGCAGAAAGGCTTCGCTTCTTCGACGTAGAGCGCGCGGTTGGTTTTCTTTACCGAGTTGAGGATCGTTTCCTCGTCGAGGGGACGGATCGAGCGGAGGTCCACGACCTCGGCGTTGATATTGTGCTTTTCCTTGAGGAGATCGGCGGCCTTGAGCGCCATCTGGATCGCGCGGCCGTGGCCGATGATGGAGATGTCCGTGCCTTCGCGCGAGACGTTGGCCTTGCCGAGCGGAATGAGATATTCGCCGTCCGGCACTTCGCCCGTTTCGCCGTAGAGCATGGTGTTTTCCATGAACAACACCGGATCGTTGTCGCGGATGGCGGATTTGAGCAGGCCCTTGGCGTCGTAGGGCGTGGACGGCACGACGACCTTGATGCCCGGGTGATAGGCTGCGATGGACTCCGGCGTGTGCGAGTGCGTGGCGCCGACGTTCGTGCCGCCGTTCGCGGGGCCGCGGATAACGATTGGGACGTTGGTCAGGCCGCCGGACATGTAACGCATGTTCGCGGCGTTGTTGAAAATCTGGTCGAACGCGACCGAGTAGAAGCTGAAGAACATCAGCTCCATGATCGGGCGCACGCCGAGCATCGAGGCACCGATGCCCATGCCGATGAAACCGGCTTCACTGATCGGCGTGTCGATGACGCGCTTCGGGCCGTATTTGGCGAGCATGCCTTCGGAGACTTTGTAGGCGCCGTTGAATTGGCCGACTTCCTCACCCATGAGGATGACGTTCGGATCGCGCTCGATTTCCTCGCACATGGCGTGACGTAGGGCTTCGCGGTAGTTGATGACGGGCATGGGATGAAAGGCTGAAAGACTGAAGGGCTGAAAGGCTGAACGTAAGGTGGGCTGAACTTTCGCGGTTGGCGTTTTCTTAATCGAAAAACAAGTTGCCGGTGGACTTGCGGTCGGCGGGATTATCGGCCTCCCAATAGACGTCCTTCTTGATGTCGTCCGGCGTGGGGAAGGGGCTTTGGTCGGCGTATTGCGCGGAAGTCTCGGCTTCGGCGCGCGCGGCCTCGTCGATCTGCTTCACGAGTTCGGGCGTGAGGACGCCTTCGTCGAGCATCGCCTTTTCGTAGGTCATCAGCGGGTCCTTCGTCGCCTTGTATTCCTCGATTTCCTTTTTCTCGCGATAAGTCGTGTCGGGGTCGGCGACGGAGTGGCCGCGGTAACGGTAGGTGCGAATCTCGAGGATGCTCGGCTTCGACTGTTCGTGCGCGAGCTTGAGGAGACGGTCGAACTTGTCGCGCACTTCGAGGACGTCGTGGCCGTTCTCGGAGATTTCCCAATTCATGCCGTAGCCCTCGGCGCGTTGCGCGAGGCTTGGGCCAGCGGAGGATCGGGCCTGGCTCGTGCCCATCGAGTAGCCGTTGTTCTCGATGACGAAAATGATCGGCAGGTCCCAGAGTGCGGCGAGATTGTAGGCTTCGTGCACGGCGCCTTGGTTAACCGCACCGTCGCCCATGAACGCCATCGCGGCGCCCTTGATGCCGCGGTGTTTCAGCGCGAACGCGAAGCCGGTGCCGAGCGGGATTTGTCCGCCGACGATTCCGTGGCCGCCCCAGAAATGGCGCGTCGGATCGAAGTAATGCATCGAGCCGCCTTTGCCCTTCGAGCAACCGGTGTATTTGCCGTAGTTTTCCGCCATGAGCTCGTTGAAACCCATGCCGACCCCGATGGCGTGGCCGTGATCGCGATAGGCCGTGATGATGTGGTCATTCTCATTCATCACTGAAGTGCAACCGACCGCGATCGACTCCTGGCCGATGTAAAGGTGGAGGAAGCCGCCGATTTTGCCCTGCTGATAGCTCCGCAGACAGCGTTCCTCGAAGCGCCGGATTCGCACCATGTCGCGGTAAAACTGGATTAGCTCGTCCTTGCCCAGCTTGGCGTTTACGGGGGCTTGGCGGGCGTTGTAGGGCGCGGCGCCCTCTTCGGACTTCTTGGTGGTGGAGGCTTTCTTGCTCACGATAGTTTGAGATTAAAATGATTTTTGGTCGCCAAGGTCCTAACTTGGGCAATGCCCCCGAAAGACAAGCGAAACTTACGGTGCGGAACTGTATTAGCTCAGGGGGCTGATACCCGAAACCGCGCCCGTCAGGGCCGGAGCGGCCGGCGTGATCTGCTCGACCGTGATCTGGATCGGCGACACCGAGCAGTCAGCACGCAGCGAAACGAAGCGATCGCGATACTGGTCGTAGATCGGCCAAAGCGCAGCAGCGTCCGTCTCGGGAATCTCCAATTTGTTCACGTCCGCACGCGACCAGAAGGCGAATTTCCCCTCGGAAATATCCGGCGGCAACGCCTCGATCGGCAGCTTGCAGTGGAAGAGAAACATCAACCAATGGTTATGCCCTTGGTAGGCTTTCTCCGCGATCATCGCGAACAAATGGAGGTCGGACTCGCGGACCTTGAGGCAAACTTCCTCCTCGATTTCGCGGACCGCGCATTGGAACGGCGACTCGCCCGTTTCCATCTCGAGCTTGCCGCCGATTGGCGACCACACGCCCAGGTTCGGCTGCTTCGCGCGCAGCATCAGGAGCAGTTCGCCGGCGCGATTCTCCAGAAAGACGAGCACACTGATCTTGTAGGGCAGGGCGGAACTCATGGCAGGTTTTTGAGCGTGACCTTTGCCCGTTCTCCGGCAAACAAAACCTCCACGGGCCTCCATGCACAGGATGCCCGTTTCTTTTTTCCACGCCGTTTCGGTTCTCGAGTGCGGAGCAGCGCATGTCGCCTTCGGCCGTTTTGCGGCGAAGCGGGGAAAACTGCGGCTCGAAGAGTTCGCGCGCGAGGAATGGCTGGCGTCCCCCGCTGACGAGGGGGTGTGGCTGGAAAAGGTCAGCTCGGCGGCACGGAACTTGGTTCGCCGCGGGGTGGCGCGCGGTCCGGTGGTGCTCGTCCTCCCCGGGCATCTGACGCTCACGAAATCCGTGAAGACGCCGCGCGTGCACGCGTCCAAGCGGGCGAAAATCATTCATTTCGAGGCGCAACAAAACATTCCCTACGCGCTCGCCGATGTGGTGTGGGGACACGCGATTACCGGCGAATCCGATAGGGAGACGCACGTGATGCTCTGTGCCGTCAAGCGGGACGCCGTCGAAGGGCTTTCTGCTGCGCTCGAAGCCGCCGGATTCGTTCCGCGAGCGGTCGTGCCCACTCCGCTCGCCTTGCGCGCGGTTTTCCGCGAATCCCAACCCCACCACACGCCCCCGTCGCTCCTCGTTGAAATCGGTGCGCGCACGAGCACGCTCCTCCTCGCCGACGAGCTCCAGCTTCATGCGCGCAGCATCGCGCTGGGCGGCCAAAACATCACCCAACAACTGGCGGAGGGCCAGGGTTGCGAGTTCGCCGACGCCGAGGCGCTGAAACTTTCCCGGGGGCACGCTGAACTCGCGGCTCCCGCCATCGAGGCCTTTGCCACGCGCCTCGCGCAGGAAATCACCCGCTCTGCGCTGCATTTCAAGCGTCAGTCCGGCGCGGCGAGTCCCGCGCGCGTGCTGCTCACGGGCGGCACGGCGCAGGTCCCGCAGTTGGCGAATTCGCTCACGACTCGGCTCAGCGTGCCGGTCGGTCAGTTCAATCCGCTCGGGCAAATCGAGATCGCGCGCGCCGCGGCGGACGCGGGCGCGGTTGAGCACGCGTTGACTTTGTCCGCGCTCGTCGGTGCGGCGGTGTGCCGGAGCGATGACGTTCTGGACATCGATCTTCTCCCGACGCGCCTGCGCTCCCAAGCGAGCGCGCGGCAGCGTCAGCCCTGGCTTGCCGCTGCGGCGTGCCTGGTCGCCGCGACGCTGCTGCCACCGCTGGCGCATTTTCGTGCGCTGGAAGCCGAACTGCGCACCAAGACGGCGGACGTCGAAGCGGAGATCGCGCCGCTGCGCGTGCGCGAGGGCGCGAATCGCGCAAACCTCGAACGGCTCACGCTGCTGCAATCGCAGCTCGCCGCGCTGCAAGCGATCGACGATCGGCGTTCGAGTTGGCAGGCGCTGCTGTCCGACCTGCAGGACCGCCTCTGCAAGGTCGAGGATGTGTGGCTGGAGCGGTTGGAACACGCGCCGGCCGCGCCGGACGGCGATCCGGCGCCGCTGCGCATCGCCGTTTCCGGTCGCATGCTCGACAAGACAAACCCGCTCGCGAAGGTCAGCCCCGACATTTATCGCCGCGTGACGGAGTTGCTCGGCAGCCTCGCCGAATCGCCCTTCGTTTCGGCGGTGGAAGGCGAGCGATTCGACAACCGCCAGCCAGGCATTCTGCGTTTTGACTTTATCCTCGTTGGCCAACCCGCGCGCCCGCTCTGAAATGAACTGGCTGCGGCAAAATCTTTTCTTCGCGCTCGTCCTGTCGTTCGCAGGCGGTGCGCTGGCCACCGAGGCATGGCTGCTCCATGGCGGATGGCAGCGCTCGAAACGGGCGCAGGCCATGCTCAGCCAGCGCAAGGAGGAACGAGATTGGCTTGCGCGGCAGTCGCCCACGTTGAGCGCGGAAAATGCCGCTGCGATCGCTGCCAATGTCATCGCGGGTGAACGCCGGTTCGCCGAGTTCTGTCAGGCGCTGCAAGGTCGCGGGCATTGGCTGCCGAAGCCGCCGACCCGGCCGCTTGATGCCTATTTCGCGCTCGCCGCCTTTGCCGAAAGGGCGCGCGCGCTCGCGGCGCGCCAACAGGTGGAGTTGCGCACGGAGGAGCGTTTCGGGTTTTCTAGCTACGCGAATGACGGCCCGGAACCGGATTTGCTCGGTGCGGTGCACCGCCAGCAAACAGTCATCGAATATCTGGTGGAGACCTTGTGCGAGGCGCGTCCGCGTTCGCTGCTGGCCGTGCAGCGTGAACGTCCGCTGACCGATGCCCAGCGCGCCGCTGCACGGACTGCGCCGGACGCGGCGTCGCGGAAAACCGGCTCGGCCGGCGATGAGACGGCGGATTTTTTCGAGGCCGCGCCGCAGGTGCGGTTGCGCGTGCCGGGGCTGGTGGACACGGAGGCGTATCGACTCGAGTTTACCGGCCAGACACAGACGTTGCGCGCGTTGCTCAACGAACTGGCGGCCTTCAAGCTCCCGCTCATCGTGCGCAGCGTGGAAGTCGCGGCGCTCGCGGAGGACAATTCGCCCGGACAGCCCACGATGTCGGCGGCGAGCTCCGCACCTGTGCCGCTCGTGACGCAGAACCTTTCAAAGTTTTCCGTGGTGGTGGAATTCGTCGAAGTCCTCGCGGCCCCCAAGCCCGCCACCCCATGATCGCGTCCCTGCGCCGGTCGGTGGAAAAAATCGCCTTCGGCGCGGCGTTGCTTTGCACTCTCGGCACTGCCACCTGGAACTGGCGACAGCGGCCGGCCCTTGAAGCGCTGCGACGCGAACCGGCAGCGGTGGAGTTGCAGGGGACGGACTACGTGCGCGCTGATTTGCCCATGCCGGCCGCTGGAGCCAAAGGCTGGCCGAAGCCTCGCTCCCAGTCGCACGGCCCGGGCTGGATCTATGAAGTTTTCACGCCGCCCGTGATTTACTACCACGAGGCGGCGCGGTCGTTCGCCGTGACGCCTCCGGCGCACTTCGGCGAGACGGTTTTGGTGTTCGGACTCGAACTGCTCGACGTGAAGCGCGAACTCTACCGCTTGCAGCTTGTGGGCTACGTCGGCGCGCCGGGCGATTACGTCGCGGCATTCGTCAGCCCGAAATTGACCGAAACGTTGCTCGCGCGTTCGGGCAAACGATTCGAAGAACTCGGGCTCGCGCTCGCCAGCATCGATGTGCGCAAGATCAACGTGAGCGATGATCCTGGGATGCCGGCCTACGACATCGCGGCCATCGCGACGCTGCGCGACGAGCAGACGGGCACGGAAGTGACGCTCGACAGCCGTGCGCGGAAATTCACCGACACGCCGCTCGCCGTGCTGCGCCTCGGCGCCGGACTCAAGCCGCGCGAAGTGCGCGAGGGTGACGTGATCGAGGAGGAGAGCGCGACCTATCGCATCGAGCGCATCCAGCTCGATCCGCCGGAAGTCGTCGTCGCAAAGCAAGTCGCCGGCCTGCCTTACCCGGAGACACGCGTGCTGAAACCGATCGCCGGGGAAAAACTCACGAAAAAATCGCCCGCCGTGGCACCGCGGTTCCAATCCCGCCGCCAGTCCGAGGTGGCCGCGTCAGAGTCGCATCCCTGAATTTCTCATGCTCCGCCGCCCCTTCCTCCTCGCCGCGTTCACCCTTCTGTTGGCGATTGCCTCGCCTTTCGCCGATGCCCGCAGCGGGGCGGAGGAACCGGCCGAGGCGAAAATCCGCCTGCTTTCGGCCGCTCTCACCGCCCGCGACCAGGGCAACCTCGACGAGGCGCGCGCGAGGCTGGAGGAGTTGCTGCGCCTCGCACCCGGCGATGCAACGGTCACGCGCCTGATCGCCGGCTTGGACCAAAGCGCACAGAAAAAAATGACCGTGAGCGGAGGAGTTGTCGCGGCCTCGAAGCCCCCGTCCCCGGAAGTGGACGATCTCGCGCGGGCGGAAGAGGTGCGCCTCACCGCGTTGCGTGAAGCCGCGCGCGAGGCGGTGCGGGAGGCCCGCCGATTGGCAGGGAAGCGGGAATTTTCCGCCGCGCTCGATCGCTTGGCGCGAATGGGCGGGCAATTGCCGGAAAATGCGCTGACGCAGGACGCCGTTGCCGAATTGAACGTCGCGATCGCGGAAGTCTCCACGGCGCGCGACGAACATTTTGCCCGCGTGGCGGAGGCGCAGCGCATCGCGGCCACTGCGCCACAAGGGGTGACGGCAGAATCGCGCGCCGTAGAAACTCCGACCTGGGCGCCCGAGGTCGCCGGGCCGGCGCGCGTTGACGAACCGCTCCCCGCCGAACCGGTTCGACCAGTCGCCGCCGCCGCGCCTCCCGACGTGAAGGCGCTGCTTGCGCGCGGACGGGCTCAATATTTGGCCGGCGCGCCGACCGCGGCTGCGCAAACCTTTGCGCGCGTCCTTGAACTCGACCCCCGGAGTGCGGACGCGCAGGCGTTCATGCAGCGGGTCGCGCGCACGAGTGTGGATCGCAATGCCGCCCGCACGCAGACCGCCGCGCAGTTACTGAACGAGGTCGAGCGGGCGTGGCAGCGACCGGCCGTCTCTCAAGAGCCGCCCTCGGGCTCCGCGGTGGAATCCGGGCCGTCGCCGCTGATCGACAAACTCAACCAGGTGATTTTGCCCAGCGTAAATTTCAGCGGCATGGAACTCAGCCGCGTCGTCACGACCTTGAGTATCGTGTCCGAGGAGTTCGACCAATCCGGCACGATGCCCAAAGGGGTGAACATCGTGCTCGTCGATCCGACGCAGGCTAATCCGCTCGTGAACATCACGCTGAGAAACCTGTCGCTAAAACGCGTGCTCGACCTCGTGACCGATTCGGTCGGCTATCAATACGAAGTTCAGGCCGACGCAATCGTGGTGCGTCCCGGCGGCGAGAAGTCCGCGCTCGACACGCAGTTTTTCCCCGTGTCGCGCTCGACCGTTTTGCGCATGACCGGTCGCGGCGCGCAGGGCAGCGGCGGAAATGGCAACAGCGGCATCGGCGATCCCGGGGCGGGTGGCGCATTGACCGCCGCGGCGCCGCAGAGCATTGAGGGCGAAGGGCAGGCGATCCGGAATTTTCTTCAGCTCGCGGGCGTCAGCTTCGAAAACACCGCGGGCAGCACGCTGGCCTTCGACGGTTCGCAGCTGATCGTCACGCAAACCGGCCGCAACCTCGAACGCATCCGCAACATCCTCGCGCGCTACAGCGACGTGCGGCAGGTGGAGATCGAGGCGAAGTTCATGGAAGTGCAGGACGGCACGCTCGATGAACTCGGCATCAATTGGAACGTCGCCACGAAAGCCTCACTGACGGACCCGCGCCTCCAATCATCCTACATCATCGGCAACCGCTCGCTCGCGGACGCGTTCAAGAACGCCACGACGTCGCAGCAAATCCAGATCACGGGTCAGCCGCCCATTGACGTGGGCGCGCCGGTGTTGCCCGGCACGGTGAACCTTGGCACGACGGCAAGTCCGCTCGCCTCACTCACGGGCATATTCGGCGAATTCAATGTGCAGGCGATTGTGCGCGCGCTCGCGCAGAAGAGTGGCACGGAATTGTTGAGCGCCCCGAAGCTCACGGTGCTGTCGGGCAACCAAGCGACGATCACCGTCGCGCAGGAGCTGCGCTACCCGCAATCGTATGGCCAGGTGCAAAGCCAGGTCGGCACTGGCAGCGCGAGCGGCGGCGGTTCGGCCGGCGTTTCAATCACGGCAGGAACGCCGCAGGAATTCACGACGCGCAACATCGGCGTCGAACTGAAAGTGACGCCGACGGTCGAGGAGGACGACTACAGCATCAGCCTCGATTTGAATCCAAAGGTGACGGAGTTCGAGGGCTTCGTGGAATACGGCGGTCCGAGCGTGGCGATCTCGCAGGGCACGACGGTGACGGTGCCGCCGGGTTTTTATCAGCCGATCTTCGCGGTGCGCGAGTTGACGACGAAGGTCACGATCTGGGACGGCGCGACGCTCGTGATGGGCGGACTGACGCGCGAGGACACGCGCAAGACGAACGACAAGGTGCCGGTGATCGGCAACATCCCCGTGCTTGGACGGCTCTTCCGCAGCAACGGCGAGAGTGCGCAGAAGCGAAATCTGCTCATTTTCGTCACAGCGAATCTGGTCAGTCCAGGCGGCTCGCTCAAAAAGCAGGCCATCCCTGGTGTGCCGGCGGGAACGATTTTCCAGAACCCGACGATTGTGACGCCCTCAGGTGCGACTGGACGTGCGGCCGGACGTCGTTAGCTGTCTTGTCATGGGCAAATGGCTGCTGCTTGACGGATACAATCTCGCTTTCCGCGCATTCTACGGAATGCCGGAGCTCACGCGTTCGGACGGTTTTCCGACGGGAGCGCTGCACGGCTGGGTGAAAAGCCTCTGGCGGCTGCAGGATCAGGAAAAGCCCGACGCGATGCTGTGTTTCTTTGATCTCGGCGGGGCGCAAGACCGGCTCGCGATTCATCCGGAATACAAGGCGACGCGCAAGGAGACGCCGGTCGCGCTTGAGCAGCAGATGCCGATCATCAAGGAAATCACGCGCGCGATGGGACTCGTCGGCATCGAACTCGACGGCGTGGAATCCGACGACCTGCTCGCCTCGCAGGCGCGGTTGCTCGCAAACGCCGGTCACGAGGTGTGGATCGTCAGCGCCGACAAGGATTTTGCGCAGTGCGTGGACGATCGGATCAAAATCATCCTGCCGCCGCCGACCGCGAATCCGAAGCTCGGCTGGCGCACGATGGACGCGGCGGGCGTGGTGGAGAAATTTGGCGTGCCGCCGAGTCGCATCGCGGAGTATCTCGCGATCGTCGGCGACACTTCGGACAACATCCCTGGCATCGACGGCTGTGGGCCGAAGACGGCGACGAAGTGGTTGCAGCAATATGCCTCGCTTGAGGAAGTGATCGCCAACGCCGCGACGCTGAAGCCCGACCGTTGCGCGCAGCAAATCGCGACACGGGCAGACGACTTGCGCCGCAATTTGAAACTCACGACGCTGCGCACGACTTCACCGCTGCCGTGGGTCGAGCCGGGCGCGCCGGACACGGCGAAATTGTTGCCGCTGCTCGAATCGATGGAGATGAAATCGACGCTCGTGGAAGCCAAGCGCCGCTACATGGGCCAGCAGGAGTTGTTCTGAGTCGGCTCACTTAACGTTTCGACCGTCGTGGCGAAGCTGGTTTGCATGAAACCGGAACCCATAAAGGAAGTTGGCGTGGTGCGCCGCACCGCATGGGAGCGGTTTGTCCGGTTACAGGCCACCGCGGCTTTGCTCGCGCAAAAGAAGGGGCAGCCGAAGGGGGTTTTTCGCTTTCGCTCGCATGAGGAGTGTGACCAATGGACGAGGAAGCGCATCGGGAGCTGACGCGCGTTCCGGACGAGAGCGATCTCGTCAAGCTGGCGCGCGAGCTGAACCGGATGGGAGCGCGCTACGTCGTGATCGGCGGCTTCGCGATCAATCGCCTCGGCTATGTCCGGGCGACGGACGATTTGGATCTGCTCATCGCGCGCGATCGCGCCAATCAAGCCTTGGTCAAGCGGGCGCTAGAAATTTTGCCTGACCAAGCGGTGCGTGAGTTGGCCGACGACGATCTGTCGCAGTGGATTGTCGTGCGGGTGAACGACGATATCACGATTGGACTCATGACGAGCGCTTGTGGCATCACCTATGAGCAGGCCAGCACCGAAATCGAGCAGGTGGAGATTCGAGGCGTAGCGGTTCCTTTCGCCAGCGCACAGCTGATGTTGAAACTCAAACAGGGAGCGCGTGGGAAGGATGCGGACGATCGGAGCTTCTTGGAGACTGATCCGCACAGGCTCCGAACGGAAATAGTTCGCGCTGGCGGTCAAAATAACGAGTGCCGCGGTTGCCGTAAGAGCGCGGGATATTTGGACCGTCGGTTGCACGGCCATCAACCCTCCGACGAACGCACCGCCGCGCTGTCGGTGTGGCTCCAAAGATACAACTGGCACCAACCCCAGCGTTCGCCGCTACGCAACGACTCACAGCTAACACGTTGTCCTGGGCTTACGTCAGCTGCATACTAGTTTTGACGAACGCCGCCACGCCAGGACCGGCGCTCCTTCGATTGCAACTTCTCACTTCAACTGGTTCACCGCGGCGCCTTCCGCTGTGTCAGCTCGCGGGCGGCTCGAAGATGTAGCCGATGCCATGGACCGTCTTGAAGCTGTCGAGCGTGAGGCCGTTTCGGGCGAAGGCCGCGCGGACTTTCACGATGTATTGGTCGAGCGAGCGGCTGCGCACGTCGGCGTGAATGCCCCAGACGGAATGGATGAGCTCCTTGCGCGTGATCACGACGTGGCGATGCGTGTTCAGGTAGGCGAGGATGCCGAGTTCCTTGCGGCCAATCTTGTGCGCGGAGCCGTTGGGAAATTCGATTTCGAGGCGGTCCGGATGGACTTTCGCGCCGAGAAATTCGAACGGCTGATCGACGGTCCGGACGTTTTTCGTGAGATTGAAATCGGATTTCGATTCGGCGCGGCGGAGCACGGCGTGGATGCGCGCGGTGAGTTCGGCGTAGCTGAACGGTTTCGTGATGTAGTCGTCGCCGCCCATCTCGAGGCCGCGGACTTTGTCCGCTTCGATCGCGTTGCCGGTGAGAAAAATTGTCGGGACGTTGATGTCACGCTGCTTCAAATCCTGCAGCAACTGAAAGCCGGTCGAGTCGGGCAGATTGAGATCAAGCAGGAGAAGGTTGGCGAAATTGCGCTCGAGGAACCGTAGCGCCGGGGCGCAGCGATCATAGGGCTGCGTCTGCATGCCCGCGACCTCGAGGTGCTGGCAGATGAGCTGCAAGAGCTCCGGCTCATCTTCGACGACGACGATCAACGGGCGGGGGGCTGCGCACATGGTGAGGTGGGTGACAGGTTGCCGGGTGGAAGCGGTGACAGGGCCGAGCAGTCGGCCAAAGTGGGAACGAGATGCTTTTTACAATTCGCGCGGCCATTGTCAAAGACTTGTTCGCGGAAGAGTTGCGGCGTCGCGGTGCGAGAGATTACTTGTCTTTCCCTGTGCACGTCGTTCGCTCCGCATCACGTGCGCACGCGCGCGTCGCCAACCGAATTTCCCCATGAAAGTCACGCTGGGTCTGCTCCAACACGCCTGCTCTGCCAATCCGGCGGAGAACCTCAAGAAGACGCTCGCGCTCGCCGAACAGGCAGCGAAGAAGGGCGCCAAGATCATCTGCACCCAGGAGCTGTTCCGCTCGCAGTATTTCTGCCAGGCGGAGAACCACGATTACTTCAAGCTCGCCGAGCCGATTCCTGGCCCGAGCACCGTCGCGTTCCAGAAGGTCGCCAAGAAGCACAAGGTCGTGATCATCGCGTCGCTCTTCGAAAAGCGCGCCTCGGGTCTCTACCACAACACCGCCGTCATCATCGACGCGGACGGGAAGTTGCTCGGCATCTATCGCAAGATGCACATTCCGGACGATCCGCTTTACTACGAGAAATTCTATTTCACTCCGGGCGATACGGGCTTCAAGGCGTGGCAGACAAAATACGGCAAGATCGGCGTGCTCGTTTGCTGGGACCAGTGGTATCCGGAGGGCGCGCGGCTCACGGCGATGGACGGGGCAGAGATTCTTTTCTACCCAACCGCCATCGGCTGGCATCCGGGTGAGAAGGAAGAATACGGTGTCAACCAGCACGGCGCGTGGGAAATCAGCCAGCGCGCGCACGCCGTGGCGAACGGCTGCTATGTCGCCGCGGTCAATCGCATCGGCGTCGAAAACCCCGAGGGCGGCGACGGCATTGAGTTCTGGGGGCAGAGCTTCGTGGCCGGCACGAGCGGCCAGATTCTCGCGAAGGCGAGCCAGACCAAGGAGGAAATTCTCCTGCAGGAAATCGACCTGAACAAAGTCGATGTGACCCGCACGCACTGGCCGTTCCTACGCGACCGTCGCATCGACGCTTACGGCGACCTGACCAAACGTTTCCGCGACTAAGGGAGGGGCGCTTGCCCTCAAGCGCCCTTGCACGCTTGATGAAGGCCCGTTGAGGGCAACGGCCCCTACCGAAGATGTCCAAATTGAGTTCGAAAAAATCCACGCCCGCTTCGCTCGGCTTCCGCATGCCCGCCGAGTGGGAACCGCAGGAAGCGATCTGGCTGTCTTGGCCGCACAAATACGCCTCGTGGCCGGGCCAGTTCCGTCCGGTGCCGTATGCCTTTGCGGAAATCGTGAAGCAGATCAGCCGCTTCCAACTTGTGCGTATCAACGCCGCCGCACGGCTCCACGCCCGGGCAAAGCGCCTTTGCGCGAAAGCGGGCGCGGACATGTCGCGCGTCACGTTTTTCGATCATCCGACCAACGACGCCTGGTGCCGCGACCATGGGCCGATCTTCGTGAAGAACGACCGCACCGGCGAGGTCGCGCTCACCGACTGGGCCTACAACGCGTGGGGCGACAAGTATCCCCCTTACGATCTCGATAACAAAATTCCGCCGAGCATCGGAAAAAAACTGAAGCTGCGCCGTTTCGAGAACGACATGATTCTGGAAGGCGGCTCGATCGACGTGAACGGGCAGGGCCTGCTGCTCACGAGCGAGCAATGCCTCCTGAACAAAAACCGCAATCCGCACCTCACGCGTGAGCAGATCGAAGAGAACCTGAAGGATTTTCTTGGGATCAAGCAGGTGCTCTGGGTCGGCGACGGCATCATCGGCGACGACACCGACGGACACATCGACGACATCACGCGCTTCTACAAGGCCGACGGTTTCATCACCTGCGTCGAGCCGAACAAGCGCGACCCGAACCATAAAATCCTCGCGGAAAATCTCGAGCGCCTGCGCGCGTTTCGCACGCCGGCGGGCAAGAAATTCTCCATCGTCGAACTGCCGATGCCGAAGCCGTTCGCGTTTCAAGGTCAGCCGTTGCCCGCGAGCTACGCGAATTTTCTCATCGTCAACGGCGCCGTGCTGGTGCCCCAATTCCGACAGAAGCAGCGCGACGCGGAAGTGCTCGAGATTGTCGGCGGTTGTTTTCCCGGCCGCGAGGCGATCGGCATCGATTGCTATCACCTCATTTGGGGCCTGGGCACGCTGCACTGCATCTCGCAGCAGCAGCCCGCCGAAGGAAAATCATAACTCATATCCCGATGCGTGCGTTCGCTCCTTGTCTCGTTGCGTTGATCATGCTCCTCGCCGGCTGCGAGTCCGAGTCGTTTTCGGAACGCGTCAGCAATCGCTTCAGCGCCGTGCCGCCGAAGGTGCTCACGGTCGAAGGCGACACGCGCGCGGTCTATTACGCCGCGCAGCAGGCGTTCAAGCGACTCGACTACAACTTGCTTCGCTCGAACGTCGGGAAGTTGCACGTCGAAGCCGCGAGCCGCATCAACACCAGCGTCGCGTTTCGCGACTCCCGGCAGTTGGTCGCGCAGATCGACATTGCCCAGGTCGGCCCGAACCAAGCGGAGGTCACGATGCGGCTCGTCGAGCAGATGGAAGGGCAGGGGCTCGGGGGCGCCAACGAGCTGCCGCTGCGCGAGCACGGCTTCTACGAAACCTATTTTGCTGTGTTGCAGCAGGTTTTGCGCGAAGAGGCGGACGCCGCCGCGGCCAAGAAAAACTGATTTTCCGCTTGCCGGAGGAGGAGGGTTTCGGGACTTTCGTCCTCTTACGCGGCGTTCTTCGTCACAGCCGGTGCTGCCGCGACACTCCCACCGGCTCTTCGTTAGTAACCATCAACCAACGGGTCCTTCAAGGATCCACCGCCGGAAGGCGTGCGCCGTGGAGTGCGCCGTTCGTCTTCGGCTTACAGTCAAATGAGTTCATTAATGGAACAGCTGCTCGAGCAGTCCTCCTTCGATAAGTTGAAGGAAGGTTCGATGATCCAGGGCACCATCACCGAAATCCGAGCCAACGAAGTGATCGTCGACATCGGCGGCAAAGCCGAAGGTGCCATCCCTGCCAATGAATTCTTCGACCTTGGCGAGCTGCAGATCGGCTCCCAGATCGAAGTGCTCCTCGAGAAGGTCGAGGATAAGGAAGGCAACCCGATCCTTTCCTACGAAAAGGCTCAGCAGAAGAAGAACTGGGAGAACATCCTCCTCCGTTGCGCAGAAGGCACCATCGTGTCCGGCCGCGTGAAGACGAAGGTCAAGGGTGGTCTCGTCGTTTCGATCGGCGTGGACTCGTTCCTGCCGGCCTCGCACATCGACATCCAGCCGCCGAAGAACCTCGATCAGTATCTCGGCCAGACCTACGACTTCAAGGTCCTCAAAATTAATCACGAGCGGAAGAACATCGTTCTCTCCCGCCGCGAGCTCATCGAGGAACAGCGCCATCAAAAGCGCCGCGACCTCCTCGAGAAACTCCAGCCCGGCCAGATCCGCAAGGGCGTCGTCAAAAACATCACCGACTTCGGTGCGTTCATCGACCTCGACGGCATGGACGGCCTGCTGCACATCACCGACATGTCCTGGGGCCGCATTGGCCATCCC
>PNJQ01000088.1 GCA_013821985.1 Opitutus sp.
TCCGAAATGCTCAAGCAGGGCGAGGAGATCGAGGTCATGGTCATCGACATCAACCGCGAGAAGGAACGCGTTTCCCTCGGCCTCAAGCAGACCAAGAACAACCCGTGGGACAACATCGACCACAAGTTCCCGGTCGGCGCGAAGGTTCACGGCAAAGTCGTCAACCTCGTCCCCTACGGCGCGTTCATCGAACTCGAGCCGGGTGTCGAAGGTCTCGTCCACATCACCGAGATGTCCTGGACCAAACGCATCTCGAAGCCTTCCGAACTCCTCAAGGTCGGTCAGGAACTCGATGCAGTCGTCCTCGGCATCCAGAAGGACGAGCAGAAAATCTCGCTCGGCCTCCGCCAGCTCGAGCCGAATCCGTGGGATATGGTTCGCCACAACTATCCGGTGGGCGCCCGCGTCCGCGGCAAGGTCCGCAACATGACCACCTACGGCGCCTTCATCGAACTCGAGGAAGGCATCGACGGCATGGTGCACGTCTCCGACATGAGCTGGACCCGCAAGGTGAACCATCCGTCGGAAGTGCTGAACAAGGGCGACGAAGTGGACGCCATCGTCCTCGACGTCGATCCGAACCAGCAGCGCATCAGCCTCGGCATGAAGCAGCTCATGACCGATCCGTGGACCGACATCGATGCGTTCTTCCGCATCGGCGACGTCGTCCAGGGCACCATCTCGAAGATCGCCAACTTCGGCGCCTTCGTGGAGCTGAAGGACGGCATCGACGGCATGGTGCACATCTCGCAGATCCAGGAAGAGCGCGTCGAGAAGGTGAAGGACGTGCTCAAGCCCGGTCAGCAGGTGAGCGCCCGCGTCGTGAAGATCGACCGCGAAGGCCGTCGCATCGGCCTCTCGATCAAGGCTGCCAACTACTCGGCCGAACAACTCGCGCAGGAGACCGCCTCCTACGAGCAGTTCACCAAGGCGACGAACGGCACCGACCTCACGAACCTCGGCGATATCTTCGACGAGGCCGCGAAGAAGGAATAAATTCTTCCTCTTCGCGTCCGTCGCGAAACACTCTTCAGGCGCCCGCAGCAATGCGGGCGCTTTTTTTGGGGTCCTTCTGGGGGAGCGGCCGAGCGGGGGGCTCTCGCGCCTGGACTATCCTCGAGGGATGCCGGCGAGAATCGTGCAGACCGAATCGATCGGGGTCCATACGGAGCATACAGGATCTGCACGATGCGCAGCCTGAGCATTCACGGTAGGACTGGGATCGCGATCAACCACCCCCCGGTCAGGGCTCCTTCGGATTTCTTGCTTTGGGGGAGGGTGCTAGGGTCTGCGCTCATTCAACCCTCAACTGGAGAAACAATCATGGCTCATCAGGAATATCAGCGATGTATCGAAGCGTGCCACGACTGCACGGTCGCCTGCGAACACTGCGCAACCGCGTGCCTCGGCGAAAAAAACGTCAGCGAAATGGAGCGCTGCATCCGTCTCGACCGCACCTGCGCCGCGATCTGCGCGCTGGCTGAACGTGAAATGGCGGCGGGCTCGGAGTTTGCCGAGCGGATCTGCCAGCTTTGCGCCGACATTTGCGAGGCGTGCGGGGAGGAATGTGCGCGCCATCAGCAGATGGATCACTGTCGCGAATGTGCCGAAGCCTGCCGGATGTGCGCGGAAGCCTGCCGCGAAATGGCGGGCATGGGCGCGAAGAGCAGTCGCTAGGTCCGGTCGTTCGAGACGCTGTCCGGGTTAAAGGAGCCCAAGCCGGTCCGGCTTGGGCTCCTTTATCGGAGGTCTCTGAATCTGGTCCGCGCGAACTCTCCGCGCCGGACCCCGCATCCAGCAAGAAGGCGCCCCGCGATGCGAGGCGCCTTCGACAGGAGTGATGAGACGACTTCAGTCGTTCGCTTTGCCGTTCTTCGCGAGGTAATCGCGGATGGTCTGTGCACGCTCGTCGGCGTGGCGTTCCTGCTCGATCTCATCGACCGTGCGCTGCTTGTCGTGCTTGGCCATCTGGCGGCGGATCTTCGAGAGCGCGAGATACTCCAGCTGCCGAATGCGCTCGCGCGTGACTTTGAATTTCTTGCCGACTTCCTCGAGCGTCAGCTCCTTCTCGCCGTCGAGTCCGAAGCGCATCTTGATGATGGCGGCTTCGCGCGGATCGAGCGAATCGACCATGTTGCGAAGGTTTTCGCGCATGTTGCGTTCGCCGAGATCGGCGTCGGGCGCGATCGAGTTCTCGTCGCCGACGAGATCGCCGAGCGTCGCGGAGTCCTGGTCCTCGCCGACGGGAGCGTCGAGCGAGGCAGGGCGGACACTGACGGTCTTGAGCAGCGCGATCTTGTTGATCGGCATCTGCATCTCGTAAGCGATTTCCTCGTTGGACGGCTCGCGGCCAAACTCGTCCGTCAACGCCGCGATCGTGCGGCGCATGCGGGCGATCTTATCGACCAAGTGGACGGGGAGGCGGATGGTCTTCGATTGGTTCGCGAGGGCGCGCTTCATCGACTGCTTGATCCACCACGCAGCGTAGGTGGAGAGCTTGCCGCCCTTCGCGGGATCGAAGCGCTCGACCGCTTTGATGAGACCGAGATTGCCTTCGCTGATCAGGTCCATGAGCGGCAGGCCCATGTCCTTGTAGTCGTAGGCAATCTTCACCACGAGGCGCAGGTTCGCCTTGATCATGTGATCGCGGGCGGCCTTGTCGCCGCGCTTGATGCGCGCCGCGAGGCGGATCTCGTCCTCGATCGTCAGCAACGGCGTGAGGCGGATCTCGTTCAGATAAAGCTGCAGGTTGGAGCGTTCGTCGCGCCGATCGACTGGCGAAGCCTTGTCGAATTCGGAGACGACAGGAGCGGCGGCGGGCTTGATGGCAGGTCGCACCGTCAGGCCTTCATCGGCAGAAGGGATGGCGACGGCGGTGGCGCGGGCCACCGGAAGAGCGCTCGCGGTGGCGGCGCGGGAAATCTTTTTGCGGTTAGGCATGGCGTGGGTAGGGTGGGACACGGCGGTCATTTCCATCCTGTCCTGCATCTTGGATGCCGAACCGCGGCTGAAAATTCCCGAACACTCTGTAAGACCCGAAATACGGGCATCTGTGCCGTGCAGATGCCGGGGGACTACATTTTTTCGGTCAACTCAATCGCCTTAAAGAGCGCCGACGCCTTGTTGATCGTCTCTTGGTATTCGGCAGCGGGAATGGAATCCGCCACCACGCCGGCGCCGGCCTGGACATGGATGGCTCCGTCTTTAAGCAGTGCCGTGCGGAGCGTTATGCAGGAATCGAGATTTCCGTTGTAGCTGAAATAACCGAGTGCACCCGCATAGGTGCCGCGCTGCGTGGCTTCCATCCGGGCAATGAGTTGCATGGCGCGGACCTTCGGAGCACCGCTGACGGTGCCGGCCGGAAACGTGGCCCGCATCAGGTCGAAAGCGGAGCGTTCTGGCGCAAGCTGTCCCTCCACCTGTGACACAATGTGCATCACGTGCGAGTAACGCTCGATTGTCATAAACTCCCGGACATTTACCGAGCCAAACGAGCAGACGCGCCCGATATCGTTGCGGGCCAAATCCACCAGCATCAGGTGTTCCGCTTTCTCCTTCTCGTCGGCGAGGAGATCCTGCTCGAGCGTGGAGTCTTCCTCGGCCGTCTTGCCGCGCGGACGCGTCCCGGCGATGGGCCGGATTTCGGCACGACGGCCGGTGAGGCGCACGTGAACTTCCGGTGACGCACCGACGAGCGCGAAGTCACCCGTCTCCAGAATGAACATGTAGGGCGACGGGTTGACCGTCCGCAGCGTGCGGTAGAGATCGAGTGGCGTGCGCGTAAAGGCGCGCGTGAAACGCTGCGAAAGGACGATCTGAAAAACATCACCGGCGCGGATGAACTCCTTCGAGTCTTCCACCATTTGCTCGAACGCCTCGCGGGTGAAGTTGCCCGCCGGCACTTTCGCTTCCGCTGACCCCAGCGCCGCGGGCTGGAGCGGACAAGGCGACTGCAGCGCCGCGCGCAACCGGTGCAATTCGGCGACCGCCCCGTCAAAGGCGGCCGTGGGGTCATCGCCGATGTGCGCATTGACGATGAGCCGCAAAGTCTGGCGCGCGCGGTCGAACACCACCAGCGAGTCGCACAGCATGAACCACATGGCGGGCACGCCGAGGTCGTCGCGCGCCGCGAGCGGCACGGTCTTTTCGACGGCGTGGATGTATTCGTAGCCGAGGTAGCCGACCGCTCCGCCGGTGAAGGGCGGCAGTCCTGCGACCTCCACCGGACGGTAGCGCGCCATTTCTGCTTCGAGCCGCGCGAGCGGGTCGGGGTCGGTCGCGCGCGCGGACATGACCTTGCGCGGATTGCAGCCGACGAAACTGTAGCGCGAGACGTGTTCGCCGCCTTCCACCGATTCCAGCAAAAACGCCGGGCCTTTTCCGCGGAGCTTGGCAAAAGCGGAGACGGGCGTCTCGAGGTCGGCGAGCAGTTCGGCGCAGACGGGCACGACGTTGCCGCGCTGGCTCAATTCGAGGAACGCTTCGCGCGACGGAGTGACGTGCATCCCTATTCCACAGTCACCGATTTCGCGAGATTGCGAGGTTTGTCTACGTCACGGTTCAACTCGACCGCGATGTAGTAACTCAGCAATTGCACCGGAATCGTGGCGACGATGGGCAGCACGGCTTCGTGACACTCGGGGATCGGGATGATCTCGTCCGCCAAACCTTCCGGCATCTGACATTCCGCGGTAACCACGGCGATGACCTTGCCTTTGCGCGCCTTGATTTCCTGCATCGACGAAATGACCTTGTGAAACATTTCGCCCGACGAGACGAAAAACACCGACGGACAGTCTTCGCTGATGAGCGCGATCGGCCCATGTTTCATCTCCGCGGCCGGGTAGCCTTCGGCGTGGATGTAGGAAATTTCCTTCAGCTTCAGCGCACCTTCGAGCGCGATGGGGAAGAGCGACAACCGGCCGAGGAAAAGCATGTCGCGATAATGCGCGTAGCGCTTCGCGATGCCCTTGATGTGTTCCGCCTGGCCGAGCGCCTGGCGCACGAGTTCGGGCGCCCCCTTGAGCGCGTTCACGTATTCGACGCCGTCGCTGAAACTCATGTCGCGCATGCGCGCCACGTAGAGCGCGAGCATCGCGCCGAGGAGCAGTTGCGAGGTGAACGCCTTGGTCGAGGCGACGCCGACCTCCGGTCCGACGTGCTGATAGATGCCACCGTCCGCTTCGCGGGCGATGGTGGAACCGACGACATTGTTAATCGCGAGAACCTTGTAGCCCTTGCGCTTGGCTTCGCGCATGGCGGCCAACGTGTCGATCGTTTCGCCGGACTGGCTCATCACGAAAAAGAGCGTGTTCCGGTAGAGGGGCATGTTCCGGTAGCGGAACTCGGAGGCGTAATCGCATTCGACCGGCACGCGCGCGAAGCGCTCCATCAGGTGCTCGGTCACCATGCACGCGTGCAGGGCAGTGCCGCAGGCACAAAACTGGAAGCGATCGAAGCTGCGGAACTCACTCGCGGAAATGTTCAGTCCGCCGAAGTTCGCGGTGCTTCCGTCCTCGGAAAAGCGTCCGCGCATCGCGTTTTCCAGCGCGGCCGGCTGCTCGAAAATCTCCTTCTCCATGAAGTGCGCGTGACCGTTGAGGTCGGCGTCGGTGATGGACCAGGTAACCCTGTCCACCACGGGCGAGACCTCGTCGGCCCCGAGTGTGGTGATGGAGAAGCGCTGCGGCGTCAGGTGTGCGACCTCGCCGTCCTTCAGATAGACGACACTCTGCGTGCGACTGACGATCGCCGCGACGTCGCTCGCGACGAGACTCTCGCCGTCGCCGATGCCGAGGATGAGCGGGGAGCCCTTGCGCGCGGTGACGAGTTCGCCCGGGGCTTCTGCCGCCATCACGACGATGCCGTAGGTGCCTTCGGCGTGCCGCAGCGTCTTGCGCACGGCACTGACGAAGCGGCTCTCGTCGCCCTCGACGGGTTCCTTGGCGAAATGGTAGGCGATCAAGTTGCAGAGCACCTCGGTGTCGGTCTCCGACTTGAAGGTGAAACCCTTCGTGAGAAGGAATTTTTTCATCGAGGCGTAGTTCTCGATGACGCCGTTGTGGATCAGAACGATCTTGCCGTCGGTGCTGACATGCGGGTGCGCGTTTTCATCCGTCACGCCGCCGTGCGTGGCCCAACGCGTGTGTCCCATGCCGTAGGTGCCGTGGAGGCGGAATTTGGCCGCCTCGGGTTCGAGATTGGCCACGCGTCCTACTTTTTTCGCTACGGTAAACTTCCCGTCCTGCCAGATGGCGAGGCCGGCCGAGTCGTAGCCGCGATACTCGAGCCGCTTGAGGCCTTCGAGGATCAGGGGAGCTGCTTTATGTTTTCCGACGTATCCGACGATGCCACACATGGTGATTTTAGCTGGCGATTTGAGGTGGGGTGGGGATGCTACGCAAGGAATTACCTCTGAACATGGCGGACGCAAAAAAAGTTTTGTCGGTGATCATGGGCGGCGGTCGCGGCACGCGGCTGTTTCCCCTCACGAAAGAGCGCTGCAAGCCGGCGGTGCCGCTCGCGGGCAAATACCGTCTGGTCGATATTCCGATCAGCAATTGCATCAACTCCGGCTACAACCGGATTTTTTTGCTGACGCAGTTCCTGACCGCTTCGCTGCACCGGCACATCCAGAAGAGTTTTCATTTCGACCCGTTCAGCGGCGGGTTCGTCGATATCCTTTCCGCCGAGCAGACCGAAAAGAGCAACGCCTGGTATGAAGGCACGGCCGACGCGGTGCGGCGCAATCTGGTTCACTTCAACAGCCACCGCCACGACGTCATCCTGATTCTCTCGGGCGACCAGCTTTACCGGATGGATTTCGACAAGATCGTCGCGCAGCACGTTGCCTCCGGCGCGGACGTGACCATCGCGGCGATCCCGTTCGCGGCCTCCAAGGTCGAGGGACTTGGTCTGATGCGCGTCGCCGACGATCTGAGCGTGCTCGAGTTTGTCGAGAAGCCGAAGGACCCCGCCATCATCGAAGGCCTCGCGATGAGTGATGCGCTCGAGGCGCAACTCGGCACCAACACCACCGGCGAAAAGCGCTGCCTTGCCTCGATGGGCATCTACGTGTTCAGCCGCGACGTGCTCGCGCGCTCGCTGGACAACACGATGAAGGATTTCGGCAAGGAAGTTATTCCGAGCCTGCTCGGGAAGGCCAAGCTCTGCAGTTACATCTTCGAAGGTTACTGGGAGGACATCGGCACCGTGCGCGCGTTTTTCGAGGCCAACCTCGCGCTCGCGCAACCGTTGCCGCCCTTCAATTTCTTCGACCGCGGCGCTCCGATCTACACGCACGCGCGTTACCTGCCGGCCTCGAAGATCAACCATTGCGACATCGATCACGTCGTCATCGGCGACGGCTGCATCGTCACGGACTCGAGCCTTCGCCACTGCGTTGTCGGCATCCGCTCGATCCTCGGCGAAAATTCGAATCTTGAGGACGTCGTGATGATGGGCGCGGATTACTATCAGACGGAGGCGGAGATGCAGGCGGACAAGAAATCCGGCCGCCCGCCGTTCGGCATTGGCAAGAATTGCCGCATCAAGCGCGCGATCATCGACAAGAACGCGCGCATCGGCGACAGCGTGACGCTTTCGCCCGAAGGCAAGGCCGACGGCGAGTATCCGCACGAGATCGTCATCCGCGACGGCGTGCTCTGCGTCTGCAAGGGTGCCATCATTCCGTCGGGATTCACGCTCTGAGTTGCCCGCGCCGCGGCAGGCTCCTCCAAATTACAGCAGAGTATTAGCGCTGCGGCGGTGCCGGCCGGCGCGAAAGCGCGATCAACGCGAGTCCTCCGCCGATGAGGAACACCGAGTAGAACGTCCCGCGGCTCACGCCCAGCAGGAGCGAGGCGTCCGGTTCGCGAAACATTTCGCCGAACATCCGCACGATTGCGTAGGCAATCAGGTATTCGCCGGCGAGCCGGCCGGGAGCGTGTTGCACCACGTCGGTTTTCCAGAGACGCCATTGCGCGAACGCGAGCAGCACCAAGCCTTCGAGTGCAGCTTCATAGAGTTGCGACGGATGGCGCGGTTCGATCAGCAGCGGCGGCGTGCCGGGCTTGGCGCTGTGCGGGAAAATCACTGCCCAGCGCACGTCGGAGATTTTGCCCCACAGCTCGCCGTTGATGAAGTTGGCCACGCGGCCGAAGAAAAGGCCGATGGAGGCGGTGGAGGCGATGAGATCGCCGAGATGGAGCCACGAAACCTTTCTGGTTCTTCCGAACCACCACACCGCCACCGTGACGCCGATGAACGCGCCGTGGCTCGCCATGCCGCCTTCCCAGACGCGAATCAACGCGAGCGGATCGCGCAGCATCGTTTCGAACTGGTAGAAAAGAAAGTAGCCCAGCCGCCCGCCCAGGAGCACGCCGATCACGATGGCGAAGACCAGATCGATGCTCGCGTTCAGGTCGAGTGCGCTGCGCCCGGCCCGATGGTATTTGCGCAACAACCAGCCGCACGCGACGAATCCGATGACGTAGGCAAGGCCGTAGTAGCGGATGCCGAAGTTCTCGTTGAACTGGATGACGAACGGGCTGAGGTCGTGGACCCAGTGGCTGGGCGGAGTCGATGGCGGCACGGCAGGCGAAGTTTGACCGGGAGACTAGGGCGGCGTCGGCGTGCGAACACAATTTCTTTTAGTCTCTCACGCTGCGCGTAATTCCACGGCGCGGCGGGGAAAGATTCCTTGCCGCATTCCGACGCGAGGAGCTTAGTGGTCCGATGAGCGTGCCGAAAACGACCCCCTTGAACGCGTTTCACCGTCGCCATGGCGGTCGCATGGTGGACTTCGCCGGATGGGACATGCCGGTCCAATACAAGAGCATCCTCGAGGAGCACAAAGCCGTCCGCCAGCGCGCCGGACTGTTCGATGTAAGCCACATGGGTGAGGCGGACGTGAAGGGCCCGGAGGCGCTCAAGTTCCTCCAACACCTCGTCACGAACGATTGCAGCAAGCTTTTTCCCGGTCGGGTGCTCTACACCGTGATGTGCTACCCGCACGGCGGCGTGGTGGACGACCTGCTCGTCTATATGCGCGGTGCGAACGATTACTTCCTCTGCATCAACGCCGGCAACATCGACAAGGACATCGCGTGGATGCAGGAGCAGGCGAAGGGCTTCAACTGCACGGTGACCAACCGCTCCGCCGATTACGGCCAGCTCGCGATCCAAGGTCCGCGCGCCGCCGAAATCGTCCAGACGCTGACCCAGACAAATCTCGCCGACATCAAATACTATCACTTTGCCGACGGTGAAGTCGCCGGCGTGAAGTGCATCATCTCGCGCACCGGCTACACCGGCGAAGACGGCGTCGAACTCTACTGCGCCGCGAGCGACGTCGAGCGCCTGGCCGAAGCGGTCTTTGCCGCCGGCACGCCGCTTGGCCTCGAACTCGCCGGCCTCGGCGCGCGCGACTCGCTCCGGCTCGAAGCGGGCTTTCCGCTCTACGGTCACGAAATCACGCAGGAGATCAACCCCATCGCGGCGGGCCTCGGTTGGGTTGTGAAATTCGACAAAGGCGCGTTCAACGGCTCCGACGTGCTCAAGGACGCCAAGGAAAAGGGCTCCGGCAAAAGGGTTGTCTATTTCAAAACGGGCGACCGCCGGATCGTGCGCGCCGACACACCGGTGCTCAACGCCGCCGGCGTCGAAGTCGGTCGCGTGCTTTCCGGCACACTCTCGCCGATTCTCAACGAAGCCATCGGTTCCGCCCTCGTCGAGGCCGCCGCCGCAAAGGAGCAGCTGCAGGCGGACCTCCGCGGCACGAAAATGAATTTGCAACTGGTCAAACCGCCTTTCGTCACCCTAAAGAAGAACTGAGCTTTCCCTCACATGAGCAACATCCCGTCCGATCTCAAATACGCGAAGTCCCACGAATGGCTGAAGGTCGCCGCCGACGGCACCGCCCTCGTCGGCATCACCGACTACGCGCAAAACAGCTTGGGCGACATTACGTTCGTCCAGCTGCCGAAGGTCGGCGCGACGCTCAAGGCCGGAGAATCGTTCGGCGTCGTCGAGTCCGTGAAGGCGGCCTCCGACGTTTATGCTCCCGCGGGAGGCACGGTGCTCGAGGTCAACAAGGCGCTCGACGCGAATCCCGAGAAGGTCAACCAAGCTCCTTACACGGACGCTTGGATGCTCAAGCTCCAGCTCACCAATCCGGCCGAGGCGAACTCACTCATGACGCCGGAAGACTACGCCAAGGTTACAGGCTGACGGAGTTTTTTCCGCCGCGGCGAATACCCCTTGCGCCGCAGTGGTTTTTGATGAGATTCGGGCGCGATGTCGCCCCTGATCCGTATCGTGGCAGTTGGCACCTTGGGTGCCTTGATTTTTGTGACCGGTTGTGGCCGCAAGCCGGCCCAATCCGTCGGCGCCGCAGGCCCCGGGGCGGCGCGTCCAGCTCAGCCGGTTGAAGTGACCAACGTGTCGCGGCGCGACCTCGTCGAGTCGCTCTCGCTGGTTGGCTCGGTTGCCCCAAACGAGACGGCGCAGATCCGCGCGGAAATCGCGGGCCAGATCCGCTCGGTGAATTTCAATGAAGGCGAAATGGTGAAGCGCGGCCAGGTGCTCCTCCAGATCGACGATGCCGAACTTCGCGCGCAACTCGCCCAAGCCGAGTCCCGCCACCGCCTCGCCGAACTGAATCTCAAACGCAGCGAAGACCTGACGGAGGCGCGTTCGATGTCGCAGGCTGAACTCGATCGGGTGCGCTCGGAGTTTTCCTCGGCGGAAGCGGAACTGCAGTTGCTGCGCGTGCGCGTCGGCAAGATGGAGATCAAGGCGCCGTTCGACGGAGTCATTGGCGCCCGCACAATCTCGCCGGGCGACTACGTCACCGCCGCCACTTCGATCACGACGCTCGACGACCTGAGCCGGCTGAAGATCGATTTCCAAGTGCCGGAACGCTTCACGGCCCGCGTCAAGCCAGGCTCGAATTTCAGCGTGCGTGCGCAGACGCCGCAGGGCGAGGTTCGCAGCGAAGGTGAAGTGTATTTCGCCTCGTCCATCATCGATCGGGCCACGCGCTCGAGCCAGGTGAAGGGCTACCTGAACGGCGAGACGCCGGCGCTGAAGCCCGGCATGTTCGCCAATGTCGATATCGTCCTCGATGTGCGCCGCGGTGCACTCACGGTGCCCGAAGGCGCGGTGCTCGTGACTCCGAATGGCACGCAGATCATCGCCGTGCAGGACAAGGACGGTGGAAAATTCGCCCAGTTCGTCCCGGTGAAACTCGGCCTGCGCGAACGCGGCTTGGTGGAGATCACCCCCGAGAAGGAAGGTGCAATCGTCGAGGAGCAGCCGGTGGTCGCTTCCGGTGTCGGTGGCTTGACGCTCTTTCCCGGCGCGCGGCTCGAGCCGCGTCCATTGCGGCAGGAATTTCGCATCGGAGACTGAGCCATGATCCTCTCCGACATTTCCATCCGACGTCCGGTCGTCGCGCTCGTCGCGTCCATTCTCGTCGTGCTGGTCGGCCTCCTGAGCTTCATCCGGCTGCCGGTCCGCGAATATCCCTTGATCGACTCGCCGGTCGTGACGATCCAGACGTCCTACCGCGGCGCGTCCGCCGAAGTGGTGGAGGCGAAGGTCACCGAACCCCTCGAACGCGAGGTCGCCTCGATCGATGGCATCCGCGTCATTCGCTCGGATTCGCAGGAAGAGGAATCGCGCATCACCGTTGAATTTAACCTCGACCGCAATGTTGACGAGGCGGCGAACGACGTCCGCGATCGGGTTAGCCGCGCCCGCGGCCGCCTGCCGTCCGAAATCGAGGAACCGCAGGTCACCAAGGCGGACGCCGACTCTTCGCCCGTTATTACGCTGGCCATCAACTCCGACCGCTACAGCCGCCTCGAACTGCGGGAAATGGTCGAACGGGTCGCGCTCCAGCGCCTGCAGACGATCCCCGGGGTTGGTTCGGTGACGATTCGCGGCCCGCGCTATGCAATGCGCCTGTGGATCGACAGCGATCGCCTCGCCGCGCACCAGCTGACGATTGCGGACGTCGAGACGGCGCTGCGCCAGCAGAACGTCGAAATCCCCGGTGGCCGCATCGAATCCTCCGCGCGCGAATTTCCCGTGCGCACCGAGGGGCGCATGACTGAGGTTTCCGAATTCGAGAATCTCGTGCTCGCCACGCGCGGTGGCCATCAAGTGAAATTCTCCGACATCGGCCGCGTCGAGCTCGGCTCGGAGGAGTATCGCTCGGAAAGTTATTTTAAGGGGAAGCCCACCGTTGGCGTGCAAGTGCTGCGGCAATCCCAGGCCAACCTCCTCGATGTCGCCAACGGCGTGAAGGCGATGATCCCGCACATCCGCGCCGATGTGCCCGAGGGCGTGAATGTCGAGGTCGGCTTCGACAGTTCGGTCTTCGTCGATCGTTCGGTGAAGGAAGTTTACAAGACGCTCTGGGAAGCGTCGGTGCTCGTCGTGCTGATGATTTTCCTGTTCCTGCGCGATTGGCGCGCGACGATGGTGCCGCTGATCGCGATCCCCGTCTCGATCATCGGCTCGTTTGCGGTAATGAGCTGGCTCGGCTTCTCGATCAACATTCTGACGCTGCTGGCCCTCGTGCTCGCGGTCGGCCTCGTGGTCGATGATGCAATCGTGATGTTGGAAAACATTTTTCGCCGCATCGAGGAAGGTGAGGCGCCGATTCACGCCGCGATCTTCGGTGCGCGCCAGGTGGCGTTCGCGATCATTGCCACGACGCTGACGCTTGCGGCCGTGTTCCTGCCCGTGGCCTTCCAGTCCGGGCAAACCGGTCGGCTTTTCTTCGAGTTCGGCATCACCCTCGCGATCTCGGTGCTCGTCTCGTCGTTCGTCGCGTTGACGCTGACTCCCATGCTGTGCTCGCGGATGTTGCGCGCGAAGTTCGTGGACGGGCACGCGAAGCACGGCTGGTTCTACGAGAAAACCGAGCCTTTCTTCGTGAAGCTGAACAGCGTGTTCGAGCGGACGCTGCGCGGAGCGATGAAGGCGAAGGCCATCGTGCTTGTCGCCGTCACGCTCTTTACCGCCGGCGGCATCGCGCTCTACACCCAGCTCCAGCGCGAACTGACGCCCCTGGAGGACCGAGGCATTTTCACTGCCAATCTCATCGCGCCGATCGGTGCGACGCCGGAATACCTGCGGCTCTACTCCGTGGATATGGAGCAGATGATTCTGAAAATTCCGGAAATCGACCGCACGTTTCACCGCACCGGCGATGGCGGACGGGCGTTTGTCTTTGCCACGCTGAAGCCGTGGGAAGAGCGCGAACGCAAAACCCAGGAAATCGTCGCGGATTTGCGCCGGCAATTCCAGCGGGAGATCACGGGCGGACAGGCCGTCGCGAATCCCGTGCGCCCGTTCGGCCGCGGACCGCGCGGCGGCAGCAGCGGCGTGAGCTTTGTTCTGCTCGGCAGCGATTTCCCGGAGCTGCAGCGGATCGGCGCAGAGTTTCTCACCGCCATGCGTGAAAGCGGACAATTCATCCAACCGCGTGTCGATCCCTCGCCGACGAAGCCGCAACTCGATGTGTCGATCGATCGCGCGAAGGCGGCCGATCTTGGAGTGTCGGTCAGCGTGGTCGCCTCGACCTTGGAGTCGCTCCTCGGCAGCCGGCGAGTGACGGAGTTTCAGCGCGGCAACCAGCAGTATTATGTGATGGTCCAGGTGACGGACGAGAATCGCGCCACGCCAGGGGACCTCGCGCGGCTCTACGTGCGCTCGAAGGACGGTGCGCTTGTCCAACTCAGCAATCTCGTGAGCTGGTCGGAAAACACCGTCCCCGAAAGTTACCCGCATTTTAACCGGCTGCGCTCCGTCACCGTGTCGGGCCAGATGGCGGAAGGCCTCACGATTGGCGACGGCGTGACTTTCATGGAATCATTGGCCGCGGACAAATTGCCCCCGGGTTACACCTACGCGTGGGATGGTGAAACGCGCGAGTTCGTCGAGAGCGGCAACGACACATTGATTCTCTTCGCGCTGGCACTGGTGTTTACGTTCCTGATTCTCGCGGCGCAGTTTGAGTCGTGGATCCATCCGGCGACGATCTTTACCGGCGTGTTCATCGCGATCGCGGGCGGATTGTTGGTGCTCTATTGCACGCGCTTTTGGGGCCCGGCGATGACGGACAACCTGTTTTCCCGCTTCGGCCTGATCATGTTGATCGGGCTCGTGGCGAAGAACGGCATCCTGATTGTCGAGTTCGCCAACCAACTCCAGGTGGAGAAGGGGATTGCGGCGGCGGAGGCAGCGTTCGAGTCGGCGACGATCCGTTTTCGCCCGATTCTGATGACCTCGATTTCAACGATTCTCGGCGCCGTGCCGATCGCCTTCGCTTCCGGCGCCGGCGCCGAAACGCGGAACCCGATGGGCATCGTCGTCGTCGGCGGTCTCGCCATCTCGACGGTCATCACGCTCTACGTGATTCCAATCGTCTATATCATCATGGACAAGCTGTGCGTGAAATTCACGGGCCGAAACAGTGCCCACGGCCTCATCAAGGCCGAGGAAATCGCGCGCGAGACCGAGTCCATCACCGCGGCCGGGGCAAATCGCTGAACGGACGCCGTTACCGCCCGGTCGTTTGACCGGCAACGCGAGCTGGGGCACTGTGCCGCATGTCCTGGCTCGAGATTCTGGAGGCGCTGAGCTATGCGGTGACCATCATCGGCCTGCCGCTGGCGATCGCCGTTTATATCCTCGACCGGCGCAAGGAGCGGATGAACGACGATGAAGAGGTGTATCTGCAACTGGCGGATGACTACGAAAAATTCCTAAAGCTCGTGCTGGACCACGCGGACCTGCGGTTGATGACGGCAAGCGGCGCGGGCCAGCAACTCACGGCTGAGCAACTCGAGCGACGCAACGTCCTGTTCGAAATCCTCGTGGCGCTGTTCGAGCGCGCCTACATTCTGGTCTATGAAGACCAGATGAGCCGGCAGGCAGCGCGCCTCTGGCAGACGTGGGAGGATTACATGCGCGTCTGGTGCCGGCGGGCGGACTTTCGCGAAATGATGCCGAAGCTGCTCGAAGGCGAAGATCCGGATTTTCAGCGCCACATCACGCGCATCGCGGCAGAGGAACGGAAGCAGCTTTCGGCAGCGTAAGACGCGGACTTGGTCGGCGTGATTTTGCGCACGAGCGCGGCGCGACGGACCTGCGTCCCCTTCGAAAAAAAGGCGACCGAAATGGTCGCCTTGGGGTTTTTGCCTGAAGCATGCGCGGTCGCGCTGGGCGCTTATTCGTCGCCCGCTTTGCGCGCAGCGCGGTCGATCTTGCGGCGCTCGGTTTCCTTGAGGATGCGTTTGCGCAAACGCAGACTCTTCGGCGTCACTTCGACGAGTTCGTCGGCGGCGATGTATTCGATCGAACGCTCGAGGGAGAGCTTCGTGGCCGGGGTGAGTCCGTCCGCGACGCCTTCACCTTGGGAACGGAAGTTCGTGAGCTTCTTCTCGCGCACGGCGTTGACCGCGATGTCTTCGTTGCGCGGGTTTTCGCCGATGATCATGCCTTCGTAAACGCGTTCGCCAGGGCTGACGAAGAGCTTGCCGCGCTCCTGGCACATCACGAGGGCGTAGGCGGTCGTCTCGCCGGCTTCGGTCGCGATCAACGTGCCGGAGAGGCGCGTGAGGACTTCGCCGGCGTAAGGGCCGTATTCCTTGAACAAGTGCGACATGACACCGCGGCCGCTGGTGGCGTTGACGATGTCGATTTCGAGACCGATCAGGCCGCGCGTCGTGATGACGGCTTCAATCATCGTCGTGGAGTGGTG
>PNJQ01000089.1 GCA_013821985.1 Opitutus sp.
GAGGTCGCCGCCGCCGAGTTTCGCGGCCACGGTGATTTCCTTCACCAGTTTGCCGACGACCTGACCTTTCTTGAGGTTAACGATCGCGCGTTTTGCGTGGAGCCATTGACGTCCCATAAGGTGCGCAAGCTAGGCGGCCGAAGCGGCGCGCGGCAACGCCGAAACCTCGCAGTTGCGAACCGGCGGGGGAAATGCCTGTCTCGGCGGACATGAGATTGTTCGCCACGCTGCTTTGCGCGACCGCGGGTTTGTTGCTCGCCGGATGCGCGCAACTGACCCGGGAAGGACGCGCCGACTTGAGCGGTTTCCGGCACGTGTTCGTCGAACAGCGGCTGAACGACAACCTCGGCGTCGATCGCATGCTGGTCGGGGAGCTTACCGCGCTCGGTTACGAGGCGCAGAGCGGCCCGCTGACGATGATGCCGGAGAACACGCAGCTCATCGTAACCTACGATGTGCGCGAGACGTGGGATTTCCGACCCTATGTGATTGAGCTGAACGCCGCCGTGCGCCCCGCCAAGGACTACAACCGCATCATCGGTGCCGCGCGATATTTCCGGCCAGGAGTGACCAACAAGCCCGCCAGCGCGATGGTCCACGAGCTGGCGACGAAGTTGTTTCCGGCGGCGAAGCGCTGAGCGGAAATCGTTTTTGCTTCGGGTAGCCCGCGACCTCCGGGCGCGGGTGCTCGTCGTTCGAATCCAAACCCGCGCGCGGAGTTCGCGGCTACCGCGCGAGCCGGTGCGAAGGAGCGGACATGCGCACACGGCCGACTCGCGTGAGGAGGGGCCGACTCAATTCAACAGCACGTTGACGATCGCATTGCCGATGCCCACGAGCGCCGCACCGGCGATGAGGCCGGCGCAGATCGGTTCCATGCCTTCGACCCAAATGTCGTGCTGCTTGGTGCCTGGGGTGGGTTTGCTGCGGGCTTTCCACCAAAAAATCATTGCGCCGAGCCACATCGCGAAACATGACGCCGGCGGCAGCACGACGCCGAGGCCGACGGAAACTGCCGAGATGGGGAAGCGGCCCTTCGTGACGATGCGCAGAACTTCGAACGTCACGGCGGCGATGGCCGCGACAATCATTGAGACGACGGCGGAGGCCGGGAGTTTGCTCACGCCGTTGGTGATGAGATCGGCCACGCCTTTCCATTGCAGCGCGGCGGGCATCGCGAATTGCTCCGAGACAATCGTGGCGGAGGTGCGCACGCCCTCGGCATTCGGCGGCAGGAACAGCAGGAAGAACAGCGGCACGCAGCAGATGGCGCCGGAGAAGATGCCGATCACGTGGCCGATCGCCTGCTGACGGGGCTTCGCGCCGAGCATGTAGCCGGGCTTGATGTCGGAGAGCAGATTCGCGGCGTTGGCGGCGATTTCCGACGTCATGCCGGCGGGGATGAGGTTGTTCGCCGGATTCGACCGATCGATCGCGCCCATGGTGAACTGCGTGATTTTCGCCAGCGAACCGGTGGGCGTCCACGAGGTGAGCGCCATGGAGTTCGTGCAAATCACCGTGAGCACAAAAATGAGCGGCAGCGCGATGAAGGTCATGTGCCACGGCACGCCGAAAAACGCGTGCGTCACCCAGGCGCCGAGCACGCTGAACACCGGCACGCCGACCCAGGACATCCAGAGCGGCAGCTCGATGCCCCCGAGCACGTCGTCGCCGTGGGCGACGGTTGCTTCCTTCTTCGCGAAGAATTTCTTGAAGGCGGTCGTGAAAAGTTCGGGCTTGGCGAACAGGCTGACGAGCGAACCGACGACCATCATCGTCACGCCCCACCACAACGCCCATTGGTTGACGATTTCGGCCCGCGAGATGTTGATCAGCGCGCCACTCGGCGCGAGGTAGGATTTGATTTCGCCGCGCTGGATCATGATCGGCGCAAGGACGACGAAGTTGATGAAGGCACCGAGCACGACGCTGGTCGCGACGCGAATGCCCATGAGTCCGCCAACGCCGAACATCGCCGCATCGAGCGTCAGCCGCAGGCCGAGCTGGCGGATGTCGGTGCCCATGATCTTGGGAATCCACCACTGATACTTCGCGGCGAGGGTGTAGTAATAGAGATCGATCGTCTCCTGGAAGTGCCACGGTTCGGTGAGGCCCGTCCATTTGTCCATGCGCAGGATCTTGAACTGCACGAGGCGCATCCAGCCGTCGCTGGAGATAAATTGGTAGAGACCGGTGCCGAGACCCACGATGCCGAGCAGCTTCGCCTTGAACATGCCCGCTTCGGCCTTGCCGGTGTAGAGCGCGTCGAGCACGACGCCGCAGGCGCGACCTTCGGGGAACGGGAGCTGGTCTTCGTTGATGAAGCGGCGCTTCATCGGGAACGCCAGCAGCACGCCGATCATCGCGATCACGATCAGCCAGATGATCATCTGCCACCACGGCACGATGTGACCCGTGACGAGCATGTAGGCCGCGAGGCTGGAGATAAGCGGCATCACCATGTAGCCGGCCGCCGTGGCGATCGACTGCGTGCAATTATTCTCGAGGATCGTGAAATCGCTCAGCCACCCGAGATTCGCCATCATGCGGAACAGCGCGAAGGCCATGATCACCGATGTCAGGCCGACGCCGATGCCGATGCCCGTCTTGCCGCCGATATAGAGCGCGGTCGCCGCGAGCACGCCGCCGAGGATGAACCCCGTCAGGCCCGACCGCAGCGTGAGCTGAGGCATGTCGCCGCGATAAACGTTCTTAAACCACCAGTTGTCTTTCTCGGTGCGGGACATCGTCCGCACCTGTTCTTCCGTCAATTGCAGGAGAGGCATAGGGGGGAGGTAACTTCGCGCGAACCTGCACAGGCCCGATTCGAAAGCGAGAGCACAGTTTTTGACGGCGAAAATTCCGCGACGCCCCGGCGCGCAATCGCTGCTGACATAACGTTGTCGCGCCGTTCGGCTATACTCGCGCCGATGAAAAACCGCTGCCCCTGGGCCGAAGCCGAGCTCCAACACCACTACCACGACACCGAGTGGGGCGTGCCCTCACACGACGACCGCCACCTCTTTGAGATGCTGATCCTCGAGGGCGCGCAAGCCGGCCTGAGCTGGTCCACGATTCTGCAGAAACGCGAAAACTACCGCCGCGCCTTCGCGAACTTCGACGCGCGGAAAGTCGCGCGCTTCGACGCGAAGAAACGCGCCGCGTTGATGCTCGACGCCGGCATCGTGCGCAATCGGCTGAAGATCGAGTCGGCGGTGTTGAACGCGCGGGCGTTTTTGGCGACGCAGCAAGAGTTCGGTTCATTCGACCGCTACATTTGGACCTTCGTCGGCGGCGCGCCGCTCCAGCACAACCTCACCGCGACGGCACGCATCCCGGTCAGCACGCCGGAGTCGGACGCGATGAGCCAGGACCTGAAGAAGCGCGGCTTCAAATTTGTCGGAACCACCATCTGTTATGCCTTCATGCAGGCGACCGGGATGGTGAACGATCACCTCGTGACTTGCCCACGCCACAAAGCCTGCGCGCGGCTGCGGTGAGGAGCGCAGCGAACGAGAGCTGCGCCGCGGGAGCGAAGTTTCTATTAGCCGCGGATGGCACGGATTAAGGCACCCGCGTCGGAAGCGTGATCCGTTTCATCCGTCTTGATCCGAGCAATCCGTGGTAAACCAGACGGTCGCTCGCGGCCTGCGCACCGCTGCGTGTCGCGCATTTCCGCATCGCGCCGGCGGAGCGCTCCGGCATCGTGCGGCGATGCTGTTGCGTGTCGCGGTCTGGTGGTTGGAAAACTCTCCCCTGCTCCGCCGGCTGCTCTGGCGCTGGTGGTATGGGCGACTCGCGCAACAATTCCAGCAGCGCGACTGGACGTTTATGAACTACGGCTTTGCGCGAGACGAAGGTGCGCCCACCCTGCGACTCGACGCCGCCGACGAACCGGATCGCCTCTGCATCCAACTCTATGCGGAAACCGCCAGCGTGCCGCTCGCGGACCGCGAGGTGATTGAGATCGGCTCCGGGCGCGGCGGCGGGGCCAGTTACCTCGCGCGCACGCATCGCCCGCGACGTTACCTCGGCGTGGATTTTTCGGCATCGGCGGTCGCGCTGTGCAGAAAACTACATGCGGGCGTGGCGGGGCTCGAGTTTGCTCCAGGCGATGCGGAAAATCTGGCGCTGCCGGACGCGTCGTGCGACGTGGTCGTGAACGTCGAGAGCAGTCACTGCTACGGACACATCGACCGTTTCTTCCGCGAAGTCGCGCGCGTGTTGCGACCCGGCGGGCATTTTTGCTACACGGATTTTCGCACGGTCGCGGACATGGCGAAGCTTGAGGCGGCCCTCACGGCCACGCCCGGATTGAGGGTCGTCGAGCGCGCCGAGATCACCGCGCGCGTGCTGGCCGCGTTGCGGGCGGACGACGCGCGCAAGCGCCGCTTGATCGACGACCTCGTGCCGCCGCGGCTGCGCCATCTGTTCGGCGAGTTTGCCGGCTTGAGCGACGGGCAGATTTTTCGCGGGTTCGAAAGCGGCGAGTTGATTTACTGCCGGTTCGTCGTGCGCAAAGACTAGGGCCCGTCGCGTCGAAGGCCGTTGAGGGCAACGGCCCTACCCGGCCTGGAAAAACAAAGCGGCCCTAGCGTCGATCGACGCGCACGTTGAAGCGCTCGAACAACAGAAGCGCACCGGCGATGATTGCGAGCACGCCGAGCACCCAGTTCGGCAGGCTGAGGCCGCCGAGCACGTTGATGCCGAATACGAGAAGGAAAATTGCGAGAAACACTTGGGCCATGGTGAAGTTTGGTTCGCTCCACTCTACGCCCGCCCGGACGATCCGTCTCCCGAAGCAAACCCGGCGGCACGCTAGAGGGAAACGCCGGATGTCCGAATCCAAGGTGGGCGCCGGCGTCCCCGACGGCGCGGATGCACGCAGCGATAAACCCGGCGCGCATCGCGAGTGAAAATCGGAGCGAAGTCTTGTCGCCGGCCGGGACGGCGGCAACCACCTCGGCCACCCCCCGCTCAGCGCGTCAGCCGGTAGATCAGCAGCGCGGTGCGCTGAACCAATTCTTCTACGCGCGACAGATCGGCGAATTCCCCCGGCGCGTGCGCCCGGCCGCCGCTCATGCCGAGGCCATCGAGCGCGGGCAGCGGCGGTGAGACGAACGAAATGTCGCCTGCGCCGCGCGTCTTCGCATCCTGCGCGGTGATGCCGGCGTAACCGAGGTCGCGGCTCACTTGGTCGAGCTGCGCGAGCAAAGCGAGATTGGCCGGCGTGGCTTCCATCGCCGGATAGCGATCGCCGGTGAAACGCACCTCGGCGGAGGTGCGGGGAAAATTGCGCGTCGCGATTGCGCGCATCTTTTCCTTCGCCTCGGCGAGCTGGGCCGCGCTGACGAAACGCAGGTCGCCGCGCGCGAGGGCGCGTTGTGCGACGATGTTGTCCTTGCCGGTGGCGGTGCCGCCGAGCCGGTCGAGTTCGGCCGTGGTGCCGCCGACGACGAGCGAGGTGTTGCACGAGACGCCGTCGAGTTGGCGAAGCTCGTCGTGGAAGGCCGTGAGAATGCGCGACAGCTCGTAGATGGCGCCGCTGCCCAGGACGGGGCCCCAGATGCCGGACGAATGTCCGGTCGCGCCCTGCACGTCCAGTTCCCAACTGATGATGCCGCGGCGCGCGACGGTGCCGTAGTTGCCGGTGGAACCTTCGAAGGCCAACGCGAGGTCGTGGCGCGCGGCGATTTCGTGGAGATCGCGGCGGCTGACTTCGATCGGATCGCCGGGCGCTTCCTCATCGCCGGTGAAAATCACGCCGAGGCGCGCGCCGTCGAGGACGCCCGCGGCCTGCAACGCCCGCAGTGCGTAGATGATGATGAGATTGCCGCCTTTCATGTCGCCCGCGCCGGAGCCGAAGAACTTGTCGCCTTCCAACCGGCCGGGACCGCCGGGCAGCACGGTGTCGAGGTGGCCGATGAGCAGCACGCGAGCGCCGCGGGTGCCAGCGCGTTCGGCGATGAGGTGGCCGGCGCGCTTGGTCTCGGGCGGCAGCGGCGCGAAACGCACGTCGAAACCGAGTTCGCGCAACTGCGCCCCATGCAGGTCGCCCATCGCGCGCACACCGGCGAGGTTTTCGGTGGGACTGTCGATTGCGACGGCCGCGGCGAGATCGCGGACGAATGCGTCGCGCTGCATCTTCACCCACGCGGCGATTTTTTCTTCCTCCGGCGAAAGCGCGGCCAATGAACGAGCGACCAGCGAAGCGAACAGCAACACGACGAGGGCGAGACGCGAGGGCATGAGCTGTTGCTACACATCGCGCCGAACACGTCCAGTCGCGGGTGGCGGAGGTTTCGTCGTTCGGAGGTTGTTCGCGCGCGGGGTCGGGGCTTTTCTCGCCGCATGACTTTCACCTACCCTTCCGTGCAGGAGTTCGGCCTGGACCGTGCATCCGACGTGCTGACGCGCGGGTTCTCCGATTACTTTGTCCCGATCACGTCGAGCCCCGCGATCCTGCTCGCAATGGCGCGCGGCGACAGCGTTGACCTTACCGTCAGCCGCGTCGCCGTGCTCGACGGCGAGCCGGTGGCGGTGGGCTTGATCGCGCGCCGCGGTTGGACGTCGCGTTTGGCCGGCATGGCCGTTGTGGCCACGGCGCGGAAACGCGGCGTGGGTCAGGCGCTCGTGAATCAGCTCCTTGACGAAGCAAAGGCGCGGGGTGAGCGGACGATGGTGCTCGAAGTAATCGAGCAGAACGAATCCGCCGTGAAACTCTACGAACGGAGTGGCTTTCAAATCGTGCGCCGCCTCACCGGCCACGGCGGCAAGCCCGAGGTGCCCGCGCGGGCTGTGCCGCCGATGCTCGAGGAAATCGATGCGCGCGAACTCGCGCGATTGGTGAGTGAACACGGACTGCCCGATCTGCCGTGGCAGCTTTCCGCGGAGACGATCGCGCACGCCACTCCGCCGGCGGTGGCGTGGCGGCTCGGGCCGGCGGCGTTGCTGCTGTCGAATCCAGCGGCGGACGTGGTCGCGATTCGCGCCATCGTCACCGAACGCGCGGCTCGCGGGCTCGGACATTCGCAAGCCTTGTTGCGCGCGGTGATGGCAAAGTTTCCCGGCAAGGAGTGGCGCGCGTCCGCGATTTATCCGGAGGAGATGGGCTCGACGTTCACCTCCGCCGGACTCACGCGCACACCGCTGTCGCAATGGCAGATGACGCGCGCGTTGTGAGCGCGAGGCGCGGGTCGTTTTAGTTCGCACACGTCGCATTGAGGTGGGTCGGCAGGTCCCTCTGCCGGCCATCGCACGCGGTGGCAGCGACGACGGCGCAGCATGCCGCGCACGAGCGGCTTTTTCACCACCGATGGCACGGAGACCGACGGATAAAACGGATCACGCTTTCGTGGCGCGTGCCTTCATCCGTTTCCATCCGCGTAATCCGTGGCCAAGAAAAACCGAGTGTCGCGGCATGAGTTGTCTTCGCGAGCTATGCCGCATTGGGTGATTTTTAGGGGGCGGAGGGACCTGCCGGCCACCTTCAATCTCCGCACGCGCGGATTCCCCGTTTGCTTTTGTTGGGGGGTGGGTAGCGTGGGAACGATGTTTACCGGATTGCTTGCATGGATTGCCGGCCGGCCGGCGGGTGCGCCTTACGAACGCGCGTTCGTGCAGGATGTGCGCGTGCAGCGGCGGCGGGTGCGAAATCCGCGCGTTGAGCGTTTCGTTCTGATTTGCTGGCTGCTCATCGCGGTGAAGCACGTCCTCGTGATCTGGGTCGTGCATCACTACCGCATGCCGTTTCACCAACTCCTGGTGAACGCACCGACGTGGATTTTCGCGCTGCTCGCGACGCTGGCGTATTACTGGCGCGAGGAGTGACAGGAAACTCGGAGACGGTGCGAGAGGTTGGGCCGGTTGAAACCGGCCCGAACCCGAAGGGCGGTGGCGCGGGCGCGACGGGAGAATCGCACACGTCCGACCAGCCTACACGCCAGGTTGACACAGGCAGGAGGACTTCAGCTCCAGATCGGCCTTCGCCCAGACTTGGCGGAATTGCTTTTCCACGTCGGCTGCTTCGGCGTCGCGATGCTGGAGTTTGAGTGCGCGCGAGAGACCGAAGAGCGACCAGCCGTTGCCGGGCCAGCGCGCGAGGTCATCGCGATAAACCTGTTCGGCTTCCTGCACGCGGCCGACCTCCAGCAGCGACGCACCGAGGGCGTGGCGGATGGGAATAATCCAATCCGGCGGCTCGTCATAGCGCAGTTTCGACTCGGCGGCGACGGCGTCACGCAGACGCTTCAGACCGGCGTCGGTCGCGCCTTCGCGGAAAAGAATTTCGCCGTCGAGCATCGGTTCGGCGACGGCGAGCACGTCGCGACCGACGTTGTTGCCGAAGAAGGCGTCCTCGGCGACCTTGGCGCGCGCGGCGACGAAGAGTTTTTGCTCGGAGCGGGCGGCGACGGTGTCGCCTTTCGCGGCGTGGGCGATGCCGCGGGCGGCGTGGGCCAGCGAGCGGGAGATCGGGAGGGATTCGGGCGGCAAAGCGCGGGTCAGAATTTCATCCCACATTCCGAAGCGCACCATCACTTCGACGGGAGCGGCGTAGAAGAAATCCACCACCGCGCTGTAGTCCGCGACGAAATCCGCGGGCCACTCGGCGACCATCGCGTTGACGTGTTGCAACGCGAGGTCGCGCTGGCCGGTCATCATCGCGGCGAACGCGAGCATGTGGCGGTTGTGGGCGTTGTAGAGCCAGATGAAGCCTTTCGGCACGCCGCCTTGCGCGCGGTAGGCGATGTCGGCCGCGATCGCTTTTTCGTTGGCGAGCACGGCGTCGTGCCAGCGACCGAGCAGCACGTCGATGTGCGACGGCATGTGCACCATGTGGCCGACCCCAGGCATGTTGTCGCGGAGACGATCGGAAACGTCGCGCGCCTTTTCCGGATGCTTCGAAGCCTCGACCGCGTGAATGTAGAGGTGCAATGCGAGCGGATGATCGCGATCAAGTGCGAGGACGCGCTCGAGCGTCGCCACGACTTCCGGCGTGCCGGGTTGGGCTTCGCGCGTGTCCTGCGTCCACAGATCCCAAGGACGCAGATCCATCATCGCTTCGGCGAAGAGCGCGCCGACATCCGTATCGTGGGGAAATTTCTGCCAGACCTCGCGCATCGCGGCCGCGTAGGCTTGGTCGAGCGGCGCGCGGTCGGCGACGGGGGGCGCGGCGTAGCGTTGCGCGGCGGCGGCGATGAGGGCCTGTTCGACGGGCGTGGCGGACGCGGCGTGTTTTTGCGCATGTTGCACGGCGTCCCACGCGAGCTTGGCCCGCGGCTCGGGCACGAAGGGGAAATTGATGTGCGGACCCGCGGCGGTGGCGATGCCCCACCACGCCATCGCGCAGGCGGGGTCGAGTTCCGTGGCAGCCTGGAAGGAGCGGATCGCCTCGTCGTGGTTGAACGCGTAGAGGAACGCGAGGCCTTGGTTGAAGTAGCGTTGCGCTTCCGCCGAGCGGGTGGTGACGGAGCGAGTGTGGGCG
This sequence comes from Opitutus sp., assembly GCA_013821985.1. GTDB lineage: Bacteria > Verrucomicrobiota > Verrucomicrobiia > Opitutales > Opitutaceae > Didemnitutus. The sequence continues at coordinate 9,485 of PNJQ01000089.1, forward strand.
CCGGTGCCGGAGAAGAGCGGAACCGAGGGAGCGGCGGCCAGCAGGGACGCGCCGAGGAGCAGACAGAGAACGAGCAGTTTTTTCATGGCGTGGAGCCCGCGCAGCGCGGGCGGGATTTCGGCGGACCCTAACAGCGCCGACGGGGCGAGCCAAGTGGCCGCCCGGCTAGGCCCGGTCAAAACCCGAACTGGCGCATCCCGGATGGCGCGCCCGTGTTTCAGTCTGGCCAGCGCCGCCGCGTCGGGGAATTCTCCGACGAATTCGCCATGACGTCCCCCCTCCTCGGCAAGCGTCTCCAAATCCTGTTCTCGCTCCTGAGCGTGATCGCGGTGCTCGTGATCGGCGCGGCGGGCTTTCTCTACTACCAGATGCGCGGCAGTCTCGCGCAACTCGACGGCACCGTCGCGCTGGCGGGCCTTTCCTCGCCGGTGAAGATCGAACGCGACGCCGCGGGCGTGCCGCGCCTGACCGGAGCGAACCGGACCGATGTGGCGCGCGCGCTGGGCTACGTGCATGGGCAGGACCGGTTTTTTCAAATGGATTTGTTGCGCCGCCGCGCCGCGGGGGAACTCGCGGAATTGTTCGGCCCCGGGGCCTTGAGCGTCGATCGCGGAGCACGCCTGCACGGATTTCGCCGCACCGCCGCGCAAGTCGTCGCGGCGCTGCCGGAGGAACATCGCGCGTTGCTCGATGCCTACGTCGCCGGCGCGAATGCCGGCCTGGCGGCGCTGAACAAGAAACCGTGGGAATACCTCGTGTTGCGCGTCGATCCCGCGCCGTGGACGGCGGAAGACTCGCTCCTGTGCGTCTATGCCATGTGGTTCGACCTGCAGGACGACACCGGCCACTACGACCTCGCGATGCGCGCACTCCAGAACGCCTACGGGGCGAGCGGCGTGGCATTTTTCGCGCCGCGTGGCACGAGCGCCGACGCGGCGATCGACGGCACAACTTTTCCCGCGGCCGAATTGCCCGCGCTGCGCCTGAAGAGCGCGGACGACAAGGAGACCGCCGCGCGCGCGCCTGATTGGGCTGAGCCGGCGCCGCTGCCCGGGAGCAATAGCTTCGCAGTCGATGGCGCGCACAGCGCCTCGGGCGTCGCGCTGCTCGCGAATGACATGCATCTCGGTCTCAGCGTGCCGCAGGTGTGGTATCGGGCGGAGCTCAATTGGACCGACGCCAATGGCGCCACGCAGCGAGTTGTGGGCGTGACGCTGCCGGGCGCGCCGACGATCGCCGTCGGCAGCAACGGCGCGATCGCGTGGGGCTTCACGAATTCCTACGTCGATACGACTGATGTCGTCGTGATCGAGACCTACGCGGACCTCCAATACCGGTCGCCGGCCGGGTGGCGCGACATCGAGGAGCGCGCCGAGACGATCAAGGTGAAGGGCGAGGCCGACGAGACGCTCACGACGCGCTGGACCGAGTGGGGCCCGATCATCGGGCCCGCGGACGCGGGTCGCTACTACGTGCTGCGATGGAACGCGCACTCGCCGGAGTCGGCCAACCTCAACATCGCCGCTCTCGAGACTGCGCGCACGACCGAGGAAGCGATCGCGATCGCGCACCGCGTCGGCATGCCGAATCAAAACATTCTCATCGCCGACCGCGCCGGTCGCATCGCGTGGTCGCTGACCGGAAAAATTCCGAAGCGCGTCGGCTTCGACGGCCGCCTGCCCGTCACCTGGGGTTACGGCGATCGCAAGTGGGACGGCTGGCTGGCGGAGAGCGAGGTGCCGGTCGTGGCCGATCCCGCAGACGGCGTGCTCTGGACCGCGAACAACCGCATCGTCGGAGGCGACGCCTACGCGAAGCTCGGCGATGCCGGTTACGACAACGGCAACCGCGCCAAGGCGATCCGCGATGATCTGCGCGAACTGGTGGCGAAGAAAAAGGCCACGCCTGCCGATCTGCTCGCCGTGCAACTCGACGATCGCGGCAAGTATCTCGAGCGCTGGCAAAAATTGCTGCTCGAGGTATTGCACGACGAGGCCGTCGCGCAAAAAAAGGAACGCGCCGAGATGCGCGATCTGGTGCAGGCGTGGGGCGGGCACGCCTCGATCGATTCGGCCGGTTACCGTTTGCTCCGCGGATTTCGCACGAAGGTCACCGAGCGCACGCTCGCGCCGTTTCTAGAGAAACCACAGCGCAGTTACGAAAAGTTCCGCTTCGGCACGATGACCGAGGATGCCGTGTGGCGCCTGGTCTCGGAAAAACCCGCGCGCCTGCTCAACCCCGACCACCGCTCGTGGGAATCGCTGCTCCTCGCCGCGGTGGACGACGTGATCGCCGACGCGGACAAGGCAGGCACGCCGCTCGCGCGCTTCACGTGGGGCGCGCGCAACACCCTGCGCATGCAGCATCCGTTCAGCCGTTTCCTGCCCAGCTGGCTCGCCCACTTCATCAACATGCCGGCCGAGCAACTGCCCGGCGACAGCCAGATGCCGCGGGTGCAGAGCATGACGTTCGGCGCATCGCAGCGGCTCGTCGTCGCGCCCGGGCGCGAGGACGAGGCAATCTTCCACATGCCCGGCGGCCAGAGCGGCCATCCGCTCTCACCGTTTTACCGTGCCGGGCATGACGACTGGGCGAAAGGCCGCGCGTCCCCGCTGTTGCCCGGAGCCACCGCGCACACGCTGACGCTCGCGCCGTAGGGAATGGGACGGCTTAAACGGGTCCTGCCGGTTCCGGCTGGCCAGAGCGCGGGTAATTTTGGAATCTCGCGGTGCACGCGTCGAGCGTCGCATCTTTGCTCGGGAAATCGAAAATCGAAAATTCCTTATGCCTCTCCACGTCCTCCAGCATCCGCTCGCGCACCATGTGCTCACGCATTTGCGCGACAAGACGACCAAGCCCGTGCTCTTCCGCACGCTGAGCTATCAGATCTCGCTCCTGCTCGCGCTCGAGGCGACGCGCGACCTCGCGACGGTGGAGAAGGAAATCGAAACGCCGCTGGAAACGATGCAGGGCCGTGTGCTCGCGAAGCCGCTCGTGATCGTGCCGATCCTGCGCGCGGGTCTCGGCATGTTGCAGCCGTTCCACGATATTTTTCCGGACGTGTCCGTCGGCTACGTCGGCCTCGAACGCGATCACAAGACCGCGGTGGCACGGAGCTATTATTGCAAGCTCCCGCCGCTCGCCGGCGCGCGCGTCCTCGTGGTGGACCCGATGCTCGCCACCGGCGGTTCAGCTGCGCAGGCGCTGACGCTCGTGAAGGCGCAGGGCGCGACTGACGTTGGATTCGTCTGCATCGTCGCCGCACCTGAAGGCGTCGCGACGGTGCAGCAGGCGCACCCGGAGGTGCCGATTCACGCCGGCGTGGTTGATCGGCAGCTCAACGCCAACAAATACATCCTGCCCGGCCTCGGCGATTTCGGCGACCGGCTTTACGGCACGTGAGCGACTTCGCGGAACCTCCTGAAATCGGGCGCCGCCGGGCATGGCTGCCGTGGCTGGTGGCGGTCGCGGCCGGCGCGCTCGGCTGGTGGGGCGCGTGTTGGGCGAGCGGACTGAAAGAGGCGTGGGACAGCGCGTGGTATGGCAAGGGGGCTTTTCCCCTCTTTGCGCTGGTGGCGGGGGGACTCGGTTACTGGCAAAGCGGCCGCGCATGGCGGTGGCCGCTCGGCATCGCCGTCGGGCAAATGCTCGGCGCGGTGATCGTGATGCGCGAGATTCCGAATCTCTGGCCGCTCAGCCTCGTCGCCTTCACGGTGCTGAGCGCGCCGTTGCTCATCCCTGCGGTGCTCGGCGCAAAGCTGCGGGCTTGGCGCGATGCGCGGCGCTGAGCGCCGCATCCGGGATTGCCGGCGGGCCGACGCGGGCTTGGAGTTCGCGCATGGAACTTGCCCAACTTTCCGACCGCGCGATGCAAATCCGCGAATGTTTCGCCCGCTATGAACAGCGCCGCGTCGGCCGCACGTGGACGCGCGAGGAGATTGCGCAGGGCTTCGTGGTCGATGTCGGCGATTTGATGAAGCTCGTCATGGCGAAAGCCGGGGCGCGCCGGGTCGAAGGCGACGTCGAGGCCAAGCTCGCCCATGAATTGAGCGACTGCCTGTGGAGCGTGCTCGTGCTGGCGAAACTCTACGGCATCGATCTCGAAAAGGAGTTCGTCAAAACGATGGACGAACTCGAGCGCGGCACGAACGCGAAGACGGAGCAGGATTACTGAGGCGGGTGCGTGCCCTATGTCCGAAGACGGAAGCCATGCCCGCGCGGCCCGGCAGCCGCTCGCCGCCCGTGATCCTCGCTGACGACGATTATTTTATCGTGTCCTTCCGCGTGTTTCGCGGCCAATTCTGACGCCGCATGCAGATCGAACGCCCCGGGCTCATCGTCGCCGACCAGTGGAAGGATTACCAACTCCTCGACTGCGGTGACGGCATGAAGCACGAGCGCTGGGGGCCTTACACGCTCGTGCGGCCCGACCCGCAGATCATCTGGCCGAAGACCGGCAGCAAGGAATGGAAGGGCTGGGACGGCTTTTATCACCGGAGCGAGACCGGGGGCGGCAAATGGGAGTATCGCACAAAGCTGCCGGAACAGTGGACGATCAACTATGGCGCGCTGACGTTCCGCATCCATCCGACCAGCTTCAAACACACCGGGCTTTTTCCCGAGCAGGCGGTGAACTGGGATTGGTTTACCAAGCGCATCCAGGCCGCGCGCGCCGCCGGTCGCGAGGTGGGCGTGCTGAACCTCTTCGGCTACACCGGCGCGGCCTCGATCGCCGCAGCGGCCGCGGGCGCGAGCGTGTGTCACGTCGATGCCGCCGAGGGCATGGTGAAATGGTGCAAGGAAAACGCCGCGCTCTCCGGCCTCGCCGCGGCGCCGGTGCGCTACATCGTGGACGATTGCCTGAAATTCGTGCGCCGCGAAATCAAGCGCGGCCGCAAATACGATGCGATCATCATGGACCCGCCGACCTACGGCCGCGGGAGCACGGGCGAGATGTGGCGGCTGGAGGACCACCTCTGGGAATTACTCAGCGAGTGCAAACAGCTGCTGAGCGACCGCCCGGTGTTTTTTCTCATCAACGCCTACACCGCGCGCCTCTCGCCTTCGGTCGTGATCAATCTGCTCGATGGCCTGCTGCACGATGCCGGCGGTCGCATCCACGGCGGCGAGGTCGGCCTGCCGATTCAGCGCGACGGGAGAATTCTCCCGTGCGGCATCTACGGCCGCTGGGAATCGGCGTGAAGCGCCAGTCCTTTTTGAACCACGAATGAACACGAATTCACGGGAATAGAACGAGGCTGTGCCGGTGCGCGGAAATTCTTCGTGTCCATTCGCGTTCATTCGTGGTTAGTTTCGCCGATCCACTTCCTCCCATGAAAATCATCTCCGCTCCTTCTGCTCCCGCCGCCATCGGTCCTTATTCGCACGCGATCCACGCGGGTCCGTTTGTGTTTTGCTCCGGTCAGACGCCGATCGATCCCGCGACCGGCAATCTCGTGACGGGGGACATCGAAGCGCAGACCAAGCAGGTCTTCGCCAACATCCGGGCCGTCCTCTCCGCGGCCGGTTGCACGTTGCAGGATGTCGCGAAGTCCACCGTGTATCTGAAAGACATGGGTGATTTCGCGAAGATGAACGCCGTTTACGAAGCCGCCTTCGCCCCGCACAAACCCGCGCGCACCACGATCCAAGCGGCAAAGCTGCCGAAGGATTGCATCGTCGAAATTGAAGTCATCGCGTTCAAAGGGTGAACCGCTGACTGGTTGGGCGGCGCTGCCGCTCGCCGCCGCAAATTCCCGGCGTGGGACGGAGTCCGCCCCCCGCCCTCGTTTCCTCGCGCGCCGGCTCGGCTTGGCGTCCGGCCTGGCGTGGCTGGCCTTTATGGCCGGCTCGCTGGCTGTCGGCGCCGCGACGGAAGAGC